>NZ_JAFKIC010000121.1 GCF_017306585.1 Mesorhizobium sp. | reverse complement strand
AGCGGCGCGACCGCGAGGTCGGCCATGATGGCGGCGCGCTGACCGGCCGTATGCGCGCTCATATAGGCGACACGGTAGTTGCGGCCCTCGCGCCCCAGCGCATCGAGCGCGCCGGCCCGCCAGGCGCAGCCCTCTTCCCAGAGCGATACGGGCAGCGGTTCGCGCAGATGCGCGCAACCGCCCTTGGCGCCTGCCCACACGATCGGTTCGGTCAGAAGCACCTCGGCGCCCAGCGCGCTGGTCTTGTAGGAATTCGTCAACAGCGTGATGTCGAGCGCCCGGTCGTCCATGCGCCGGCGCAGATTGCTGCTCTGGTCGATGGTGACGTCGACCGCGATCGAGGGATGCGACTGCGCGAAACGCTTCAGCACATGCGGCAGCACGCGCTCGCCATAATCGTCCGGGGAGCCCAGACGAACCACGCCGACAATGTCTGGAATGATGAATTTCGACACCACCTCGCGGTTGATCGACAGCAGCCGACGGGCGTAGCCGAGCAGCATTTCGCCATCGGTTGTCAGCGTCACCGAACGCGCGTCGCGCGCGAACACCGAGCGGCCGAGAATGTCCTCCAGCTTCTTGATTTGCATCGATACCGCCGACGGCGTCCGGAAGACGGCGTTGGCGGCCGTGGTGAAGCTGCCGGTCTCGGCAATCGCCACGAAAGTGCGCAAAACATCGAGATCGAGCAAAGGCAGCGGATGATTGAGTGGGGCGTTCATGGCGGTCAGCCTTCAATTTTTCTGATACAAAGCATCATTCCATTTCGTTTGATTGAACATGAGATCGGGAGCATAGTCAACTGCATCGATTGAGGATGCTGCCATAAGCAGCCATGAAACGACCCCGACACAGTCCCGCAATCGACATGAAGTGAAGCTGGAAACAGACCTGACGTAAACAGCCGCTGCCGGGGATTCTCCGGCGCAAAGGAGAAAGAAATGTCTATCCTGTCGTCCCTCGGCCGCATCGCGACCGAATTCAGCGCGGCCCGGGCCCGCTACCAGACCGAACGCGCCATCCGTTCCCTGCCGATCGAACTGCAGAAGGATATCGGCTGGCCCGAGGCATCCGACACCAAGACTGGCATTCGCAATGGCATCGGATCCTGGGCTGGAGCAAAGTAAACCGTGTGTACCTTGTGCTGAAGGCCTGCCGCGCCACCCGCCCGGCAGGCCTTCTCATTTGTATGCAAACAAATTCAGGAGCCATGCGGCGGCTGCATGGCGCATATGAGCAAGCTGCATAGCGCCCGAATTTCTATCTAACAGACTGTAAATTAAGCGAAAATCCTGACCACCCGCCCAAACATGTCGCATTCGGTGTCGCTTTTCATATCAAGCGTTTCGCTTTTGCGATTTAGTTTCCGCTCACACAAGCCTATATCACCGCCAGCAAACGAGCTGCCCCACTCCATCAAGCGAAGGCGACCCGTCTGAGCAACCGATTGGAGATGATCATGAAGCTTTTTACGCGCCTCTTCGCCCGCCGCGAAATGAACCTGACCACCGCTCTGGAGCGTCAGCGCCTGGCCAACACCATGCCCGGCCAGACCGGCGCCATGGCTGCCGCCCGTCTCGGCTTCGTCGCCTGATTTTTCGAGGCAGCGCGTCCCTGCCGCTGCTTCAGGATTGTAACGCCGCCTGGCTCCTGCCACGGCGGCGTTTTTGTTGCGTCCGGCCGCACGCTTCCCCTTTGCAAGAGCGATTGCCGCTGTCATGCCGGCGATCACGCACTACAATTGCCCATTTGCGACCCATGTCGCAAATTTAATCTCGCGCGGGCGGTGTAGCCGATTGACAAGCATGGTTTTTCCTGATGTCGCTATGCTATTCGCGACATCCTGTTCGCGTCATCGCCAGATGAGGTTCCCGTGAACGCCGTCAAGCATCCGATCAAGCGATCGTTTGTGTTCTTCCTTGTCCCCGATTTCACCATGATCGCTTTTGCGACCGCGCTCGACCCGCTGCGCTCCGCCAACCGCATGCTCGGCTACGAAGCCTACCGCTGGCGCCTGGCCAGTATTGACGGCAAGCCGGTGCGAGCCTCCAACGGCGTCGAATGCGCGGTCAACACATCGCTCGAGGATGAGCGCAAGAAGATGGCTGGTCCCGACCGGCCCAACATGGCCATCGTCTGCAGCGGCATCAATGTCGAGCGCTATCAGAACAAATCGGCCTTCGCCTGGCTGCGCGAGGAGTATAATCGCGGTGTCGCCGTCGGCGGCCTGTGCACCGGCGCGCACATCCTTGCCGCCGCCGGCCTGCTGTCGAACAAGCGCTGCGCCATCCATTGGGAGAACCTGCCGGGCTTTTCCGAGGCGTTCCCCAAAGCCAATGTCTTTGCCGACCTCTTCGAGATCGACCAGAACATCTACACCTGCGCCGGCGGCACCGCCGCGCTCGACATGATGCTGAAGCTGATCGGCGACGATTTCGACGAAAGCCTCGTCAACCGCGTCTGCGAGCAGGTTCTGACCGACCGGGTGCGCAGCCCGACCGACCGCCAGCGCCTGCCGCTGCGGGCACGGCTGGGCGTGCAGAACTCGAAAGTGCTGACCATCATCGAGCTGATGGAGGGCAATCTCTCCGAACCGCTGTCGCTGATCGAGATCGCCGACCATGTCGACCTGTCGCGCCGCCAGATCGAGCGCCTGTTCCGCACCGAAATGGGCCGCTCCCCTGCCCGCTACTATCTGGAAATCCGGCTCGACCGCGCAAGGCACCTGCTGATCCAGTCGTCTATGCCAGTGGTCGAGGTGGCGGTCGCCTGCGGCTTCGTCTCGGCCTCGCATTTCTCCAAATGCTACCGCGAGCTCTACGCCCGCTCGCCGCAGCAGGAGCGCGTCGACCGCAAGCAGTTGCTGGCGGCCTGATCCGGAAACAGCCGCGCTGTCTGTCAGGGATTGGCAAGCAGGAACTGTCGCACAGGCGGCGCGACGCGGTCGCTCGCTTCGATCAGGATGGCGTGCTTCAGCCCATCCAGGATCACCAGTTCTGAATGTGGAAGCGCTTCGGCGATCTGCCTGTTGAGGCGGGGGTTGCAGCCGCCATCGAACTCTCCGGTGAGCACGAGACACGGAGCCGAGACCTCGTGCAGCCATGGACCCATTTCTGTCTCGGCATAGATATCGAAGACGTTCAGGAACACCTCGGCGGGCGTGTCCATCACCTGCTTCTTGCGCCACTCTATGACCTCCGGCCGCTGCGCGGCGAAGTCATCGGTGAACCAGCGTGCGGTCAGCGTGTCCAGCACCTGACCGATGCCGCGCTCGCGCATCGCTGCCACGACCGCCTTGACCTTGGCACTGTCGTCGTCGGTGCGGAAGGCGGCGGTCGACAGCAGACCGACCGAAATGACCCGTTCGGGAAAACGCCTTGCATAGGCAGGCCCGATCATACCGCCGAGCGAGTGGCCCGCAATATGGGCCTGTTCGATGCCAAGCTTGGCGCGCAGCAATTCCAGGTCGTCGACCAGATCCTCAAGGCCGAAACGATCCGAAGGAAGCGGCGAGTCTCCGTGACCGCGCAGATCGTAGGAGATGCAGGTGAACTTGTCCTTCAGCGCCTCCACCAGTCTCGACCAGCCGGTACGGCGCGCGCCGATCCCATGGATCAGGAAGAGTGCCGGCCCACTGCCATCGACGGAGTGGACGCAATCTACTGCCTTGCTCATTGCCGACACCTCAGGCGCTCCCCGCCGGCTTCTGGTCAGGATAGAGATCCGAGCACAATTCGCCGCCTATGGCCCAGTCGCCTTTCGACACGTCCTCGATGATGATGTGGACCGACTGAGGCTTGCCGCCGCACACACTGATGAAGCTCTCCGTCAGTGCCTTCGACAACTGACGTTTCTGCTCGACCGTGCGGCCGGTGAACATTTCCACTCTTATGATGGGCATTTTTTCATTTCTCCGGTTTTGAAAGGTTTGATCAGGCGGCTGTTTGTTCTCGTGAATCGACGAGCTTGGGCATGACCTCGTTCGAGAAGCGCTCCATCATCTCAAGCGTCTCCGCCTGCGGCTGGCCGAAATTGCTGGACATGATGACTTCATCGATCCCCGCTTCGGCATATGCCGATATGCGATCGATCATTTCGGCCGCCTCGCATATGATCAGGCTGCGGCCAAGGTCCTCGATCGATTGACGGCGCGGCAGCGGCCTTATGCACCCATTGTCGACGATGCCGGGGCCGGAGAAGACATTGTCGAACCTCTCATAGTAGCTGTAGGCCAGTTCCAGCTTTCGCCTTGCATCGGCCGCGTTGCGTGCCAGATAGATGCCGCGCATCAGCGACAGTCTGCTCGACTTGCCGTTCTGCTCGGCCAGGGCCTTTCCCCTCTTGAACGCGTTCACCTGTTCCATGAGCACCGAATGGGCCGCCTGCAGAGGCGTGGTCTGGACCATGTAGCCCTGCCCCGCGCAGGCCTCGATTCCCTCGGGAGCCATCACCGCCATCATCAGCGGTATCTCGGTTTCGGGCCGCGGCATGATGGTGATCGGCTCGAATTTGTAGAAGTCGCCGTCCCAGGAAACCTCCTCCCGCGTCAACAGCGCCTGCAACACCGCGAGCGATTCCTCGAACTTCGCCCGTGTCTGCTCGATCGGCGTTCCCAGCCGGGCAACTTCATAGGCGAAAGCGCCTCGTCCCACGCCCAGCACGAGGCGGCCATCACACAACATGCTTGCCTGCACCACCTCACCCGCGAAGGTTCGCATGTCGTGCACCGGCAGCACGGCGATGGAGGTGACCAGCTTGATGCTGCTCGTGGCGGCGGCGATGCGCACCGCGAGTTGCAGCGGCGATGGCACGAGCAGGATGTTGATGAGGTGATGCTCCGGGATCGACACCGCGCGATACCCGACCTTTTCAGCCCACACGGCTTGCTCGATCATATCGCGGTAAAGCCGGGTGCCGCCATAGGCCGGATCCGGCAGATAACTCGACAGGAAGTGGTTGAAATCCATCAAAAGTTCCTCGTCATCATACAGATTAGTTAGCCGGCAGCATTTTCTGGAGCCGCAGCCCCTCGCGATGCGGCTATGGGCCAAAGGACCTGATCGCCCGAGGCCGCTGGTCCAAAATCGAAGTAGGCGCCGCGAAAAAAGCCGAGTGGTTCGCCAGCCTTGGACGTGAATGCCGTCACGCCACCGATCAGGATGATGTGGTCGCCCGCATCGACAACTTGATGTTGCGTGCAGGCGATGGTGGCAAGGCTGCCATCGACCGTCGGTGGACTGCCCTGCGTAAGCGTCTCAAGTGCGGCGTCCTTGGCCGGACTGCGCGAGGCGAAGGCGGCCGAAAGATCACGCTGCCAACCGCCAAGTATGTTCACGCTGAAGCGCTCCGCCCGGCTGAACACGCCCAAACTCGTCGACGACTTCGCCAGGCAAACAAGGATCAAGGGCGGATCCAGTGACACGGAAGTGAACGAGTTCGCCGTAAGCGCGCTTGGTCGACCCTCGTCGTTGCGCGCGGCCACCACCGTAACGCCGGTCATGAAAGAACCGAGCATGTCGCGCAGGACTCTGCGGTCGCAGTTTCGCGCGTCCACCCAGGCGCCATGCGACATCCACTCCTCCTGTTTGTTGCGCTCCGGCTCAAGGTTCCCACCCGCAACGAATTGTACAGATGTACCAGTTCCCGCGAGTTGTACATATGTACAAACAGGCCTGTCAACTGATATTGAAACGGACATTGCTGCCAGGCACATAAACAGGCAGCTTGGGCAGAGGCCGCCTAGCGGCTTGACGGCCGACATCTCAGGGAAGGAAGCGTCCGCGTTGCCCCAGGAACGAAAAGCGCATGTGATCCGATCCCCCCAGGATCGGAGGACCGAGATCATCGAGGCGGCGTTCCGGTGCCTCCAGGAACATGGCTACGCGAAATTGACGGCCAGGAAGATCGCCGAGCATTCCAACATCTCGCTTGGACACATCACCTACCATTTCAAGGACATGAAGGAGGTGCTTGTCGAAACCTACCGATACGCCTCGCGCACCTTGTTCGAAGCGACGCAGCGCGATCTCGGCAGATCGTCAAAAAGCCCTATCGAACAGTTGCGAGCCTTCCTGGGAACCGGCTTCAACAAGGTTTTCCTCAAGCGCGACTATCTTCGGGTCAGAATCGATCTTTGGTCAGCCGCTCTCGCCCATGACGAGATCGCTGCGGTGGAGCGGGAGCTTTACGAAAGTTACAGAGCGCGGCTGAGCGAGCTTTTGGGCGGTGTCGCGATCGACCGTCACTGCGAACCGGACGCGGTCACGCCGCTTGCCGACACGATCATGGCGACACTGGACGGGCTGTGGCTGGACTGGGAGCGCCGTCACGACGAGGCAGCCATCGGAAATGGCCTCGACGGCTGCATCGCGCTGGTGAA
This sequence comes from Mesorhizobium sp., assembly GCF_017306585.1. Classification (GTDB taxonomy): domain Bacteria; phylum Pseudomonadota; class Alphaproteobacteria; order Rhizobiales; family Rhizobiaceae; genus Mesorhizobium. The sequence goes on along the minus strand of NZ_JAFKIC010000121.1, from coordinate 59,527 downwards.
CGCCAAGCTGCCGCAAGGCGAACTCCCGCAAGCCGGTTGAGTCGTATGCCGAGATCTGGCCGTCAGCCCTGTTGCACCAGCGCCGTCCGCATCGCTTCGGCGCGGATGTCCTCAGTCAGCCGTGCTTTCAGGATGGAGAATTCCGGACTGGTCTTCAGCGTGTAGTGGCGCGGATGCGGCAGGTCGATGGCGACGTCCGATTTGATGCGGCCGGGCCGCGCGCTCATCACGATCACCCGCGAGGCCATGAAGATCGCCTCCTCTATGTCATGGGTGACGAACAGCACCGTCTTCTTGCGCCGTTCCCAGATTCCGAGCAGCAGTTCCTGCATCAGCCCGCGGGTCTGGTTGTCGAGCGCTCCGAACGGCTCGTCCAGCAGCAGGATTTCAGGATCGTTGGCGAGCGCGCGGGCAATCGCCGTGCGCTGCTGCATGCCCCCGGAAAGCTGTTTTGGCCAATGGTTCTCGAATCCCTTCAGCCCGACAAGATCGACATAGGAGGCAACAATCCCGTCCCGCTCCTTGTCGGCCATGCCGCGTTCGCGCAGGCCGAAGGCGATGTTCTCGGCGACCGTCAGCCAGGGAAACAGCGTGTAGGACTGGAAGACCATGCCACGGTCCGGTCCCGGACGCGTCACCGCCTTGCCGTCGAGCAGCACGCGGCCCTCGCTGGGCGCTTCCAGCCCCGCGACAATCCTGAGCAGCGTCGACTTTCCGCAGCCGGACGGCCCCAGTATGGTGATAAAGTCATTGGCGGCGACTGCCAGCTCGATCGGCATCAGCGCCTTGACCGGTTGCCCGCCGCGCACGCCGGCAAAGGTGCGCGAAACGCCCTCGATGAGAAGCTTGCTCAAGCCAGGCTCCACGGAAAAAGCCAGCGGTTGAAGGCCTTGAAGGCGAAATCGGACAACAGGCCGATCAGCCCGATGACGATGATGCCGAAGATGATCTGCCCGGTCGCCAGCCGCGACTGGCTGTTGATGATCATGTAGCCGATCCCGGAAGACGAGCCGATCAGTTCGGCGACGATGACATAGGTCCACGCCCAGCCGAGCACCAGCCGCAGCGTCTCGGCGATCTCGGGCGCGTTGGCCGGCAGGATCACGCGCTTGACGATGCCGTTGTTGGTCGAGCCCAGCGTATAGGCGGCCTCGACCAGATCGCGCCGCGTCGACCCGACCTTGACGGCGACGATCAGGATGATCTGGAACACTGATCCGACGAAGATGACCAGCAGCTTTTCCAGTTCGCCGATGCCCGCCCACAGGATGAGCAGCGGAATGAAAGCCGAGGCCGGCAGATAGCGGGCGAAGGAGACAAAGGGCTCGAGAAACGCTTCCACCGGCTTCCAGGCGCCCATGGCGATGCCGAGCGGCACGGCGACGACCGAAGCCAGCACAAAGCCGCCGAAGACCCGCCAGATGGTGATCAGTATGTCGAGCCAGAAACGGTCCTCTACCAGCAATCGCCAGCCGTCCCTCAGCATCGACAGCGGATCGGCGAGGAAGATGCGGTTGACGTGGCCGCCAAGCGTGATCCAGGCCCAGAAGGCGACGAACAGCACGAAGAACAAGATGCCGAGCACCATTCGGATGCCCGGCGACACCGGATGCAGGGGGCGCATCTTCACAGGATCCTTTGTCCGCGAGAAAGCGGCGGCGCCGGGCGCCGCCGCGTGATGGGCAAAGGCAAGACGGTCAGTTCGCCACCGCGCTGGTGTCGGCCAGCGTGGTGACGTCGGGGGCTTCCTTGATCAGTCCCATCTGCAGCAGCAGCTCGCCGGCGGTTTTGGAGAATTCAGGAAATTCCTTGGTGAAGAACTGCTTGTTTTCGGCCTTGTCGGCCCATTTCAGGTATTTCGCCGAATCCTCGAACTCCTTGGCCGACTGCTTCACGTCGGCGCCCATGATCTCATAGGATTTCTGCGGATCCTTCTTGATCAGGTCGAGCGCGTCGAAATAGCTGTCCGCAAGCGCCTTGGCGGCGTCGGGATTGGCCTTGAGGAATTCGGGCGTGCAGCCGACCGTGTCGAGAACCATCGGATAGTCGAGCGTGGTCGCCAGGATGTGGCCCTGGTCGGCCTTGTCGCGCACAGCCGAGATGAAGGGTTCATAGGTGACCGCCGCGTCGTTCTGGCCGGCAAGGAAGGCCTGCGCCGCCGCGTCCGGCTCCAGGTTTACGACGGTCACGTCCTTGGTCGACATGCCGTTCTTGTTCAGCACCCAGGCCAGCAGGAAGTAGGGCGACGTCCCAGGCGCCGAAGACGCGACATTCTTGCCCTTCAGGTCGGCAACGGTCTTGATGTCGTTGCGCACGACAATGCCGTCGGCGCCATAGGATTTATCGAGCTGGAAGATCTGCCTGGTGGTCACCCCGCTGGCATTCCACACCAGCCACGTCTCGACCGTGGTGGCGGCGCATTGCAGGTCGCCGCTGGCGATGGCGAGCGGACGGCTTGCCTGCGGCACCTTCTTCAAGGTCACGTCGAGGCCATGCTTCTCGAAAAGGCCGGCCTGCTTGGCAAGCGTCAGCGGCGCGAAGCCGGTCCAGCCGCTGATGCCGATGGTGACCGATGTCGCGGCCATCACCGGCGCGGACAGGCCGGCGGCAAGCGTCAATGCAGTGGCGAAAACGGCAACTCTGTTCATATCGGTTCCCCTTTTGTTTCTATTGAGGAAATTGTTCACGGACAGCCTGCGGCTGTCAATCAACAGGAACGTGTTCGGTCTGGGCGTGACTTGACCCGCTCGGCCCAGAACCGTGATCTGGCAAACGCACGCGGGTCTCCGCTAGTGTCGCGGCGAGCCAAGCAGAAGGATCGGGCAGCGATCCGCGACCGGATAAGTGCCGCTCGGCACGAGACTGACGTCGGCGAAGTAACGGGAAGCCTCCGCCACGTGGATGGCCTCGTTCAGCCAGCAGCAGATCGTATCGGACCCCTTGTAAAGGTCGATGAAGGCGAAGGCATCCGGCTGCCATCCGCCTGCCGCCATCAACGCCTTGCGGTCGCCGAACATCCCGTTGATTGCGTCCAGGACGGCCGACATTTTCAGGCCATGGTCGGGCGCTGCGACAGGAAGCGACAGCGCGGTACGCAGCACGATCTCGGCAAGCGCCTTTATCCTGCCGCCCAGCGCATCTGCCCTTATCGCATCGAGCGGTTCGGTCGCTGCCGGGCGCGCAAAAAGCCTGATTGCCGCCCGGCCGCCCGGTCTCAGCACCCTGGCCATTTCCGCGAGGCAGCGAAGCCGCTGTGCCTCGCTCACCACGGCCGAAAGACAACCGTCGCCGACGATGGCGTCGACGCCCTTGTCCGGCAATGGAAGATCGAGCCAGTTTCCGAGAACAGCCTTGCGGGTTGCGCTATCGCCAATCCACAGCGCACCGATCATGTGCGGGTTGGCATCTACCGCCACCAGGGATTTGCCGAGCCGTGCGAATTCCGGCGTGACGCCGAGCAGCGCCATCTCGGCGCTGTTGGTGTCGATCAGCTGTTTCAGCACACCGACCACGTCGGCGGGCGGACGCAGAGGCGGCTTTATGAGATCCCATGTACGGAACAGATTGGCCCACAGGTCGGACATGCCCCTCGCCCCCAACTGTCGTGCTATGCACTTGCCCCGGCGGATTCCAGTATATTATCACTTGCTGAAGCGAAAGATGGCCGGGGGGCCGCATGGCGCACATCGTGGTGATAACGCACGAGTTCGACCGATTGATCGAACGAAAGTTTTTTCGCCGTTCCGAAAGCGGCTATATGATCCACGCAGTTCTCGAAGACCTGCGCATGCGCGGCCACTCCTGGACGATCGCGCGGGGGCCATCGAACAGGATAAGGGGAGATGCCGCTGTCCTTCACGTCGACGCCACGCGCGTCGACCCCGCCTATGTCGACTATGGGCGCGGCTTTCCGCTTTGCCTCAATCTTGCGGTGACCGACATCTCGAAGGGACGGATCAGCCAGGCAAGAGTCGCGCGCGGTGACGGCTGGACTGGACCGGTCATAGTCAAATCTGTCCTGAACAGCGGCGGCTTCCCGGAATGGCGCCTCAATCGCCGGGCCCGGAGCGCCGGTAGGCCGGCGCCCTTTCCCACAGCAAAAGCCATGAAAGACTACCGGCTGTTCGATCGGGCGTCGGACGTGCCCGAGGATTTTTTTGCCGACCCGGACTTCCTCGTCGAACGGTTCTTGCCCGAAGTCGAGAGCGATGGCTTCGCTCTGCGCTTCTGGGTCTTTTGCGGCGACTATGATTTCTGCGGGCGCTTTATTTCACGCGACTCCATGGTCAAGGGTCCCAGCGTGTTTCGCAGCGAGCCTTGTCCGGTCCCCGAAGACCTGCGCCGTCGCCGCGAAGAACTGGGATTTGACTACGGCAAGTTCGATTTCGCGGTTCACGATGGCAAATCCTACCTGATGGACGCCAACAAGACGCCGGGCAGAGTCCCCAGGTCCGCGGGCGAGGTCGCATCGATGACCGGTATGGCCACGGCGTTCGAAAAAATGATCCAGGCTGCGATGGCGGGGCAGTCGGCCATTGTTTGAAACGCCGGGACTGCCCAAGGCCCGGCGTCGACACGATCACGCGACGCGCTTCGACTTTCCGTCGCCCTTATGGAACGAAGCTCTCAGGCCACGCCATCAGTAGCCGCTGCAATAGCATTCGGCCGACGAGATCCGGTCGTTCCAGAAGCCGCCCAACTCGCGGGCCCTGCGCCTGATCTCGATCGATCGCCCTCCCATGTCCGTATCCTCATAGGCGACGAGCGTGCAGCCGCGGCGAACGAACACCGACGACACGCGGTCGTTCCAGAACTGGCCGCCACGAAAACTTACCGAATCGTCGGGCCCCATTTCGAGTGCTCGCCCGCGAAAATTCACGTGCTCGAACATGACGCAGGCGGGCTGGTCGTTGTATTGGGCGACGGCGCCATCGGCAAAAAGCACCGACGCGACAGCTGTCAGTATGGCAAGGCGTTTCATCTGATGTTTCCTCGGTTAAACCGCGGCCCCCGCCGGCTGGATAGCGCGGCTCAGACGATTTGCCAATGCTCCCGGGCCTGAGGTCGAGCCGGAATTTCTCTAACGGCTATCGGGCATCCAGCCGCGACTGCGCCACATTTTCTCGCCGATCCGGCAGTCGGTGGCGGGCTTGTCCTGCGCCAGCAGCACCGGCGGATGATCGGCCTCCTCGGCCGCCCATTGCGGCGAGGCCGGCCCGGCAAGCTCCAGCACCAGCTTGCGGCGGACGGCTTCGGGAAACTGTGTCCAGTCGTTGACCGGGATCATGAAAGCGCCCGGGCCGCCGATGACGCAGTCGCTGTAGTAGCGATCGAGATCGTTGACGTCGTAACCGCCGGAAAAACCGCTTCGGGTCATCAGCGGCAGGCCATTGATGATGATGCCCTGCCTGACCACCTCGTCGCGAATGAGATCGACCGGCGCGCCCTGGTTGTTGGGTCCGTCGCCGGAAATATCGATGACCCGCTTGGTGCCCTGATAGCCGCTTTCAGCGAAGAGATCCGCGCCGAACACGAGCGCACCGGAGATCGAGGTGCGCCTGGCGCTGTTCGGCGGCTGGGCGGACAGTTGCGCGACCACCTGCTCGGCATCATCCCGGCTTGCGATTACCGTCCACGGTACGATGACGCGTTGCCAGGTGGTGCCGGCCCATTCGACATAGGTGACGGCGATCTTGCCATGGGCGCCATCGGCGATCGCCCGCAGCACATTGTCATGCATCAATGCCGCCGCGTAGCCGTGACGCTGGATTTCGAGCTCCTCGTCCGACATCGACAGCGAAACATCCACCGCCAGCACCAGTTCGACGTCGACCGGCTCGTCGGCGCGGGATTCCGGCGCGGGCCACAGCATTAGCGCCAGCGCGGCACAGCCGGAAAGGAGATGTCCAGCATAGGCAGACATGGGGTGAAGCTAGGCCAAAATCGCCAGATACAAAAGCCTTGGTAACGGATGCCGCTGGCAGGCAGTCCAGGTCACTTCTTGATGGGCCATCCGCCCTTGCCTCGCCATTCAACTTCGGGGGCGGGATCGGCCGGCGGAAACTGCGAAAGAGCCTTTTTTCGGCTTGGCCCACGAAACGCGCGCCAATTCGGTTTGAAAGGCGGAGGGATCCACACCATGGTCCCGGCTATTGCCGCTGCCAGCATGACGACAAAACGCACTATTGAGAGGACGACACCGCAGAAGCCGACGATCCGCGCAGCATTACCCGCGCCAAAGCGCGGCGTAAGCAATCGCTTGGCGATCGCCCCGCCATCCAGCGGAAAGGCCGGCAGGAGATTGAGGATGGCCAAAGCCGTATTCACAAGCACTCCAAGCCAAAGCGCCCATTCCAGAATGGTGTCAGACCTTGGAGGCGGCGAATTGAAAAAGGCGTCCGTCTCGACCGGCAAGGGCCGGGCAACAAGATGGTACGCAGCAACGAACACCAGGGCCAGAATGATGTTTGCCAAAGGACCCGCGAATGCGATCCATGCCCAGCCATAGGGCGAAGTCTTGCCGGGTTTGAACCAGGCAATTCCGCCGAGCACGTAAAGGTCTATCCTTTCCGTACCGATGCCTCGCCGCCGCGCTGCCCAAACGTGGGCAAGTTCATGCAGTAGTATCGACAGGAACAGAAGTGCAGCGAGTATGACCGTATGGGTCAGGGCAGTTCCAGGTCGCTTCAACCACTCGGTCAGGAAAGGCAGGACGGCCGGAATGGCAAAAGTCCAGTTCACATAAACGGGAACCTCATCCATTCTGAACACGAACGCGTCGCTCTTTTTATCCCAGCCGAACCGTTGCAAGCTGTCCACTCCGCCCCGCGCGACGCTATGCGAGAATCTCATCATACAAAAGGAAAAAGCCCGGCCTGGGCCGGGCTTTCACACTCAAGAATTATACGTCCGAGCCTTAGCTGCGCGGCTTGAGGTTTTCCGGATCGTAGAGCGGCTTGTAGCCGACGCCCGCGACCTCGACCGGATAGGTCTCGCCGAAATATTCGACGTTGAGCTTGCGGCCTTCCTGCGCATAGGCATGCGGCAGATAGGCGAGCGCGATGTTCTTGCCGATGGTCGGGCCATAGGCGACCGATGTGGTGAAGGAGCGGCGGCCGAGTTCATCGACCAGCGTCTCGCCGGTCACCGGGTCGAGCACCGGCATGATGCCGACCGGGTAGCGCGCGACGCCCTTGGAGTCCGTATTCTCGGTCATCACCAGCGTGCACAGTGTCGCCGGCTGGTTTTTCCGCTCGCGATACTCGACATGCTTGGCCTTGCCGCAGAAATCGTTCTCCTTGACCTTCGGACGCGCGAGATCGGCTTCCAGCAGATTGTATTCGGTCAGAAGGTCCGCGTTCTGTAGCCGCAAGCTCTTTTCCATGCGACGCGTATTGGCATAGGTCTCGACGCCGAACGGCATCACCCCGGTGGAGCGCAGCGCGTCCCAGACGGCAAGCCCGTCCTCGTAGCGCATATGCAGTTCCCAGCCCTGCTCCCCGACATAGGAGATGCGGAAGGCGGTGACGTCCTTGCCGCCGATACGGATCGGCTTGATCGCGGCGAAGGGGAAGTTTTCCAGCGAGAGCCCATCGGGATTCTCGACCACCTTCTGCAGCGTAGTGCGCGCATTCGGGCCCCAGATGCCGACGGTGACGTATTTCTCGGTCACGTCCGTAACGGTGACGTCGAAGCCCTTGTCCTGCGCGGTTCGCTGCATGTAGCGGAAGTCACGCGGGCCAGCATCGGCGCCGTCGATCACCCGGCAGCGGTCGGCCATGCGGATGACGGTGAAGTCGGCGCGCACCATACCTTCCTCGTCGAGGAAGTGGGTGTAGATGCCCTTGCCGATGTTGTTGTCGCCGCCGATCTTGGCCGCGCACAGCCACTCCAGCAGCGCGACATGGTCGGGTCCTTCAACATCGTACATGGAGAAGTGCGAGAGGTTGACGATGCCGCAATCCTCGCTCATCGCCAGGTGCTCGGCATTGGAAACGCGCCAGAAATGGCGGTTGTCCCATTCGTTCTCGCGCACCGGCACGCGGTTGCCGTATTTTTCCAGAAGATGCTCGTTGGCGGCATAGCCATGGGCGCGCTCCCAGCCGCCCAGTTCCATGAAATAGCCGCCCAGTTCCTTCTCGCGCTCCCAGAACGGCGAACGCCTGATATTACGGCCCTTGGAGAAGGGTTCGCGCGGGTGCACGGCCGGATTGTAGACCTTCATCGCCGTTTCGGTGCAGCGGTCCCAGATGAACTGTTCCTTCGTCTGGTGCGGATAGAAACGCGCATAGTCGATGGCGTGGTGGTCGATCGAGGTACGGCCGTCGGTCATCCAGTCGGCGATGAGCTTGCCCATGCCCGGGCCGTCCTTGACCCAGATGGCGACGGCATACCACAGGCCCCTCACCTTCTGGCTTTCGCCCATGGACGGACCGCCATCGGCGGTCACCTGCAGCAGACCGTTGAAGGAATGGCTTTCGTTGTAGCCGAGTTCGCCCAGGATCGGCGTCAGTTCCATGGCGCGTTCCAGCGGGGCCAGGATCTGCTCCATGTCTAGGTCGCGCTGCGACGGCGACAGCCGCGCCTGATCTTTCTCCAGCAAATCGCGCGGGTGGCAGAGGCGCGGATTGGTCTCCTCGTAGTAACCCCATTCGATCTGCCCGCCCTCGGCTGTCTTGGGGTCGCCCGTATCGCGCATATAGGCCGAGTTGCCCTGGTCGCGCAGCAGCGGCCAGCCGATCTCCTTGCCGGTGCCGGCGAATTCCGTATACGGGCCGAAGAAAGTCAGCGGATGGTCGATCGGCATGACAGGCAGGTCCTCGCCGACCATTTCCGCGATCAGCCGGCCCCATATGCCAGCGCAAACGATGACATAGTCGGCCTCGATGGTGCCGCGGTCGGTCACCACGGCGCTGATGCGTCCATCCTTGACCACCAGCGACTTCGCCGGCGTGTTGGCGAAGGACTTCAGCTTGCCTGACGCTTCGGCCTGGTCGACGAGCTTGCCGGCAACTGTCTGCGAGCGCGGAATGACGAGGCCGGCATCCGGATCCCAAAGGCCGCCCTGCACCAGATGCTCCTCGATCAGCGGGAATTTTTCCTTGATCTCTGCCGGCTCGATCAGCCGCGCGCGGGTGCCGAAAGACTTGGCGGAGGCGATCTTGCGCTTGATCTCGTCCATGCGGCTGTCGTCGCCGACGCGAGCCACTTCGAGACCGCCGACGCGGGCGTAGTGGCCCATCTTCTCGTAGAAATCGATGGAATAGAGCGTCGTCCAGCAGGACAGGAAATCATGGCTGGTCGTGTAGCAGAAATCCGAGGCATGCGCCGTCGAGCCGATGTCGGTCGGGATTCCCGACTTGTCGATGCCGACAATGTCGGTCCAGCCGCGTTCGATCAGATGATGGGCGATCGATGCGCCGACAATACCGCCAAGGCCAACGATGACGACCTTCGCCTTTTTCGGAAACTCTGCCATTGCCCGCGACTCCAAAATGATAAAGCGCGCGGACTATAGGGCGGAGCGGTAGGCCAGATGAAGCCTGTTTGCGACATTGGGAAAGAGCCCAGCGACCCAGATAAACGAATGCCGACCGCGCGACGCCGCAGGATGACAATCGTCGGCCGAAGCCTCAATCCAGTCCGGTCTTGCCCGGCGCCCAATAGGCCTTGGTTTTCATCCGCGACGAGCCGACGCCTGCCGCCCTGAGCGCCCGATTGACATGCTGGATCGCCGGCGCCTTGCCGGTCAGCACGAAATGCGCGCCGGTGGAGGCGTGCGCTGCCACCTTGTCGGCGACCGCGCCAAGATGGGCGTCATTGGCCGCTCGCGCGGTCAGGTTGGCATCGCCCAGACCGATCTCCTCCAGCACGGGGCCGGATTCCGCAACGTCGCTCACTTCGAAAATGACGGTCGTACGCGGCGACTGGAGCGTGCGGAGCGCCGCCGCCAGGGCGAAGGAGGTTTCATCGCCAAATAGCACCAGCGGCGCCTCGATACCGGAGAGATCGAGCGAGCGGCGCGGACCGAAGAACTGGCACGTGTCGCCCTCGCGCAGGCCACCGGCCCATCGGCTGCCCGGAGCATCGCCGTGCATGAAGGCGAGCAGCCGCGTCCTGCCTCGCTCGGTGTCCCAAGATATCGGCGTGTATGTCCGCGCCATCAGCCCGGTCCCCATCGATATCTGGATCTTTTCGCCGACCGTCCAGGCAATGTTCTTGAGCGCATCGCCTTCAAGATCGACCAGCCGGAAATGCTCCGAAACAGCCGACACCGCCGCGACGCGAGCGGGGCGCATGAACCATCGCAAGAGGGTCCGCGTGACATAACCCGGTTGCGGTTCCTGGAGACGGTCAGCAGAATCGGTCAAGGCTTAAACTCCGTTGTGAGCAGCCCGGCGCCATTGGCCGGCAGGACATCAAGACACAGCGCTACCGGAGACGGTTGTCCCCGCCCTCCGTTTCCAGGCCCTTCCTCAAAAGTTCGCGGACACCGGGAACCGAGACGGCCGCACGCGCCAACGCGGCTCCTGAACTCCTGTCCTGATTGGACGTGATGTGCCGGGAAAACGTCCTCGCGACGCCGGTCACGCTGGACACCTTGCCGGACCGGCAATCCAGGCGCAGAAGCGCCACGCTCTCGCCGATTTCGGCAACCGCATCGTCAAGAACGGCGGCCAGCATGGACGTCTCGTCCTGGAAGACGAATTGCCCCTCTGCAGTTTGATCCGATATGCGCGCGCTGCCCGACACGCGGATGACCTGCCCCGCCCCCAGGACCAGAACCATCGCGGCGGCTCGCGGCAGCGGCAGGACCTCAAAGAGGCGGGCGGAATGGTTGACCGGCCGGCCGGAGACAACCCCACCGGCCTCGACCCGGGCCAACATGCCGGCCGGATCGTCCCTTGGGCTGAGTTCGACACGCCCCCTTGCATCCACGATCGCCAGCGCCATGAAGCGGCTGGTGGCCATGAAGGCACGGACATCGTCGGGCGCCAGCATCTCGAACATGGCCGCCCAGTATTGCGAGCGGATCAAGGCATTGCCGCTGTGGCCATAGCACTCCTCGACCGCGATGCGGATTTCACCGTCGCGAACTTCCCTCACGGTGCCGTTGACGCGCATCATCTCACCGACGCAAGGCAGCAGGAACAACGAGCCGAACCCCTGGCCGGGCACGGCAAGTGCCGGATCGTCAAGCCGCGCGATCGGCAGCCGCAATTCATAGGTATCGCCATTGGCAAAACCGGCCTCGCCGCCACCAGGGGTGATGCCCAGCCCGGAAGCATCGCCAAACGCGGCGAACATCAGCGGCGAGGCCGCCAGCCAGCGCAGTGCTACGCGATCGAGATGGCCAATCACACTGAAGTTCGCCGGCGGCGCGATCGCGCCCGCGGCGCTCAACAGGGCGGCGCTATCGATCGGCTTGTTCATGGCGGCACTCCGCGCTTTGGCGGAAGCATTGTGAGGCCTTCAGCGCGACCGTCGGTGCTTCTTCGCCATGATTACCTAGTGGGCCCCTTGCCGGCATTTCCCTTGGGTTCCAGCCATCCCTACAGCGCCAGGCGATTGGCGACATCGGGGAAATATGACAAAATGTTTGGAAATCCTGCCAACCTTGCAGACTAGTAGACCCACATGCCTGTCCTGCACACCCATCCGAAGCCCGCCGACTTTCCCAATCCGGACGATGTGCCGAGGCCGGTCATGGTCTATGGCATGACGCTGGAGACGGGCGTCATCGAACTCAGCCATCACGCGCACCGCAAGGCCCAGCTGCTGCTGACGCTGCGCGGCGTCTTCACCTGCGAGGTCGACAGCGGACTGTGGCTGGTACCCCCGCATTGCGCGATCTGGATGCCTGGCGGCGCAGTGCACGCCATCAAGGCGTCCGGGCCGATCGAGGGCTACAATGTGTTCGTCGACGCAGCCATGGCGACGCGCCTGCCGTCGACCTGCTGCACCCTGTCCGTATCGCCACTGCTGCGCGAATTGCTGATCCGCGCCGCCAGCTTCCCGCTCGATTACCCCGAGGGCGGCCGGGAATCGCGCCTGGCAACCTTGCTGCTCGACGAAATCGAAGCCGCTCCGGTCGAGCGGCTGCATTTGCCGATGCCCCGGGACGGTAGGCTGCGCCGCATCGTCGAGGCGATGATGGCCGATCCCTCCGATCGCGGCACCATGGAGACATGGGCGCGGCGGGCCGGACTCAGCGAACGGACCCTTGCGCGCAGCCTGGCTCGCGAGACGGGAATGAGCTTCGGCCGCTGGCGCCAGCAACTGACGATCATGCTCGCTTTGCAATGGATGGCGGCGGGTGCGTCGATCCAGAGCGTGGCGCTCGATCTCGGCTATGAAAGCGCCGGCAGCTTCGTGACGATGTTCAAGAAGGCGTTCGGCACGTCACCGGGCCGCTATATGGCTGAACGGCGCGGAGGCACCACTCCCGGCGGCGATTAGCCAAGGCCTCCTAGCCGTTGGGAAGCCTACGCGAAAGCCCAGATGTCCTCGGCCTGGAAGCCGACCTGGTATCCCGCCGTCTTCAGCTTGACCACGACCTGGCCGATTTCGGTTGCAGGCAGCGCGCCGACCTCGATCTTGATCATGCCGGGGCGGTAGCGCTGGAGGTCGAGCTGTTCGAACACCATCCAGTCGGCGCCCTCGCAGTCGACAAGGAAGGCGTCGATGTGGGTGATGCCGTTGCGGTCGAGCAGCGTCTGTAGGGTCTCCGAGGCAACCTCGATGTCCCTGAGGTGTGGCGCGAACTTGTTGAAATTGGCGTCGGTCTCGCCCCAGGCGTTCTTGCCCGACATCAGATTGGTGTCGGTGACCGACGAACAGCCGATAAACTCGATCGGTAGCGTGCCGGCCTCGAGTGCCGCCGCATCGAAGGTGTGCACGGTGATCGTTCCCTTCGTTTTGGTGACCGCGACCGGCTCGATGATGAAACGGCTTTTGTCGGGATAGTTGGCGCGCAGCCGCTTCTGATTGTACGGGATCGGCTCGACCAGCATGGCCCGGGCTCGTGGAATTTTATGCAGCCAAGGCGTCACATCGTCGAACAGCGCGCCGTCGCAGGCGCCGACATTGACCATCTGGAACGGCCGACTGGTTCCCCCGAAACGGGCCTTCAGCGCCGCCTTTGCCAGGAATTTCGTGCCGCGCAGCGCGGGTCCGCGATCGAGCAGGCCGGCAGGCAGGCCGAGTGACAGGGCGATGCGCGCCACGCTGGATAGCGAACTCATGATTTGTCTCCGGCAATGACATGCAGCGCTGGGCGATGCTGACCACGGGCAACAGCCGCCCATAGCGCCATGAACGGCGGCGCCAGCAGCAGGAAAGACGGCAGCAGATGCGGGAAATAGATGCGGGTATCGTGGATCGGGAAAACGGTGAACTTCGCCAGCGCGCCAAGCACGAGCGCGGCGAACAGGATTCCGCTACGGCGATCAAGGCGGAAGCCTGCGCGGTCAGCGGCGAACCAGCCGGCCAGCGCGAGCACGGAAACGCCGATCCAGCTGTTCATGTTGACGGCGCGCAGCAGCGACGTAGCAAAGGCCTTCAGATAGGCGGTGACCGAGAAAGCCGGCTCGAACCCATCCATGTTGTAATGCTGCTCGATGCTGGAGAACCACAGATGCGGCCACCAGCCAGGGTGATGAGCCCAATGCGAAATGGCGAAGTACGCGACCAGTGACGCGGCAAAGCCGGCCAGGGCGCCCCATGCCTTTTGCCAGAACACGACCAGCAGCACGGCGAAAACCGCAAGGAAAACAATATTGTCCGGCCGCACCATGAAAGCCAGGAAGAGCAGGATCGCCGTTGCCGCCTCACGGCCCCTGACATAGGCGAGAAGCCCGCCCAGCAGCAATGCCGAGGTCAGCAGATCGGGCGTCGAGGCGCGCGCCATATCGCCGAAATCGGCCATGATCAGCACCGCGCCTGCCACCGGGGCCAGTGCCAGTGCCTTTTGCGAACGCAGCCAAAGCAGCGTGAGGGCGCCAAACAGGAGCACGGAGAAAACCTGCACCAGGCGCATCGCCTCGACCGGCGACATCACCGTGCTCAGCGTCGACAGGATCTCCGCGTAGAGAAACTTGATCCGGTACATGCCGAGCAGCGAATGGAAATCGGCGGCATTGTCGGCCATGTGGCTGCGGAAGCCGCCGCCATCGTCGGTCAGCACCTTGTAGTCACCCGCCGACACTCCGGCCTTAACGGTGCTATAGGCGTAATCATGCAGGGCCTGAGGGTCGGGATGGGAGCCCTCTTCGGCAATGGCGAGATAGGGCAGCATGTCCCAGTTGGCGTCGGGCATCACCCAGGCTGTGAACGCCGTCACAAGGATGTACAGCGCGAAAGCGGCGGCCCCGATCGGCGCCGCAAGCCGCGCATAAGTCCCCTCGCCCCACGCCAGGCCGGCTTCGGTGAGCCGGTCGAGCGGGTTTTCCGGAGCGGGTGACTTGGTCAGCATCGCTAGCGAACCTGGCTTTTCACGAAATCCTTCACGATCGCCACGATGCCGCGCGACAGCAGGCTGTCGAAGGCGTCGACGAAGCGGTCGACATGCTCGCGCTGCCAGATCAGCGGCGGCTCGAGCCGGATGACGTTGCGGTTGTATTCGGTGAAAGCGACGAGCACGTCGTAGTCGCGCAAAAGCAGCGCGCCGACGAAGCCGGACAGCGACCCCTTGAGCTTGTCGTCAAGCACGCTGACCACGGGACGCAGCACCATCGGCAAGGTCTGCGAGAAGTCGTGGAACTCCAGCCCGACCATGAGGCCCTTGCCGCGTACATCCTTGATGATCTTCGGATACTTCTCCTTCAGCGCCTGCAGGCGGGTCAGCAAATAATCGCCGGTGACCGCGGCATTGTCGATCAGGCCTTCGTCATAGAGCACGTTGAGCGCCTCGATCGAGGTGACGCAGGCCTCGCCCATGCCGCCGAAGGTCGCCATCGCGTGGATCATCGCCGTCTTCGGCGTGCCGTAGGCTTTCATGTAGACGTCGCGCTTGGCGATCATGGCGCCGACCGCCGCCTTGCCGCCGCCCAGCGACTTGGCGAGCGCTGTCACGTCGGGCACGACGCCATAGTGCTCGAAGGCGTAGAAACGGCCCGAACGGCCATAGCCGCACTGCACCTCATCGGCCACCCACAAGACGCCATAGCGGTCGCAGAGCGCGCGCAGGTTCTGCCAGTATTCCGCCGGCGCCTGGATGATGCCGCCACCGCCCTGGATGGTTTCCAGCACGATGACGCCCACCTCCGGGTCGGTGCGGAACAGGCGCTCGACTGCGCCGATATCGCCGAAGGGAATGCGGACCGTGTTGTCGGCCATCTTGAAGTCGGCGCGGTAGAGCTGGCCATCGGTGATGCCAAGCACGCCCTTGGTTTTGCCGTGGAAGGAATTCTCGGCATAGACGATCTTCGGCCGCTTCGGACCGGCCGCGCGTTCGGCGAGCTTCACCGCCGCTTCCATCGCTTCCGAGCCGGACGAGCCCAGGAAAACCATGTCGAGCTCGCCGGGTGAGCATTTGGCGATGTTGTGCGCGAGCGCCGCCGCATATTGCGACATGAAGGCGATGGCGATTTCCTGGCGCTTTTCCTCCTGGAATTTTCGGCGTGCTTCGAGGATGCGCGGATGATTATGGCCGAACGCCAGCGAACCGAACCCGCCGAAGAAATCGAGGATCTTACGGCCGGCCTGGTCGATGTAGAACATGCCTTCGGCACGCTCGATCTTGATCTTGTGGAAGCCGAGCAGCTTCATGAAATGCAGCTGCCCGGGGTTGAGATGCGCCTTGAACAGGTCGGTCATGCGGGCGACATCCATCGCCTTGGCCTGCTCGACGCTGATCAGGTCGGGCTTGGCTGTTGTGGCGGGCGACAGCGCCGGCGCACTGACCATGGTGCGTGCGGTCGTCTGTTCCGGTTTGGCCATGACGGTCATCTCGAAATCTCCCCTCGTCGCCTTATTCGGCTGGAACGTGTTTGGTGGCGACGGCGTGGCCGTCCTTCTTGGCGCGGTATTCGCTATAGGCGGCGATCAGCATGTCCTCGTCGCGATATTGCGGCACCCAGCCGAGCTGACGCTCGGCCTTGGACACGTCGAGCACGCATTCCTCGTCGGCGATCAGATACTGTTCCGGATCCATGATCGGCATGTTCATGAGGTCGAGCAGGTCGAGCGTGCGCTTGACGGCCCAGCCAGGGGTCGGAATCAGGACCGATTTCGATCCGGCATGCCGAATGAGATCGCCGAGCAGCTTTTTGACCGGCGGTGGATTGAGCGAGCCGAGATTGTAGGCCTCGTTGGGCACGCCGGCCTTGAATGCGGCACGCGCGGCCTCTGCGCAGTCGAACACCGAGATGAACTGGTAGGGGTTCCTGCCCGAACCGATCATCGGCACCGGCAGGTTCCAGTCGATCAGCTTGAACAGTTTCTCCAGGATGCCGAGGCGGCCCGGTCCGATGATCAGGCGCGGCCGGAATAGCGAGATCGACATGCCGCGCTTGCGCCATTCGACGGCCAGTTCCTCGGTCCTCTGCTTCGACCAGCCATATTCGCCAAGCGGCGCCACCGGGTGCTCCTCCGTCATCGGGAAGGTCACCGTGTGGCCATAGATCATGTCGGTCGTGTAGTGGACGAGCCTGGGCGCGCCGGCCTTGTCCATGGCCTGCAGGATGTGTTCGGTGCCGTGGAAATTCACCGGAAAGAAGAAGTCATGCCGCTTGGCGCGCACCTGGATCGGCGACAGCATCTTGGCCGACAGGTTGTAGACCATGTCGTCGCCCTTGAGGCCCACCGACGCGACCGAGGCCGGATCGGTTACATCGCACTGGATGAACCGGACGGCGCGGTAGTGCGCAAGATCGCTCTTGACGATGTCGGCAACAACGACCTCATCACCATCGGCCAGAAGCTTAGGCGCCAGATGGCGGCCAACGAAGCCGTCGCCTCCGAAAATGACGTGTCTCATCGAACAATCTCGTTTGCAGGGATCTTGTCGGGCGCGATGGAAGCGGTCTGGTCCTCATGTCCCTGCCCACCCAGGTCCCGACCACTTTGCGCGATCAGCACCGTGCCGACGCAGATGAAAGCGATGCCGGCGATGCGCCAGCCATTGAGGTCTTCGCGGAAAACGAAATAGGCGAAGACCGCGACGGCCACATAGGCGAGGCTGAGGAAGGGATAGGCGAAGGAAAGCTCGACCTTGGACAGCACATAGAGATGGGAGGCCATCGAAATCACGAAGGTGCACAGGCCAAGGAATACCCAGGGGCTGAAGACGATCTGCATGAGCTTGATGAGCGGATTGACGCCTTCGAACGAAATCGGCCCAAGCGACATCATGCCCTGCTTCAGCATCAGCTGCGCCGCGGCATTGGTCATGACCGTAAAAAGTATGAAGACGATATATTTCATATCTGCTCACCCGCCCCGTGATGTCCAGTAATACAAATCTGAAAAGATTTCGTGAACTCACAACAATGTTTTGAGTAAACCTCAGGATTAATCACTGGTTAATCACGATTCATTCCAATTTTATCTATTCAGCCGCCTCGGCGCCGCGCCGGCGCAGGTCGATGCTCGCGGCTGTCCGCGCCCAGAAGTCGGACATGAAGGCCGGGTCGCGCAACGCTTCCAGCCTCGGCCAGTCCGGGAATGATGAAGCAAAGGTCGCGGCACCCATGCGCGCATCCTTGTAGGGATTGACCGCCCCGCCGGCCGTCACAGTGATGCGGTCGAGTTCCGCCAGCAGCGCAAGCGTCGCGGCTCCCCTGCTGGGGAAGTCCAGCGTCAGCGTGTAGCCGGGCCGTGGGAAGGACAGCAGCCCGGGCGAGCGGACCGTGCCGAAGCGCTTCAGCACGGTGAGAAACGATCCCTGACCGGCCCGCCTGGCCGCTGCCAGAAGTTCAGGCACCACAATGCGCGCAGCGTCTTCAGGTACCACGCTTTGGTGCTGGAGGAGCCCCTTGGGGCCATAGAGCCGGTTCCAGTCGCGCACGCCGTCGAGCGGGAAGAAGAAGCCCTGATAGCCGGTCTGGCGAGGTGTCGTCGAGCGACCTTTCCTCCAGCGGTAGACGCTGTTGAAAGCGGTCAGGAACGACCGGTTGAGGACGTTGAAAGGCGGCTGAAACGGCACCGACAGATTGCCGCCCCCGCGCGATGCCGTATGCGAGCCGTGTTCGGCATGGTTGCCCGTGAACAGCAACCCCCGGCCGCTTTTGCGTCCGCCGGCGAGTTGATCGATCCAGGCCACCGCGTATTCATTGGCCAGATCCGCCGCCTCGGCCAGGTCGAAATAGTCGCCGAGGCCGCCAAACGGCGTCGCCCTTTCAACGATGTCGAGCGAATGCACCCGCATCAGCCTGATCGAAGCGGACAGGATCAGGCCGGTCAGCCCCATGCCGCCGATCGTGGCCCGGAACAGACGCGGATTGTCCGTCGCCGAACAGCGATAGGTCTTTCCATCCGACCGCAGCAGGGTAAACCCCTCGACATGGCAGCCGAACGTGCCGCGACGGTGATGGTTCTTGCCGTGGACATCATTGGCGATGGCGCCGCCCAGCGTGACGAATTGCGTGCCCGGAACGACCGCCGGAAAGAAGCCGTAGGGCGCGGCATGCGCGATGATGTCGGACAGCAGCACGCCGGCATCCGCTTCGAACACACCGGTCTCGGCGTTGAAGGCGCGGATGCCGTTCAAGCCCCGCATGTCGACGATCGCTCCGGCGCTGTTCTGGCAGGAATCGCCATAGGAGCGTCCATTGCCATACGCCAGCAGAGACGATGGTGTCGCCTGGCCATTCCTGAGCAGCGCGATGGCGTCGTTGGCGCGAATTGCCTTCTCTGCGGGAGGCGTGGCCAGGCCAAAGCTGTGGAAGCGCTCGGCCATGCCTACCAGCCTCCGATGATCAGCAACACCGCGCCGATTGCCACCACGATCTGGCTGCGCCAGTCGCGGATGATGAAGACCACCGGATCGTCGTTCATCTCGTCCCGCCGCGCCAGGATCCAGACGCGCATGGTGAGGTAGAGCACGATCGGAGACAGAGGCCAGATCAGCCAGGGATGCGGATAGAGCTCTCGCACTGCAACGCTGTCCATGTAGAGCGCCAGCACCAGCGCCGATGAGAAGGCCGAAGCCATGCCGGCCTGCGCGACGATCTCCTGATCCTCGGTGCGATAGCCACGTCCGGCGATGCGCTCGCCGGGAGGGATGGCGGTGGTGCGCAATTCGACGAAACGCTTCACGAGTGCCAGCGACAGGAAGAAGAAGATCGAGAAGGCGAGCAGCCAGAACGAGACGTTGACACCGGTCGCGGCCGCGCCCGCCAGCACCCGGATCGTGTAGAGGCCGGCGAGCGTCAGCACGTCGACCAGCAGCATGCGCTTGAACGACAGCGAATAGGCTGTCGTGACGACCATGTAGCCGCCAAGCACTGCCAGGAATTCGGGCGACAGGAAGAGGCCCGTGCCGAGACCGACCGCCAGCAGCACGGCGATCGCACCGAGACCGAACGGAATCGATAGCGCGCCGCTGGCGAATGGCCTGTTGCGTTTGGTGACGTGCTTGCGGTCGAGCGCGAGGTCGAAGAAATCGTTGAGAATGTAGATCGCCGACGCCACCGCACTGAACGAGATGAACGCCAGCAGGCATTGCCAGATCATGTTGACGTTGAAGTACTCGTGCGACAGCACCATCGGCACGGCGATCAGCGAGTTCTTCAGCCATTGATGCACGCGCAGCATCTTGACAATGGTGCGCAAGGTCGGCTTTGGCGCCGGCATCGTCTCGGCGCCATGCGCGGCCTGCCAGCGGGCGGCATGACGGTCGGGCGCGACGACGATCGCTTTGCGCGCCGCGTCGAACACCTGGAGGTCATGGCGGCTATTGCCGGCATAGTCGAAACCGCCATCACCATAGGCCGCGACCAACGACGCGCGTTTCTTGCCCGATGTCAGGTTATCGAGCCCATCGGTCGCCAGCACCCGATCGAAAATGCCGAGATGGCAGGCAATGGCGTCGGCGAATTTGCGCGGCGTGCCGGTCGCCAGCACGATCCGGCGGCCATCGGCATGTTCGGCGCGAATACGGCTGAGCAAGGGCTCGCGATAGGGAAGCGATGCCGGATCGATGTCGATGCGCTGGGCAATCGCCTGCTTGAGCCGCGCCGGCCCGCCGGCCACCCAGAAAGGCACGAGGAAAATATAAAGCGGGTTCTTCTTGAGGAGGATGAACAGCTCTTCCCAAAGCAGGTCGGTCGCGATCAGCGTGCCGTCGAGATCGACAGCAAGCGGTATTGCGTTCCTGTCCGACCGCGCGTCCATGTCGTCCTGCCCTGCCTGAACCCGTCGCACCGTATTTCGGCGTCTTGGGCCCGGTATAGCGGGCAACAGCGTAGCGAACGTTAAAACGCATGGTTGCAAGCGCTTGCCGGCGGCGTATTTCCCCTGTCGTTGTTAAGCGAATGCTACCGAAAACGATAAAAGGCCGAGCAAATGCCCGGCCTTTCCAAGTATGCCGCCAGGATTACTTGATACGGGCCACGCCGCCGGAGATTTCGACGGTTTCCGAGCCGGTCAGGGCTTCCAGGTCACCGTTCGGCAAGGTGACGAAGCAGCCGTTCTGGCAGAACTCGACGGTTTCACCTCCAGCCAGCGCAAGGTCGGTCTTGCTGCCGCCCTCCGTCACGACCAGCGTGCGGGTCTCGGCGTCCTTGTTGACCGCGCTGGCGGCATGGGCCGAGCCGCTCACGGCAAGCAAGGCCACGGCAGCGACGAGAGACTTCCACATGGTGCAATATCGGTGTTCCCACCGCCTCTGTTGCATTTCGCAAGGCATTCTCGCCTTTGCATGTCAGCTTATATGAGATGAAAGCTGAACCGCAACTGAATGCCGCATTCATGCCGCAATTGGTTATGGAGCGTATGCGACGAGCGAATTGGCTGGTCAACCCGGATCGGGTTTCTTCGACTTGCGCAACCTCGGCAGCTTTTTCGCTTCGGCTTCCGCCTGCGCCTTGGCCTGCTCCTGCTCTGCGAAATCGGCTTCGATCTTGTCATCGTCGGTCGGCCAAGCCACATGCTTCTTGACCTCGACGACCGCCCGCGGCGTCGACGGAATTTCGATATGCTGGTCGTCGAACCTTTCCATCACCGCGAAGCGGATGTCGTTCTGCACCGAGCTGCCGTTCATGATATCGGCCAGGAAGACGCGGATTTCGAATTCCAGCGCGGCGGCGCCGAAATTGGCGAACAGCACGAAAGGCTCGGGGTTCTTCAGCACCAGCGGATGACTGCGCGCGATCTCCACCAGGATGGCGTGCACCTGCTTGACGTCGCTGCCATAGGCGACGCCGACCTTGACCTCGACACGGCCAAGCTTGTTGCGGTGCGTCCAGTTGCCAACGGCGTTGTTGATCAGGTTCGAATTGGGCAGGATCACCGACTGCCGCTGGAAAGTCTCTATCTCGGTGGCGCGCACGCTGATCTTCTTGACCGTGCCGCTGACGTCGCCGGCCACGATCCAGTCACCGACCTTGAACGGCCGTTCGGCGAGCAGGATCAGGCCCGAGACGAAATTCGACACCACATTCTGCAGGCCAAAACCGATACCGAGGGAAAGCGCGCCGGCGACCAGCGCCAGGCTGGAAAGGTCGATGCCGGCGGCCGAGATGCCGACCAGTGCGGCCAGCGCCACGCCGGCATAGCCGACAGCGAGGCGGATCGAGTTGCGCACTCCGGTGTCGACCTTGCCGCGCGCCATGACCGAGCCGTCGAGCCAGCCCTGGAACCAGCGCGTCAGGAAATAGCCGATGATGAAGACGACGATACCGGAAAGGATGCCGGTGACCGAGATCGTCACCGAACCGATGGTGATCCCGGTGGCGAGCCTGTAGGCCCAGGCCTGGATGTCGCCAGGCTGGAACCCCCACATCAGCAGGATCAGCGGCAGGAACACCAGCACGATCATCAGGTTGATGGCGACGCTGACGACAAGACCGAGCTGGTCCAGCGCCGTGTCCTCATAGCTGGAATTGGCCGACAGCCAGCGCCCGACGGACGTGTTGGCGAAAGCGCCCTCTTCGCCGATCGCCTGCGCCGAGAGGAAGCCGATATAGGCCGTGATCAGCGCCGTGCCGGTGACGACGACCTGAAGCGAGACGAACAGCGCGAGGCCGATATAGCCGAGCAGCGCGGCGATGATGGTGAACAGGCCAAGCGCCAGCGACAGGTAGCGCAGCCATGCCGGCCAAGGCCGCCAGCTCCCGTCGCGCGCCTTGAACGGCCGCAGCATCGCCATCAGGATCAGGATCACGCCGACGATGATGGTCGCGACGAAACTGCGCGCGATGGTCAGCGACAGCGGCGAACCCATCTTGTCGTTGATGACGGACAGGAACGTGTTGAAGGAGATGACCACGGCCATGGCGGTGGCCAGTCGCACCAGCCACCGGGCCGGCCCGGTCTCGACCGGAATAAGGCGCCAGTTCGGCAGTCTTGGCGACAAGGCCGCGTTGGTCAGCCGGTTGACGCAGAAAACCACGCCGATGACGGTCGCCAGCGAATTGAGAAAAAGACCAATGTCGCCGCGCAACACATTGTAATAGTTGAAGAAGAAAATGGTCGAGCCGAGAAAGGCGCCGACCGCCAGCGTCGGCAGCAATGTCGACCAGAAGGCGACGGTCAGGCGGCTGAGATAGGACGGATCCTCATTGGTGGGATCCGCCTCGAACATCCGCCCGAACAGGCGCCGGCCACCGACCAGCAGCACCAGCGCCAGGCCCAGCGCCACGAAGGTCGCGGCCAGCATGGCCTGGAACTTGAACTTGAGGGCGAAGGTCAACCAGGACGACACAGCCTTGTAGAAATTGCCGAATTCGTCGCTGGCGTCGGAAAAGACCTGCGGGCTCAAGGCGTCGGACAAGACATAGCGCTTGGTCAGGAGATTGCGGAAAAGCTCGCTGCGCATGTTGCCGATCTTGTCGATCATCCCGCTTATGCGGATAGACAGCGCCTGCGCCTGCGAGATCACAGCGTTGATCTCCGCCTTCTCGGATGTCAGGGCCTGGCGTTCGCCGGCGACGATATCGGGCTCTTCCGGCTGGCCGGCCGCCGGTGCAGGGCCAAGCTGTTCGAGCCGTGCGTTGATTTCGCCGAGGCGGGACCGGAATGCCAGGGCGCTGTTCAGCGCCTGCCGCGACAGCTCCTCGAGCTGCAGGCGGATATCGACAAGGCTGCCGTCATCCTCACCGTCCTGTTGAATCTTCTTGTCCAGAGCGTCGGTCTTGCCGGTCAGATCCTGCATGATCTTCTGCTGGTCGGCGACCAGTCCGGCGGGCGCCTGGCCGACGCCCTGCGCAGCCGCCTCGAACGAGAGCGGCGCCGAGACGACGAGAAGCAGGACCAGAATGAGGCGAAGCAATCGAAAGAGCATGGATGTAGGCGACTCACGGACGGCAAAGGCGTTCAACAAGCCTGTCCTTGATAAAGACGGCCATATCATGGGGCAAGCCGTCGCATCCGAGCGTCGGCCAGTCGAAAGGCGATGGCGCAATATTGGCTTTGCGGTTGCGGCCTGCTCTATAGTCTGCCGCATCGCCCGAAACGGACAACATGACCATGGCAGAGTACTCGGCCCTTTCGCTGCTCGCGAACGCGCTCAAGGGAAACAAGGACTGGAAGCCGGCCTGGCGCAAGCCCGACCCCAAGGCTTCTTACGACGTCATCATAATCGGCGGCGGCGGTCATGGCCTCTCGACGGCCTATTACCTGGCCAAGGAACACGGCATCACCAACGTGGCGGTGCTGGAAAAGGGCTGGCTCGGCTCCGGCAATGTCGGCCGCAACACCACCGCTGTGCGCTCGAACTACCTGCTGCCGGCCAACACCCGCTTCTACGAACATTCGATGAAGCTGTGGGAGAACCTGTCGCACGAACTGAACTACAACGTCATGTTCTCGCAGCGCGGCTGCCTGAACCTGGCGCACACACCGGCCCAGTTCGACGACTATGCAAGGCGCGGCAACGCCATGCGCCATCTCGGCGTCGATGCGGAATTGATGACGCCGGCTGAGATCAAGCGCCTGATCCCGGCGCTCGATATCTCCGGCGACGCCCGTTTCCCCGTCATTGGCGGCCTGATGCAGCGGCGCGCCGGGACGGCCCGCCACGATGCCGTGGCCTGGGGCTATGCGCGCGGCGCCGACCGGCGCGGCGTCGATATCATCGAGAACTGCGAAGTCACCGGTTTCCTGCGCGATGGCGACCGTATATCAGGCGTCACCACATCGCGCGGCGACATCAGGGCCAGGAAGGTCGCGGTGGCCGTGGCCGGCAGCACCGGACGCGTCATGCAAATGGCCGGCGTCGAGACGATGCCGATCGAAAGCCATGTGCTGCAGGCCTTCGTCACGGAATCGCTGAAGCCCTTCATCGACACCGTCGTCACCTTCGGCATGGGCCATTTCTACATGTCGCAGTCCGACAAGGGCGGCCTTGTCTATGGCGGCGACATCGATGGCTACAACAGCTATGCCCAGCGCGGCAACCTGCCCATCGTCGACGAGGTGATGAGCGAGATGCTGGCGCTGTTTCCCGGCCTCGGGCGCGTGCGCATGCTGCGTTCCTGGGGCGGGGTATGCGACATGTCGATGGATGGCTCGCCCATCATCACCACCGGTCCCCTGCCCGGCATGTATCTCAACTGCGGCTGGTGCTATGGCGGCTTCAAGGCGACGCCGGCCTCCGGCTGGTGCTTCGCCTGGACCATCGCCAAGGACCAGCCGCACGAGTTCAACGCGCCGTTCACGCTGGACCGCTTCCATCGCGGCCTGGTGATCGACGACAAGGGCCAGGGCGCCAACCCCCGACTTCACTAAGCAAGGCTTCATCAGGAATATCCCGTGCTGATCACCTGTCCCTATTGCGGCCCGCGCGACGTCATCGAGTACACCTATCAGGGTGACGGCAACCGCGAGCGCCCCGATCCCGCCTCGCAGAATTTCGAGGCGTGGAATGCCTATGTGTACGACCGGCTGAACCCGGCCGGCGATCACAACGAGATCTGGCAGCATTCGGGAGGTTGCCGCGCGCATCTCAGGGTCGTGCGCAACACGCTGACCCATGAGATTTCGAGCGTCGCCTTCGCGAGCGGCGATCATCATGCCCCGGCCGCTCGCCGCAAGGCGGAGGACAAGCCATGAGCCCGCGCCGCACCGACATCGGCGGCCGCATCGACCGGCTGAAGACGATCCGCTTCACCTTCGACGGCGTCGCCTATACCGGCCATGCCGGCGATACGCTGGCCTCGGCCTTGCTGGCAAAGGGCGTCACGCTCTTTGGCCGCTCTTTCAAATACCACCGCCCGCGCGGCGTGCTGACGGCGGGCGTCGAGGAGCCCAACGCGCTGGTGACGGTGCTGAAGGGCGAGGTCCGCGAGCCCAACCTCCCCGCGACCATGGTCGAGATCCATGACGGGCTGGTCGCCGTCAGCCAGAACCGGTTCCCCTCGCTTGCCTGGGACGTCAATGCGATCAACCAGCTCGGCGGCAAGATCCTGTCGGCCGGCTTCTACTACAAGACCTTCATGGGGCCCGTTTTCGGTCCTTTGAAGGGAACGCGTTTCTGGATGTTCTGCGAGCATTTCATCCGCCGCGCCGCGGGCCTCGGCCGCGCCGGATCGGCGAAGGACCCGGCCCGCTACGAGCGCATGAACGCCTTTTGCGATGTGCTGGTGGTCGGTTCCGGCCCCGCCGGGATGATGGCCGCCAAGGCCGCCGCCGATCAGGGAGCGCGCGTCATCCTGGCCGATCTCGAACCGCGTTTCGGCGGCTCGGCAAACTGGTCAGGCGAAACCATCGACGGCGCTGCGGCCACCGATTGGGTGCGGCGCACCGTCGTCCAGCTCGAAGCCCGCGACAATGTCCGGCTTCTGCCGCGCACCACCGTGTGGGGCTACTACGACAACAACACGCTTGCCGCGCTCGAAAGGGTGAGCGACCACAAGGAACAGCCCGCCAAGGGCGAGCCGCGCCATCGCTATTGGGCGATCCGCGCAAAATCCGTGGTGATCGCGGCCGGCGCCTTCGAGCGCCCACTGGTCTTCCCCGGCAATGACAGGCCGGGCGTCATGCTGGCCCATGCCGCCGAGCGCTACGCCAACGAGTTCGGCGTGCTGCCGGGAGAGCGCATCGCGCTCTTCACCAACAATGACAGCGCCTATCGCGCGGCCCTGGCTTTGAAGAAGGCCGGCGCGGCAATCGTCGCCATCGCCGATGTCCGTCCCGAAATCTCCGGCGAAATGCACAAGCTGGCCATGGAGGCCGAAGCCGAGGTTCTCGCCGGCCATGCCGTCGTCGCCACGGAGGGCGGCAAGGCTCTCTCCGGGCTGAAAGTTCAGCGTTTCGACATGGTCACCGGTGCGCTGAGCGGCGACGCGCGCAGCATCCACGCCGACTGCCTGCTGATGTCGGGCGGCTGGTCGCCGACCATCCATCTGGCCAGCCAGGCCGGCGCCAGGGCGGAATGGAACGCCGCCCGGCAGGCTTTCCTGCCACCCAAGCCAACGCCGAACTCGGCTCTGCAGCGCTGGATTGGCGCAGGCGCTTTCAACGGCAGTTTTTCGACCATTGAGGCGATCGCCGAAGGCCGCGCCGCCGGCCTCGCGGCCGCTGGCGGAACAGCCGCACCGGCAGCGCTGCCCACCGTCGAGCCAGCGCCCGGCAACCCTGACCCCGCGCCGGTGTTCGAGATCAAGGCGAAGGGCAAAGCCTTCGTCGACTTCCAGCACGACGTGACATCAGAGGATGTCCGCCTGGCGCATCGTGAAGGCTTCGTCTCGGTCGAGCACCTGAAGCGCTACACCACGCTCGGCATGGCGACGGACCAGGGCAAGAGCTCCAATGTTCCCGGTCTTTCGATCATGGCCGAGGCGCTGGGCAAACCGATCCCCGAAGTCGGCACGACGCGCTTCCGGCCGCCTTTCGCGCCGGTCTCGATCGGCTCGCTGGCGGCGGAACGCTTCGGTGACCTCAAGCCCGAACGGCTGACGCCGATGCATGACTGGCACACGGCCAACGGCGCCACCATGTATTCCGCCGGCCTGTGGTACCGGCCGATGATCTACGGGCTTTCCGGAGAAACGATCGAGCAGGCCTATGTCCGCGAAGCCAGGGCCACGCGTGAAAGCGCCGGCATCGTCGATGTCTCGACGCTGGGCAAGATCGCCGTGCAGGGCCCGGACGCCGCGCAGTTCCTCGACCGCGTCTACACCAACATGTTCTCCACCCTTGCCGTCGGCAAGGCGCGCTACGGTCTGATGCTGCGCGAGGACGGCTTCGCCTTCGACGACGGCACCACCTGGCGGCTTGGCGAACAGGATTTCCTGATGACCACCACCACGGCCAATGCCGGCAAGGTGATGCAGCATCTGGAATATTTCCTCGACGTGATCTGGCCGGATCTCAGGGTACACGTCACCTCGGTGACGGATGAATGGGCGGGCGCCGCCATCGGCGGTCCGAAGGCCAGGGCAATTCTTGCCTCTTGCGTCACCGGCACCGCCGTCGACAATGCGGCGCTGCCTTTCATGGGCATCGTGCATGGCGAAATAGCGGGCGCGTCAGTGATGATTTGCCGGCTATCTTTCTCCGGCGAAATGGCTTTCGAGGTCTATTCCGGCGCCGGCCACGGCACACATGTCTGGGAAGCGTTGATCGAGGCCGGCAAGCCGTTCGGGCTGGTCACCTACGGGCTGGAGGCGCTGGGCACGATGCGCATCGAAAAGGGCCACGTTACCGGCGCCGAGATCGACGGCCGCACCACCGCGCGCGACTTGCATCTGGACTGGATGCTGTCGAAGAAGAAGCCTTTTATCGGCTCGGCCATGATGGACCGGGAAGGCCTGGTCGCGTCCGACCGGCTGGAACTGGTCGGCCTCATCGCGCTGGACAACCGGCCGCTCAATGGCGGCGCGCACATCGTCGAGGAACTGGACGAGGCCAATCCACACGGCTCGATCGGCCATATCACCGCCTGCTGTTATTCGCCCGCGCTCGGCAAGCACATCGCGCTGGCTTTGGTCAAGGGCGGCAAGGCAAGGCACGGCAGCCGCGCCCATGTCTCCGATCCCCTGCGCAACCGCTTCGGCCCGGTGGAAATCGTCTCCAACCACTTCTACGATCCGGAAGGGACCCGCATGCATGGTTGAGCGCCAATCCCCCCTCGAGCCTGAGTTTCATGTCGGCTCGCACGGCAATTTCGAACATGGCGTCGAGATCCTGCTCACCGAAACCCGGCCGGGCTCGATCGTGCAGCTTGCGGCTTGGCCCGGCGAGGAGAAGAAACTCATCGCCGCCATCCGCACAGTCACCGGGCTGGCGCTGCCTGATGGCGCCGGCGGCGGCCTGAGCAACGGCGTGAAGTCGGTGTTCGGTTTCGCGCCGGGAAAATTCACCGTGGCCGACGAAACCGAAGGGCTTGCCGAGGCGTTCGCCAAGGCGGTGACGCCGGCAATCGGCACGGTCACGGACCTGTCGCATGGCCGCACCGCCATCCGCATCGCCGGGCCGAAAGCCGAGTGGGTGCTGGCGAAGTTCTTCGCCATCGACTTCGCGCTGCCGGCCTTTCCAGTCGGCGCCGGCCGCTCGACCGTGCATCACGACGTCTTCGCCCAGATCCAGCGCACGGGCAGCGACCAGTTCGATCTCTATGTCTTCCGCTCCTTCGCACGCTCGTTCTGGAAGGCGCTCTGCCATGCCAGCGAGGAAGTCGGCTACGAAGTGCAATAGGGCAAGGCCGCGAAAGCTGGCTTCTGGCCTCAATGCCGGCCGCTTCTGCCGCTAGAGAATCACGCCTTGGGCGCCCATGATGGAAAAACATGGCCGCCCAATCGGTCCAAGGGGCATAAAAATCCCGTCTCAGAGTCGGCATAGTTGGTTCGAACATCTCCATGACTGCTGAACTATCCGCCGGCGCCACCGATCGCGCCGATGTGTCGGCCAGAGCCTTGCTCCTGCTGCCGCTGACCGTCGCCTGCGGCGTGTTCATGACCAGCTTGGACCAGAATGTCGTGGTGACGGCGCTTCCGGGCATCAGCCACAGCCTTGGCCGCCCGCCCAGCCAGCTTGGCCTGCTGATTACCGTCTACGTCGCCAGCCTGATCATCTCGATGCCGCTTGGCGGCTGGGCCGCAGATCGCTTCGGCCTGCGCAATGTCTACTGCTTTGCGCTACTGGTGTTCGCCGTCTCATCGGCGCTGTGCGGGCTGTCGAACGATATCTGGATGCTGGTCGGCGCCCGCGCGCTGCAAGGCTTTGGCGGTGCGCTGATGGGCACGCTCGGTCAGGTCGTCATCCTGTCGACCTTTCCGCGCAGCCGCACGCTCAAGATCAACATGTATATTTCGCTGGCCGGACAGTCCGGCCCGCTGGTCGGTCCGCTCGTCGGCGGCGCGCTGACCACCTACATTTCCTGGCGCTGGATCTTCTTCATCAACGTGCCTTTCGCGCTGACCGCCGCCCTGCTGGCCGCGTCGCTGTTTCCCACGGTGACCAAGCCCGTGCGCACGCCGTTCGACTTCCCGGGCTTCCTGCTGGTCGGCAGCGGCATGGTCCTGCTGGTCTTCGGCATGGACTCGCTCGCGGCAAAGGACGCGGCCCCAAGCATGATCGCGGCCGAGCTTGCGCTGGCTCTCGTCATTTTGACCGTCGCCTCATTCTATTGCCTTCGGGTGCGCAATCCCCTGCTCGATCTGAAGCTGCTGCGCATCCGCACCTTCCGCATCTCCTTCCTCACCGGCGGCGGGCTGGACACGATCGGCCTCAGCTCCGTTGTCTTCCTGCTACCGCTCATGTTCCAGCTCGGTTTCGGCATGAGCGCGGTGCAGGCAGGCTCATTGACCTTCGTCGCCGCCGTCGGCTCCGTGGGCATGCGTGTCTTCATGCCGCGCCTGCTCAACCGCTTCGGCTTTCGCCGCGTGCTGGTGTTCAACACGCCCATCGTTGCCGCGATGGTCGCCGGCTTTGCCCTGATGCAGGCGACGACGCCGGTCTGGATCACGCTGAGCTATATCTTCATCTTCGGTGTCTTCCGCTCGGTGCAGTGGGCCTCGACCGGCAACCTCGCCTATTCCGACATCGCGCCCGAGCAGCTCGCCCGCTTCAGCGCGCTCTATTACATATTGTGGCAGCTGGCGGTCGCCATCAGCGTCGGCCTGGCAGCGGCGATGCTGTCCTTCCTGGCCGGTGGAGGCCAGGCGGTTGCCAGCGACTTCCGCATCCTGTTCCTGATCGAGGGCGCCATCACGCTCTGCGCGCTATTGGCCTATCTCAAGCTGACGCCGCAGGACGGCGCCCATGTCAGCGGTCACGGCGCGACGCTGAATACCGAATAGCGGCTCTCGTCCAACCTGCGTCGTAGCCGGCCTATTCGCTGAACGTCACCCATTCCTCAAGCGGAACGCGGTCGGTGCGGAAGGCATTTTCCGGCTTGGATGTATCCTCATAACCGAGCGCCATGCCGCACACGACGATCTCCTCGTCGGGAATGTTGAGCACCGGGCGGATCTGCCGGTGATAGGGCGCGAAGGCCGCCTGCGGACAGGTATGCAGGCCCCGGCCCCGCGCCGCGACCATGATGTTCTGCAGGAACATGCCGTAGTCGATCCACGAGCCCTGGTTGAGGCGGCGGTCGATGGTGAAGATCATCCCGACCGGGGCATCGAAGAAGACGAAGTTGCGATCGTGTTGCGCGCGCATCTTGTCGACCTCGCGGCGGCCAATGCCAAGCGCGCCGTAAAGGCCGAAACCATTGGCGCGGCGACGGGTGAGATAGGGCTCGAAGAACTGGGTGGGATAGTAACGGTACTCGTCCCAGTCGGCCTTTTCGGCGCGGATGCCGGAATTCAGGATGGCATCCGATATTAGTTGCTTGGTCTCGCCCTTGGTGACGTAGACCCGCCATGGCTGCATGTTGGTGCCGGACGGCGCGCGCGCCGCGACCGCCAGAATGGAGCGGATCGTCTCGTCATCGATCATATCGGGCAGAAACGCGCGCACGGAACGACGCGACATGATCGCGTCGTCGACGATCTCGGCATCGTCAGCGATTCGAGCCTTCTTTTCCAGCATGGGCCGTCCCTTAGCCTTTGTGTCGATCGGACGTCCCCACTCGCCGCTCGCGGCGGAGCCTTTGCATGAACCGTCAAAATCCTGCAAGCAAATCTTGAGCATCAGTGAAAATCTACTTGATTTTTTCATGAGCTTGATCTCTCATGAAATTCAGCTAGAAATTTTCATGAGTTAAGCATTTTGCCCTCCCCTACAGCACGAACATTGCAGGGACCTGACGAACGCGTGCTGGCCAGCGATATCAGGGCCTTGCGCCGGGCGCGTGGACTGACCCTGGCCGAGATCGCGCTGAAACTCGGCCGTTCCGTAGGCTGGGTCAGCCAGGTGGAACGCGGCCTGTCGACCCCTTCGCTCAGCGATCTCAGGGCCTTCGCCGAACTGTTCGGCGTGCCGATCAGCTTGTTCTTCAGCCATGACGTGCCCCAGGAAAGCGAACGCGGCGTGGTGGTTCGCGCCGGCAGGCGCCGCACCCTTGGCACAAGTGAATCCGGCCTGGTGGAAGAACTTCTTTCACCCGATCTCGGTGGCAGTTTCGAGATGGTGCGTTCGATCTTCGCGGCCGGCGCGGAAATGAAGGCCGAACAACTGCGACCGACCGAGGAGGCCGGCTATATCGCCTCGGGTATTTTCGAGATCGAGATAGCGGGCGTCTGGCACCGGCTCAGCGAAGGCGACTCGTTCCGCTTCGAAGGCAAGCCTTACCGCTGGCGTAATCCAGGCACGGAGCCGGCAGTCGTCATCTGGGTGGTTTCACCACCGGTCTATTGAGTAAAGCTGGGAGAAAGACATGGCGGGTTTGCCGAGCACGGCGCGCGTGGTGATCATCGGAGGCGGCGTTGTCGGCACCTCCTCGCTCTATCATCTGGCCAAGGCAGGCTGGACCGATTGCGTGCTTCTGGAAAAGAACGAGCTGACATCGGGCTCGACCTGGCATGCCGCCGGCAACGTCCCGACCTTCTCGTCGTCCTGGTCGCTGATGAACATGCAGCGCTATTCGACCGAGCTCTACCGCGGCCTTGCAGACGCGGTCGACTATCCCATGAACTACCATGTCACCGGTTCGCTGCGGCTTGCCCATTCCGACGAGCGCATGCAGGAATTCCAGCGCGCCAAGGGCATGGGCCGCTACCAGGGCATGGACATCGATGTGGTCGGTGTCGATGAGATCAAGCGCCGCTACCCCTTCATCGAGACGCATGACCTGAAAGGCGCGCTCTATGATCCCAATGACGGCGACATCGATCCGGCGCAGCTGACGCAGGCGCTGGCCAAGGGCGCGCGCGATCTTGGCGCGAAAATCATCCGCTTCTGCCCGGTATCAGGTGTGCGCCGGGAGAAGGAGGAATGGGTGGTTACGACGCCGCAAGGCGAGATCCGCTGCGAGATTGTCGTCAACGCCGCCGGCTACCGGGCCGCCGAAGTCGGCAAGATGTTCGGCCGCGACGTGCCGATGATGGTGATGAGCCACCAATACATCCTGTTCGAGGAAATCCCCGAACTGGCGGCCTGGTCGAAGGAACAGGGCAAGAAATTGCCGCTGCTGCGCGACGTCGACACTTCCTACTACCTGCGCCAGGAAAAGTCCGGCATGAACCTCGGCCCCTATGAGCGCAATTGCCGTGCGCATTGGGCCACCCATAATGATCCGATGCCGGAGGATTTTTCCTTCCAGCTGTTCCCCGACGATCTCGACCGGCTTGAACATTACCTGGCTGACGCCGTCGCCCGCGTGCCGATCCTGGGCACCGCCGGCCTGTCGAAGGTCATCAACGGGCCCATCCCCTATGCGCCGGATGGCAATCCGCTGATCGGACCGATGCCCGGCGTTCCCAATGCCTTCGAGGCCTGCGTCTTCACCTTCGGCATCGCCCAAGGCGGCGGCGCCGGCAAGGTGCTGGCCGAATGGATCACGCAAGGCCAGACCGAATGGGACATGTGGTCCTGCGATCCGCGCCGCTTCACCTCCTTTGCCTCGGCGCCGGACTATTGCGTCGCCAAGGGCCTGGAAATCTATGGCAACGAATATGCCATCCAGTTCCCGCGCCACGCCTGGCCGGAGGGGCGCGACCGGAAACTGTCGCCGCTCCACGACCGCACCAAGGCGCTCGGCGGCCGCTTCGATGCCTATAATGGCTGGGAGCGCGCCACCTGGTATGCACAACCCGGCGATGATATTTCGGAAGAAGCGACGCTGACCTTCCGCCGCGACGGGCCATGGCAGCATCGCGTCCGCGAAGAGTGCCTGGCGGTGCGCGACGCCGCCGGCATCCTCGATTTGCCGGGCTTCTCGCGCTTCAACCTCGAAGGCCCGGGTGCCGCCGAATGGCTGAGCCTGCAGGTAACCGGGCTGGTGCCGAAACCGGGCCGCATCGGCCTCGTCTATTTCTCCGACGACAAGGGCCGCATCGTCACCGAAATGTCTGTGGTTCGCCATGGCGAAGACCAGATGACGCTGATCACCGCGGCGGTGGCGCAGTGGCATGACTTCGAGTGGCTGAAGTCCCGCATGCCGAAAGACGCTGCTTTCACGCTGACAGACCGCACCGAGGAGTATTCGACCCAGATCCTCGCTGGTCCCAACTCGCGCCAAATCCTGGCCGAAGTCTGCGACGCCGACCTCGCCTTGCCTTGGTTGACGCATCAGGAAACCAGGATCGCGGGCCGCTGGGCCAAGCTGGTGCGCGTCTCCTTCGCCGGCGAACTCGGCTGGGAGATCCACACGAAGATCGAAGACACCGCCGCTGTTTTCGATGCAGTGTGGGCGGCGGGGCAGAAGCACGGTCTCAGGCCCTTCGGCATGTATGCGCTGGATTCGCTCCGGCTCGAAAAAGGCTATCGTACGTGGAAGGGCGACCTTTCGACCGACTACACGATCCTGCAGGGCGGGCTTGAGCGCTTCGTCAAATGGGAAAAGCCGGACTTCCGTGGCAAGGCGGCACTGCAGAGCGAGAAGCAGCAAGGCGTGAAGAAGCGCTTCGTCACGCTGGTGGTCGAGAACCCCGGCGATTGCGACGCGCCCTACATGTCGACCCTGTGGCATGGCGGCCAGATCGTCGGCGAGACGACATCGGGCGGCTGGGGCCATCGCATCGACAAGTCGATCGCGCTCGGCATGCTGCGTGTGGATTTGACCGAGCCGGGAACCAGCGTCGAGGTCGAAATCTTCGGTGACCGTTTCAAAGCCGTCGTGCAGAAGGACGAACCGCTCTGGGATCCGAAGAACGAGAGGCTGCGCGCGTGAGAAAGGTCGTCCTCACCGACGGCGGCATGGGCCAGGAGCTGGTTCGGCGCAGCAAGTCCGAGCCGACGCCGCTGTGGTCGGCCAGGGTGCTGATCGACGAGCCCGACCTGGTGCGCGGCCTGCACGCCGAGTTCATCCGGGCCGGCGCCCGTGTCATCACGATAAATACCTATTCGGCGACCCCCGAGCGGCTGGCGCGCGAGGGGGCGGAAGACCTGTTCAAGCCGCTGCAGAAACGCGGCATCGACCTGGCCAGGCAGGCACGCGATGAGTCCGGCGATGCGGCAATCGCCGGCTGCCTGTCGCCGCTGTTCGGCAGCTACGCGCCGGCGCTGACCATTTCCTATGAGGACACGCTGGACATCTATCGCCGCATCGTTGCCGAACAGGCCGATGGCGTCGACCTGTTCCTGTGCGAAACCATGGCCTCGGCCGACGAAGCGCGCGCCGCCGTCACCGCGGCTGGAGAGAGCGGCAAGCCCGTCTGGGTGTCGTGGACATTGGCCGATCACGGCGAACCACGCCTGCGCAGCGGCGAGACGATAGCAGACGCCGCGCGTGCGCTGGACAGCTTGCCGGTGGCGGCGCGGCTGCTCAATTGCTGCCGGCCGGAAGCGATCACCGCTGCCTTGCCGGAACTGATAGAGCTCGGCGGCCCGGTCGGCGCCTATGCCAACGGCTTCACCTCGACCGAGGCGCTCAAGCATGGCGGCACGGTGGATGTGCTGCATGCCCGTCACGATCTCGGCCCGGACGCCTATGCCGACCAGGCGATGGGCTGGGTCGGGGCCGGCGCCAAGATTGTGGGCGGCTGCTGCGAGGTCGGGCCGCCGCATATCGCTGCCCTGCGCGACCGGCTCGAACGGGCCGGCTACGAAATTTCGGGAGGGATACATGCCTAGGCCATCATCGCGCATTTCCGGCATCGTGCCATCCGGCAAGGACGGCTGGGAGGTTCATTCGGCCGCGTGGGCCCGCAAGGAGGCCGGCGAGGACATCATCATGCTGTCCGTCGGCGACCATGATTTCGACACGCCTTCCGAAACGATCGAGGCTTGCGTGACGGCGGTTCGCGCCAGCAACCACCATTACACCCCGCTGCCCGGCGTTCCGCGCTTGCGCAAGGCGATGGCGGCCGCGTCCAGCGCCTGCACCGGCGTCGAGACGACACCGGAGCAGGTCATTGCGACCCAAGGCGGCCAGGCAGCGCTTTACGCGGCCGTGCAGGCTGTGCTCGACCAGGGCGACCATGCCATCGTCGTCGCTCCCTACTATGCCACCTACCCCAACACGTTCAGCGCCGCCGGCGCCATTTTCACGGTCGTCGAGACGCCGGCCGAGGGCGGATTTCAGCCCGACGCCGAGATGATCCGGGCCGCGCTCAAGCCCAACACGCGTGCCATCCTGATCAATACGCCCAACAATCCGACCGGCGCTGTCTATTCGCGCGAGCGGCTGGAGCAACTGGCCGACATCTGCAAGGAGCATGACCTCTGGCTGCTGTCGGACGAGGTCTACTGGACCTTGGGCGGCGGGGAGCACATCTCGCCGCGCTCGCTGCCCGGCATGGCCGAGCGGACGCTTGTCATCAATTCCATGTCGAAGAGCCACGGCATGACCGGCTGGCGCATGGGCTGGCTGACCGGTCCCGAAGACATGATCAGCCTGCTGATCAATCTCAACCTCGTGACGACCTATGGCCTGCCGGCCTTCATCTCGATCGCTTGCGCCGAGGCGCTGGAGAACCGTTACGGCGTCAAGGACATCGCCGAACGCTACGCGGCGCGCCGCACCGTGCTGCTCGACGCCGTGCGCGGCATGAACAATGTCAGCGTGCGCGGCTCCGAGGGCGGCATGTATGTCATGCTCGACATATCCGACGTCGAGCCCGACGACGAGAAATTCGCCTTCGCCTTCCTCGACAAGGAGAATGTCGGCGTGATGCCCGGCTCCAGCTTCGGCGAAGCCGCCGCCGGCCACATCCGCATCAGCCTCTGCCAGCCAGAGCCCGTTCTGCGGGAGGCAGCCGCCCGGCTGCGCCGTTTTGTTTCCAGCTATCGTCGCGAGGCCGCATGACCGCCAAAACCATCCCCACAAAAGCGCGCGCGGTCATCATCGGCGGCGGTGTCTCCGGCTGCTCGGTCGCCTATCACCTGGCCAAGCTTGGCTGGACCGACATCGTGCTTCTGGAGCGCAAGCAACTGACATCGGGCACGACGTGGCACGCCGCCGGCCTGATCGGCCAGCTGCGCGGCTCGCAGAACATGACACGGCTGGCGAAATACTCGGCCGACCTCTACGTCAAACTTGAGGCCGAGACCGAGGTCGGCACCGGCATGCGCCAGGTCGGCTCGATCACCGTTGCGCTGACCGAGGAGCGCAAGCACGAGATCTACCGGCAGGCATCGCTGGCGCGCGCCTTCGATGTCGATGTACGCGAGATTTCTCCGAACGAAGTCAAGCAGATGTACCCGCATCTCAATGTCTCCGACGTCGTCGGCGCCGTGCACCTGCCGCTGGACGGCCAGTGTGATCCCGCCAACATCGCGATGGCACTCGCCAAGGGCGCGCGCCAGCGCGGCGCGACCATCGTCGAGAATGTGAAGGTCACCAAGGTCCACGCGAAAGACGGCCGCGTCACCGGCGTATCCTGGGCGCAGGGCGAGGACCAAGGCACGATCGAGGCCGACATCGTCGTCAACTGCGCCGGCATGTGGGCGCGCGAACTCGGCCGCCAGAACGGCGTCACCATCCCGCTGCACGCCTGCGAGCATTTCTATCTCGTCACCGAGCCCATCCCCGGCCTTTCCCGTCTGCCGGTGCTGCGCGTACCGGACGAATGCGCCTACTACAAGGAAGATGCCGGCAAGATGATGCTCGGCGCTTTCGAGCCGGTGGCCAAGCCCTGGGGCATGGACGGCATCCGCGAGGATTTCTGCTTCGACCAGTTGCCCGAGGATATGGATCATTTCGAGCCGATCCTCGAAATGGGCGTCAACCGCATGCCGATGCTGGCGACAGCCGGCATCCACACCTTCTTCAACGGCCCCGAAAGCTTCACGCCCGACGACCGCTACTATCTCGGCGAGGCGCCGGAACTCTCCGGCTACTGGATGGCGACCGGCTACAACTCGATCGGCATCGTCTCCTCGGGCGGCGCCGGCATGGCGCTGGCGCAGTGGATCAATGACGGCGAGGCGCCCTTCGACCTCTGGGAAGTCGATATCCGCCGCGCCCAGCCCTTCCAGAAGAACCGTCGCTACCTCAAGGAGCGTGTCTCCGAGACGCTCGGCCTGCTTTATGCCGACCATTTCCCCTATCGCCAGATGGCCACATCGCGCGGCGTACGCCGCTCGCCATTGCACGAGCACCTGAAGGCGCGCGGCGCCGTCTTCGGCGAGGTCGCCGGCTGGGAGCGCGCCAACTGGTTCGCCCGCGAAGGCCAGGAGCGCGAATACCGCTATTCCTGGAAGCGGCAGAACTGGTTCGACAACCAGCGCGAGGAGCACCTTGCCGTGCGCAACGGCGTCGGCCTTTTCGACATGACCTCGTTCGGCAAGATCCGTGTCGAGGGCCGTGACGCCTGCGCGTTCCTGCAAAGGCTTTGCGCCAACGACATGGACGTGGCGCCCGGGAAGATCGTCTACACACAGATGCTCAACAAACGCGGCGGCATCGAGAGCGACCTCACCGTATCCCGCCTTTCGGAGACGGCCTATTTCCTCGTCGTCCCCGGCGCCACGCTACAGCGCGACCTCGCCTGGCTGCGCCGGCATGTCGGCGAGGCGTTCGTCGTCATCACCGACGTCACGGCAGCCGAAAGCGTGCTCTGCCTGATGGGACCGGACGCGCGTAAGCTGATCCAGAAGGTTAGCCCGAACGATTTCTCCAACGAGAACAATCCGTTCGGCACCTTCCAGGAGATCGAGATCGGCATGGGCCTCGCCCGGGCGCACCGCGTCACCTATGTCGGCGAACTCGGCTGGGAACTCTATGTCTCGACCGAACAGGCTGCCCATGTCTTCGAGGCTATCGATGAGGCCGGCAAGGATGTCGGATTGAAGCTCTGCGGCCTGCACACGCTCGATTCCTGCCGCATCGAAAAGGCCTTCCGCCATTTCGGCCACGACATCACGGATGAGGACAATGTGCTGGAAGCCGGCCTCGGCTTCGCGGTGAAGACGGCCAAGGGCGACTTCATCGGCCGCGACGCGGTGCTGAAGAAGAAGGAAGCCGGGTTGAGCCGCCGCCTAGTGCAGTTCCGGCTCAGGGATCCGCAACCCCTGCTCTTCCACAATGAAGCGATCCTGCGCGACGGCAAGATCGTCGGCCCGGTCACCTCAGGCAATTACGGCCACCATCTCGGCGGCGCGATCGGGCTGGGCTATGTGCCTTGCCAGGGCGAGAGCGAGGCGGATGTCCTGGCCTCGACCTATGAGATCGAAATCGCCGGCGAGCGGTTCGCCGCCGAGGCATCGCTGAAGCCGATGTATGATCCGAAGTCGGAGCGGACGAAGATGTAGCGCTTCTTCCTTCTCCCCTTGCGGGAGAAGGTGGATCGGCGCGTAGCGACGAGACGAATGAGGGATGTTCCAACGGAGTGAGACGCTGGCTTTCCCTGGAACACCCCCTCATCCGTCGCCTGCGGCGACACCTTCTCCCACAAGGGGAGAAGGGAAGTTGGCGCTTAAAACCTTTCCAGTTTCGCCCTCACCTTCACCAGGAACGCCGCACGGCTTTTGGGTGTCGAAGCGTCCATCAGGTAGTGCGCGAGGAAGAACGTCTTGCACCTTGTCGCGCACAGCGCGCGCATGCCGCGCAGCAGCGTCTTGCGTCCGGGCTGTCCGACGACGACGCTCCACCAGGTCGGCGCGCCGCATGTGGTGATGACGCCGACCTTGGTGACATGCGTCATCAGCGATTTGATGCCGCCCTTGCCCACCGGCAGCTTGAAGGCGATGTCGGTCGCCCAGACACGATCGAGCCAGCCCTTCAGCATCGCCGGCAGGCCGTACCACCAGGTCGGATAGACGAACAGGATCGCCTCGGCCCAGTTGAGCAGTTCGAAATGCGGCTTCAGCGCCGGGTCCTGCGGCGCCTGGTCATTGTAGGTGCGCCGCTCTTCGCAGCTCATCACCGGATTGAAATTCTCGGCATAGAGGTCGAGCAGCCGCACCTCCCAGCCCCGGCGCGTCAGCACCTCCACGGCCGTATCGCGAATCCCGGCGCAAAAACTCTCCGGCACCGGATGGCAGTAGACGACCAGCGCGCGCATCAGAAGCCGTCCATGCTGGCAGCGACCTTGTCCGTGAAAGCCTTGCGCGTCTGGTCGGTCGAAAGGTTCATCGAATAGTGGGCAAGGTAGGAGACGCGGGCGCCGGGCCTGATCGTCGCCCTCAGCATGCGCTTCACCACCTTGCGCGGCGGATCGCCCATCAGCATCGCGCGGAACCGGCTGCCGCCATAGGTCGTGACGGCGGTCATCTTGCGGATGTTGTGCAACGT
Organism: Mesorhizobium sp.; assembly: GCF_017306585.1. GTDB lineage: Bacteria > Pseudomonadota > Alphaproteobacteria > Rhizobiales > Rhizobiaceae > Mesorhizobium. The sequence goes on along the minus strand of NZ_JAFKIC010000121.1, from coordinate 19,644 downwards.
CGGCCGCACCTTGCCGTCAACCAGCTTGAACGACACGCCAGGCAGGAAGACACGGTCGAAAAACCCCTTCAGGATCGCGGGATAGCCATAGTTCCAGACCGGAAACGACAGCACCAGCCCCTCCGCCGCCTGCAACCGTTCGATATAGCCGGCAACCGCATCGCCTGGTCCGCGCTGGTCGTGATAGGCGAGCCGCTCGGCCCGCGTCAGCCGCGGGTCGAAATCCTCCGCGTAGAGATCGCAGTCATCGACACTGTGGCCCGCCGCCGTCAGCCGCTCCACGATCGTCCGGTGCAGGCCGGCGTTGAAGCTGGTCTCGACCGGATGCGCATAGAGGACCAGGATGTTCATCGGAAAAGATTGCTCATGTCAGCGCGAGGCGCCCCCCTCTGCCCTGCCGGGCATCTCCCCCTCAAGGGGGGAGATTGGACTGCGGCACCGCTTTCGCCAATTGTCGACGCCGAAAGACGAGCGAGGCGCCGAAACTGCTGATCTCCCCCCTTGAGGGGGAGATGGCCGGCAGGCCAGAGAGGGGGGCTTATGCGCAAGCCTCTCCTCATCCCGCCCTCTGCAGTCCCTTGAACAAAAAGGTCCTTCCCGAACGATAGTCATAGTCCGGGTTTTCCCAGGCGACCATCTTGCCGGGATTGAGCAGGCCTTGCGGGTCGGTCTCGCGCTTGAAGGCAAGCTGCACGGCATCCGTCTGCTTCATACCGCCCTCTTCCAGCGTATAGCGGTGCGGATTGAAGATCGGGCAGCCATTCTCCTCATGCAGCCGGATGATCTCGTCCAGTCGCGCCTCGGTGGTGAACTTCACCAGCGGCAGGCCGAAGCAGGTGATGTTGCCGTCGAGCCGCACGAATTCCAGATGCGAGAACACCTCGCCCGGAAACATCGCATCCATCTTCTCTACCAGCGCCAATTGGTTGGGAAACGGATAAAGCGACTGCAGATAGGTGATCGAAGGGTCGACCCGCAGCGCCCGGAGCGTCGTGTGGTTCCACGCCAGCTCATAAGCCGGCGGCAGGCCCTTTTTTTCCTCGGTCGTAGCCGTGGCGGCGTTGAAGATCACTTCGCCGCCCGCGCGCCGGGTAAACGCCAGGAAGGCGTCCAGCCCATGCTGCGCCACCATGACCACGCAGATGCTTTGCCCCTCGCGCAGGAACTTCTGGTGCCGCCTGAAATAAAGCTGCGGCACGGGAGCAGCGATCGGCGTGATCAGCTTGGTCAGGATGCCGTCCTGGCAGGCCAGCGCATTGCCGTAGCGTGCGGCATCCATGAAAGCGCCGAAGCCGACGATCACGTCGACCCACTCATAGGCTGCCGTCAGCGGCATCTCGACTTCCGAGATGATGCCGTTGGTGCCATAGGCGTGAGTCACCTTGTGCAGGTCCTCCCCCGTCAGTTCAAGCACCTTGGGTTCGGCCTCCATGGTCACCACGCGCAGGCGCAACACATTGCCGAAATCGCGCAGGCCGCCGAAATTGATCGACCCGACGCCGCCGGATCCACCGGCGATGAAACCGCCGATCGAGGCCGTGTTGTAGGTCGAAGGCGACAGCCTGAGTTCCTGCCCGGAATGCGCCCGCGTCGCTTTGTCGATGTCCGCGAGAATCGCGCCCGGACCTGTCACCACGCGCCCCGGCGCGATCGACTTGATCTCGTTCATCTCAGCAAGATTGAGCACCACACCGCCCGACAGCGGCATCGCCTGACCGTAATTGCCGGTGCCGCTGCCACGCGGCGTCACCGGGACGCTGTGCCGATGGCAGGCCGCCAGCACGCGGATCAGCTCGGCCTCATCCTTCGGTGTCACGATCAGGTCGCCAGTGACGTGGTCGAGCTGCTCTTTCAGCACCGGACTGTACCAGTAGAAGTCGCGGCTCTTCTGCTGGACGATGGCCTCGTTGTCGTCGAGCTTCAGCCCGTCGAGATCGCGCTTGAGCGCCGAAACATCCATCATCCCACCATCAACTCGTCGAGTTCGGCATAGTCTGGCAATTGCCGGTCGATCGCGCGCCCGCCGCGCACCACGATGCGATCCGATTCGGGCCGCGACAGCAATTCCGTCCAGCTTCGACCTTTGAACAGGATGAAGTCGGCATCGCCGCCGGCAGCCAGTGTACCGATGCCGTCAAGCCTCATCACTTTCGCCGGCGTCGCCGTGACCGCCCGAGGCCAATCGGCGACAGGATGATCCAGATGCAGAATGCGGGTCGCCATCCTGTAGACTTCCAGCATGTCGAGGTCGCCATAGGCATAGAACGGGTCACGCGTATTGTCGGAAGCGACGGCAACCGGAATGCCCCTCGCCTTCATCTCATGCAGCAATGTCACGCCGCGCCAGCGTGGCGTGGTACCGTTGCCGCGCCGGTCCTGCAGGTAGAGATTGCACATCGGCAGCGACACGACAGCCAGCCCGGCCTTCGCCACCTTGTCCAGCGTGTCCAGCACCTCGAGGTCGGGCTGGCGCGCCAGCGAGCAGCAATGGCCGACCAGTATGTTGCCCTCGAAGCCGTTCCAGAGTGCTGCCTCGGCGATCTTCTTCAGCGAGACGGCGGCGATGTCGTCGGTCTCGTCGGCATGGAAATCGAGATCGAGCCCGTGCTTGATCGCCTGCGCGAAGACCTGGTCGAGCAATTCTTCAAGGTCCGGCACCATATAGGTGACGACGCCGAGCACGCCCTTGGCGGCGGCGACCCGTTTCGCCAACCGGTCGAACCAGTTCTTATCGCGCACACCCTCGATACCGAGCAGGCAGGCGCCCTGCAAGTCTATGCGGCCGCACCAGGTCTCGCGCATCGCTTCGAACACCGGCCAGGAGATTTCTTCCTGGGGCGCGACACTGTCGAGATGGGTGCGCAACGCCCTGGTGCCATGGGCGTAAGCCGAGCGTAAGGAAAAATCCATGCGCCTGGCCAGATCCTCGGCGCTCCAGCGCGCGACGCGGTCGGCGCCGGCGGCATTGAGCGCACCCATGAAGGTGCCGTCGGGGTTGGGTTTTCGCGGCCAGATATGGCCCTTGTCGATATGGGTGTGGCAATCGACGAAGCATGGCAGGACGATGCGGCCGCCGAGGTCCACGGCATCGGCGGCCGCCCCCGTTCTGGCATGCGCGGTAATGCCGGAAATCCTGCCATCGGCAACGGCAATGTCGGCCAGCGCAAAGCCGTCCGCGTCGAATACGGCGGCAAGCCCAGGTGCCACCGATGCATGAAGCCGGACGTTGGTGAGCCGGTATGAAACCGCGTTCGGTATCAAGGGCTTATCGCTCCTGCTTGAGCGCGCTTTCATGCCAGCGCCGCAAAATGAGATGCGAAATCAGCGACAGCACCAGAAAGATCAGAATGCCGGTCAGCGAGATCAGGAACAGCGCGGCGAACAGCCGGGGCGCGTTGAGCCGGTAGCCGGCCTCGATGATGCGCGAGGCAAGCCCCGACGACTGCCCGGTGGTGCCGGCAACGAATTCAGCCACCACCGCGCCGATCAGCGACAGTCCACCGGCTATCTTCAACCCGCCGAGGAAATACGGCATCGCCGCCGGCAATCTGAGATAGCGTAGTTGCTGCCAGCGCGTCGCGCCATTGAGCTTGAACAGGTCGCGTAGATTGCGGTCGACCGAGTTCAGGCCAAGCGTGGTGTTGGACAGGATCGGAAAGAAGGCGACGATCCAGGCGCATAGCAGAAGCTTGGTCGTCTGGTTGTTCACATAGATGTTGATCAGCGGAAAGATCGCCACGATCGGCGTCACCTGCAGCACGATGGCGAAGGGGAAGAACGACATCTCCACCCATTTCGACTGCGCAAACAGCACCGCCAGCCCGACACCGCCGATGACGGCCAGGGCCAGGCTGAGAAAGGTGATGCGCAAGGTGACCAGCAGCGCCGAAAACAACAGGCCGGCATCGTTGTAGAGCGTCCATAGAACCACGCCGGGCCGCGGCAGGATGTATTGCGGTATCGCGTTCCAGACGCAGATACGGTCCCACAGCACGATCGCCAGGATCATGATTGCCAGCGGTAGCCCCCAGCGGCCGATCCGCTCGAACCGTTCCTGGCGCACCCGGCGCGCTTCCTCCGGGTCGAGCTTGAGCGCGCGCTCGTCAATGACCGTCATGATGGGGACCTGTCGTGGAATTGATGGCGTTGACCAGCACATCCGAGGCCTGACGGCAAAGGGCGGCATAGTCGGGCGAGGTACGGAACGCCTCGTCGCGCGGATAGGCGGCCTCGATGGCGAGTTCGTCGAACACCCTGCCCGGCCGCGCCGCCATGACGACGACGCGGTTGGACAGGAACACGCTTTCGAAGACGCTATGGGTGACGAAGACCACGGTGAAGCGCTCATCCTGCCAGAGCTCGAGAAGGTCGTTGTTGAGCTTGAAGCGGGTGATCTCGTCGAGTGCCGCGAACGGCTCGTCCATCAACAGCACGCGCGGCTTGGTCACCATGGCGCGTGCGATGGAGACGCGCATTTTCATGCCGCCCGACAGTTCGCGCGGCACCGCGTCCTCGAAACCGGTGAGGTGAACCCGTGCCAGCATCTCCTTCACCGCCGGCGCGGCCCTGGCGCGGGAAATGCCCTTCAGCCTGAGCGGCAGCCAGACATTGTCGAAGACGCTGGCCCAGGGCAGCAGCGTCGGCTCCTGGAAGACGAAGCCGATATTGGCCCGGTCGAGCGAGCCGCCGCCGCGCCAGTCGAGCACGCCGGACGTCGGTGTCGACAGGCCGGCGATCAGCCGAAGCGCCGTCGACTTGCCGCAGCCGGACGGCCCAAGCAGGCTGAGGAAATCGCCTTCCCGGATCGTCAGGTCGACATCGCTCAGTGCCGTCACGCCATTGGAAAAGACCTTGCCGACGCCGCGCAGCGAAAGCAGCGCCGGCGCGGCTGTCGGCGCTTGCGCCACCTGTTCCCGCATCATCCCGGGGCGGCCTATTTCTTCAGCTCGAGCCCGACGCCCTTGTTGACGAAAGCCAGCGTGTAGCCCTTGGTGATATCGATGCCTGCGGGCGTAACCTTGGCCTTGACCATCTTGTCGTAGAAACTCTTGATCCGCGCGTCGGTCATGGCGCCGATGCCGAGCTTCTCGGTGTCGCCGGAATCGGCGAGGCCGAACTTCTTCATCTGCTCGATCGAGAAGGCGATCTGCTCATCCGTCATGTCAGGATTGTCTTTCTTGATCATGTCGTTGGCGGCCTTGTTGTCACCGTAGAGATATTTGTACCAGCCCTTTGCCGAGCCATCGACGAAGCACTGGACCACCTCCGGCTTCTTGTCGATCGTGTCCTGCATCACCTCGATCGTCGTCGAATAGGTATCCCAGCCATAGTCGGCGAGCAGGAACTGGTTGGGCACGAAGCCGCCTTCCTTCTTCACCGCGAACGGCTCCGAGGTGACGTAGCCCTGCTGGATCGACTTCTTGTTGGCGATGAAGGGAGCGGTGTTGTAGGTGTAAGGCGCGCGCTTGGCCGCATCGAAGCCGAGCGCCGTGACCATCCACTGGAAGAAGGTCTGCACGCCTTCGTCACCAAGAATATACTGGTCAGCGTTCTTCAGATCCTCCCATTTGTCGAGCCCCTCGCCAGGGTGGGACATGATGACCTGCGGATCCTTCTGGAAATCGGCGGCCACCACGCGCATCGGAATGCCTTGCTGGACGGCATCGAAGGCCGACAGCAGATTGCCGCCCATGTAGAAATCGAGCTTGCCGGCTAACAGCATCGGCCGGCCGGCAACCTGTGGCCCGCCCTGCATGATGGTGACGTCGAGGCCGCAGGCGGCATAGGTGCCGTCCGCCACGGCCTGATAGTAGCCGCCATGTTCAGGCTCAGCCAGCCAGTTGGTGCCGAAGGTCACTTTTTCATTCGCGGCCGCGCCCAGCGTGCTGGCGGCAAGCAGGGCCACCGTCGCCGCCGAAATCTTCTGTTTTGCGTACATCACACCACCCTTTGTTTGCTCCGGCGCTCCACGCGCCAGGCTCGACACCAGAGAATCAAGAAGCAAGACACATGCCACCGGCGTCTCGCGCCGGGACCCGCCCGCCTGCACCACAGCCATCTGCGAAAGCCGGAAAGGTCGTGCTGCACCGAAGGCATCGTGCCTATTTTTTGAACGGCTGTCCACAATCGCGCAGCCAGCATGCACCGCCATCTTGAAGGTGTGATGCATCAGGCCCTAGGCTGGCGCAAACCGGAGACTGCCATGTTCAAATTCCTCACCCCCAAGTCGATCAAACCGCCCTTTGCCCGCTACAGCCATGGCGTCGAGGTGCCGGCCGGCAAGCGGCTGGTGCTGTGTTCGGGCCAGGTCGCGATCACCCTGGACGATCAGATACCGGAAGATGCCGGCGCACAGGCCGAGCTCTGCTTTCGCAACATAGCGGCCGTGCTCGGCGAGGCAGGATTGGGGCTCGGCGATATCGTACGCATCAACGCCTATGTCACCGACCGCGCCCATCTGCGGCCCTATATGGACGTCCGCGACAGGCTGTTTTCGAGCCCGGCCCCGGCCTCGACGCTGATGATCGTCTCAGGCTTTGCCCGGCCGGAATTCAAGGTCGAGGTCGAGGCTATCGCCGCCGGGTGATCGACAGGCCGCCCACGCCGCGCTACGTCTGCCGGGCAATCTGAAGAGGCAGGACATGACAGCAGCCAAGAGACGCGTCTGGTGGGGCGACTACCGGACCACAGAATACGCCTCGATCGATCCCGAAGCGACAATCGCGGTGCTGCCGGTGGCCGCGATCGAGCAGCACGGCCCGCATCTGCCCGTTTCGACCGACACCTCGATCATGAACGGCATGCTCGACACGGTGATCGCTCGCCTGTCCGATGATCTCGACATCCGCATCCTGCCGGTCCAGGCGGTGGGCAAGTCGAACGAGCATCTGCATGCGCCGGGCACGCTCACCTTGCCGGCAACCACGCTGGTCGAAACCTGGACCGAGCTCGGCCTCTCCATCGCGCGCGCCGGCGTGCGCAAGCTCGTCGTCGTCAACTCGCATGGCGGCAATGAGGAGATCATGGGCATCATCACGCGCGAATTGCGCGTGCGCGAAAAGATGCTGGCGGTGAAGACGAGCTGGCAGCGCTTCGGCCGCCCGGCCGGCATGTACACCGAACTCGAGGATCGACACGGCATCCATGGCGGCGATGTCGAGACCTCGCTGATGCTGCATTTCCGCCCCGATCTCGTCGACATGGGCAAGGCCGACAATTTCATTTCCAACGTGGCCAAGGCCGAGAAGGGATTCTCGCTGCTGCGCCAGACCGGCACGCATGCCTTCGCCTGGATCGCCAGCGACTTGAACCCCAACGGCGTGGTCGGCGACGCCAGCATCGCGACGGCCGAAAAAGGCCGATTGACCGCGGAGCATCAAGCCAATGGCTTCATCGGCCTGCTCAGGGACGTGAGGAAGGCGAAGCTCACCGAGTGGCTGAAGTAGGATGGTTGCCTGACACAGATGTTCTGACCGTCCGCTGGCAGCGCGCCTCTCCGAGATTGGCCGAAGCCTTTCCCCTTCGTCATCCTGGGGCGAAGCAAGGAGCGCAGCGACGCGGCGCAGACCCCAGGATCCATGCCGGGACTCGGAAGCGCGCGCCACGGTACAGAATTCTGCTCCGCTGCACCTGTCAGCTAAGGTCGCGGCATGGATCCTCGGGTCTCCGCGACGGAGCTTCGCTCCTGCTCCGCCCGTGGATGACGACGCTGAGTATGCTTCTGCCAATTTCCGAGGTTACGGTGGTCAGCTAGCTATCGATCTTCAGCTCAAATGGCGTGCCTTCAAACGCATCGGCGCCGCGTCCGATCGACTTGATCGCTTCGATCATGCGGCCCTCGCGGCCGAGCAGCGTGTCGGCCACGGCTATCAGGCGCGGATTGGGCGTCGCCGAGGGCGAGAGTGCGCGCAACGTCCGCGCCAGTTCCATCTCGTCACGTTTCGGCGCCAGGGCCGCCGTGATGATATAAGCCGAGGCCGTCGAGCGGCTGATCCCGGCATAGCAATGCACCACCATCGGTTTCATCAGGTCCCAGCGGCGCGCGAAATCGAGCAGGTTGCGCACATGCTCCTCGCCCGGCATGGTCATGCCGTCCTGCGCCACCGCGATATCGTGCATCACCAGATGCAGATGGTTTTCCCTGGTGATCGAGGCGGGACGGACCACATCCGTCCCGGCGGCCAGCAAGGACAGCAGCCGTTCGGCGCCGGTCCTGGCCACCGTTTCCTCGACCTTCGACAGCGAGCAGACATGGATCATCGTTTCGAACCTTTTGGCTGATCCTCGCGCCGCGACGCCCAGACCGCAAGGGCACTCTCAAGCCGCTGCCATTCCTCCTCGCTCCCCGGCAGGCCTGCCCGCAGGACATGCGGCCGGTCGGCAAAATGCCGAAGCAGGATGCCGGCCTCGCCGAGCGCCGAGAACAGACCGGCTGCATCCAGCGAGCTGAGATAGCGGAACAAAGTGGTGCCACCCGCAACGGGAACGCCGAAGCGGCCGAACAGCGCGTCCAGCCGCGCCGACGCATCCGCCAGCGAACCGCGCATCGCGTCCTGCCAGGCGATATCGGCAAGCGCGCGGATGCCGTATTCCAAGGCCGGTCCAGCGACGGCCCAGGGCCCGAACTGCGTATCGAGCCGTCTGACGGTCTCGGCATCGGAAAGCGCGAACCCGAGCCGCAGGCCGGCGAGGCCGAAGAACTTGCCGAACGAACGCAGCACCACGATACCGCCCCGGTCGGCGTCGCCGGCGAGACTGTGCTCGCGCGGGCCGACATCCATGAATGCTTCATCAACGACCAGCAGACCGCCTTTGGCGCGCAGGCCGGCCGCTAGCGCAAGCAACCTGTCCCGCTCGATGACGCGCCCATCCGGGTTGTTCGGATTGACGACGATGGCAAGGTCGGCGCCCGCCAGCGCGGCGAAATCGCTGACCTCGGCCACCTCGTGCCCGGCGATGTCGGCGGCGCGGGCATGTTCGGCATAGGTCGGCCCCAGGACAAGCGCCCTGCCGGGCGCGATCAGCGATGCCACCCGCGGCAGCAGGATCTGCGTGCCCGGCGCCGCGACGACATTGGCTGGCGAGGGTGCGCCATAGGTTGTTGTCGCGATCCCGATCAGCTCGCGTCCGCGCGCGGCTTCCGGCAAGCGCCACAGCGAGGTGGCGGGCAGGTCGAAAAGCGGGTAGGAGTGCGGATTGATACCGGTCGAGAGGTCGACGAAAGGCAGCACGGCATTGGGGAAAAGCGCCCTCGCCCGGCCGAGACTTCCACCATGGTCCACCGCTCCTTCAAGAAGCTTCATGTCAGTCCTGATCGCTTTCCTGTCACTGGTTATCGAATTCCCGCTCGGTTACCCGGACCGGCTGTTCCGCGCCATCGGCCATCCGGTAACCTGGTTCGGCAGGCTGATATCCTTTCTCGATCTGAGGCTCAACCGCCCCGCTGATCCCGACGCGCTGCGTCGCCAACGCGGCGTCCAGGCGCTGCTGGTGATCGTGCTGGTGCCGGCGCTGATCGGCCTCACCATCCAGCTCGTGCTGATCTGGTTCGTTCCCATGGGCCTGATCGTTGCCGCGCTTATGGCGACATCGCTTCTGTCGCAGAAGAGCCTCCATGAGCATGTCGAGGCCGTCGCCGACGCGCTCGATTCGGGCGGCCTGACAATGGGCCGCGCCGCCGTCTCGCGGATCGTCGGGCGCGACCCCGAGACGCTCGACAGGGCCGCCGTCTGCCGCGCGGCGATCGAGAGCCTGGCCGAGAACTTTTCAGACGGTATCGTCGCTCCCGCCTTCTGGACCGGTGTCGGCGGCCTTGCCGGCGGCGCCGCCTACAAGGCGGCCAACACCGCGGATTCGATGATCGGCCACCGCACCCCGCGCCACGAGGCGTTCGGCTGGGCGGCGGCGCGCTTCGACGATTGGATCAACCTGCCGGCATCCCGCCTGACCGCGCTGCTCATCGTGCTCGCCGCCGTCCTGGTCAAAGGAGCCAATCCGCGCAACGCCTGGCAAGCGGTGCTGCGCGACGCCAGGAAACACCGCTCGCCCAATGCCGGCTGGCCGGAAGCGGCGATGGCCGGTGCGCTTGGTCTCGCGCTCGCCGGGCCGCGCAGCTATGGCGGCGTGGTGGTTGACGACGTCTTCATGGGCGAAGGCGGCCGCCGCGATGTCGACAGCGCCGACATCAGGCATGCGCTGACGCTTTACCGCGTCGCCGACTATCTGCTGATCGCGCTGTTCGGCCTGGTCTCGGTGATCGTCGTTCTGGCGTTCTAGAACTCGATCCCCTGCTGCGCCTTCACGCCCGCCGAGAAATGGTGCTTGGTCAGCCCCATCTCGGTGACGAGATCCGCCGCCTCGACCAGCGCCGGCTTTGCATTGCGGCCTGTGACGATGACATGCAGGTCCTGACGGCGGTCCTTCAGAGCGGCAACCACCTTGTCCAGGTCGAGATAGTCGTAGCGCAGCGCGATGTTGAGTTCGTCGAGCACGACGAGGCTGATCGACGGATCGGCGATCAGTTCCAGGGCCTTGGCCCAGGCGGCCTCGGCGGCGGCGATGTCGCGCTTCAGATCCTGCGTCTCCCAGGTAAAACCCTCACCCATCGCATGCCAGACGACACGGTCGCCGAAGGCGGCGAAAGCATCCTTCTCGCCGGTGTGCCACTTGCCTTTGATGAACTGCACGACACCGACGCGCTTGCCATAGCCAAGCATCCGCAGCGCCAGGCCGAAGGCGGCGGTGGTTTTGCCCTTGCCGGGGCCGGTGTTGACGATGAGCAGCCCCTTCTCGATCGTCTTGGCCGCCACTTCGGCGTCCTGCACCGCCTTGCGCTTGGCCATTTTGGCGCGATGGCGTTCTTCGTCCTGGTCGTCGATGGTCTTGGCGTCGGTCATCTCACTTCACCTTCAGCGGCAGCCCCGCCACCATCAGCAGCACCGTATCGGCAATCGCCGCGACCTGCTGGTTGAGCCGTCCGGCGTCGTCGCGAAAACGCCGCGCCAGCGCATTGTCCGGCACAATGCCCTGGCCGACCTCGTTGGAAACCACGAACCACGGCCCGCGCGGCCGCGACAGCACGTCGGCCAGCCGCCGGCACTCGGCCGCCACATCGTGATCGGCAAGCATGTGATTGGTCAGCCACAGCGTCAGGCAGTCAACAAGCGCCGGCTGGCCGTCCGGCAGGGCCTCGAGCGCTTCGCAAAGATCGAGCGGCGCGTCGATGGTCGTCCAGCCCGCGCCGCGCCGCGAGCGGTGCAGCGCGATGCGCTCACGCATCTCGTCATCATAGGCTTGCGCGGTGGCGATATAGGCCCATGGCGCGGGCAAGGCGGTTAAAAGTGTTTCGGCGTGCGCGCTCTTTCCGGAACGCGCACCGCCGATGAGGAAGGTCAGCTTGCCGCGATCAGGCAAAGCTGTCGCGCAGGCTGGTGGCGGTGCCGGTGAAGCGGCCGCGTACGATACCGACCACAGCGCCGAGAACCAGCCAGAACACCAGATTGGTCAGCGTCACCGCGACCACGAACTGGTGGTGCAGCCCCTCCGGGATCGGTGTCTCGAAGCTGTCGGGCTGCGGCGCGCCGACAATATGCGGAGCAACGATCAGCAGGACGGCAAGGATGGTCAGCGGCAGCGATTTGCGGAAAGCGATCAGGCCGAGCCCGATGGCAGTCGCAACCACGGTCGCCAGCCACCAGATCTGGCGCTGCGTCAGGTCGGCCGCGGGCATGGCCGGAAGTTCCGGCGGCAGGCCGAGACCGGGTGCCAGCGTGAATATGGCAAAACCAGCCAGGCCCCAGAACACGCCCTGGCGCCAGTTGCCGATGCCGCCGGCGAATTCCGAAACGGCGACCAGGACCAGCGCGAAGCCGATGCCGGTAACGACATTGGACACCACGTTGTAGGCAAACCGTTCGAAGCCGTCGGCGGGCGCCCAACCCTCGTCTTCCTCGGGCGCGGCTTGCGCGGCGGGAGCCGGAGTCATGGCATTCGAGGCGGCAGGCGCCGAGGAGCTCATTGCGTTGCCGGTGGCCGCATCGGCCGGCGCCGGTGCGGCGGCATTTTCATGGCTGTGGCCGCCTTCGGCCTGTTCGTGGACCTCCGCCTTGAGGATCAGCGGCACGGTGGCGTAGGCCTGCATGCAGGCGAGGGCGACGCCGGCCACGAGCCCGGCGATCGCCGCGATGAACACGACGTTGCGAAACAGATTCATGATGTCAGATCCCTAATCAGTGGCAGGGAAACGCCATCGAGTGGCGGTTGTCATGGCCAGCGTTATGCACCGCATCGATGTGCGAGAAGCCAACGAAGCCGATGATGAAAGTGCCGAGCAGCGCCGCGAGCGCCAGCTGCATGAAACGCGACTGCGAGGAAACGGAAGCGCCGAGGGAAACGGAAGCGGTGTTCATCTATGTCCTTTCGCCCTCCTCCCGAGGGCCTGTAAGTCAGTTTTACCGTCGCCGGCAGGTCTCCTGGCTCGCGGATCAGCGCCCTTCCCCACCTTCCCGAAGAAAAACCTTCAGTGGCATATGGAGAGGACTACCACACACAGTTGCGGGGGCAGCGACGGCATTGGGCAAGTATTTCGCCCGCACCGCATTCCCTCTTGGCTCCAAAACGGAACCGACGACGGGCGGACTATAGGGAAAATCAAGACATGCGGCAAACCAAATTCCGCCGGCAATCAGCGCGATTGCGCCATGGAAGTGGACGGTATCAGAGCGAGAATTGACAATTCTCATGGGCCGGTGTCGGCTGGCTGTGTCACAGGAAGCCAGCCATGCAACCGATTGCCAGCGAGCGTGCCCCCTATAACGGCTTGACCGAGGCCAAGCCCACTTTGCCCTCCTCCGCTTACTGGGACGGCGAGAGTTACCAGCGCGATCTCGATGCCATCTGGTATAGAAGCTGGCTGCTGGTCTGCCGCGAGGCCGACCTGGCTCAACCCCTGGCCTTCCGCACCTTCCGGGTCGGCACGCAGGAAATCGTCGTCCTGCGCGACGAGACCGGCGAACTGCGCGCCTTCCACAACACCTGCCGCCATCGCGGCTCGCAGCTTTGCCAGGAGAGCGAGGGCCGGCTGAAGGCGCGTCTGATCACCTGCCCGTACCATGCCTGGTCCTATTCCTTGCGCGGCGATCTGGTGCGCGTGCCGTCGAAATCACTGCCGGAAGGCTTCGACAAATCAGACCATCCGCTCTACCGCGTCGCGCTCTCGGTGTGGCGCGGTTTCGTGTTCGTCAACCTGCAGGAGGATGCGGCGGGTTCCGCGCAGTCCTCCTTCGATCCGGGTTCGGGCAATCTCGGCAACTGGCCGCTGGAAACGCTGGTGACAGGCCACGTCCTGCGCAAGGTCATGAATTGCAACTGGAAGATCTTCTGGGAAAACTTCAACGAGTGCCTGCACTGCCCGGGCGTCCACAAGGACCTGTCGCGGCTGGTGCCGATCTATGGGCGCGGCCTGATGAGCCGGCATGACGATCCCGAATGGGCACGCCACGCCGACAATGACGCGCCGGAGTTTTCCGGCGGCCTGCGGCCGGGCGCCGAAACCTGGTCGCGTGACGGCAAGGCGCACGGACCTGTCTTCCCAGGTCTGACGCCAACCGAACGGGCCGCTGGCCAGACCTACGCCACCAGCCTGCCCTCGATGTTCGTCGTTGGCCATGTCGATTATGTCAGGACAGTGCGCCTCGTGCCGCTTGGCCCGGAGCAGACCGGGCTGGTCGCCGAATGGCTGTTCGCGCCCGAGATGCTCGCATCGACCGACATCGACAACATCGTCGCCTTCGGCCGCCAAGTGCTTGAGGAGGACGCCGCGATCTGCGAGGTCAACCAGAAGGGTCTGCGCTCGATGCGCCACGCGGCCGGCGTGCTGATGCCGGAGGAATACGAACTGCACCGCTTCCACAACTGGGTGCGCGACCGCCACGCAGCGCTTTCACGCTGATTTCACAAGGATTTCGGCAGATAGCGCCAGGTCATGAAGCCGCAAAAGGCCGCCAGCAGGCTGAGCGTGACGAACACCGAACCCAGCCCGAAGAACGCCAGCACGATGGAATAGACCAGCGGCGGCGTCAGCTCGGAAAAGTCGAGATAGGTGCGGTAGACCGCCGCCATCTGCGCCCGCTCATAGGAGCGTACCGAGCGCATGAAGGCGGTCGAGCCAAGCGCATCGAGGGCAATGGTGAAGAAGGCGCCACCCAGCAGGAAGCCGCCGGTGACCAGCGGTGCTGCGGCGCCTACCGTACCAGCCGCCAGAAGCATTGCCGACATGGCGAAATAAGCGAACGTCATGGTGCGCCGGCCGCCGAAGCGCTTGCCCGCCTTGCCCCAGAAGATGGCCATGAACAAAAGCGCGTTGCCGGCCGAGACCAGCAGGCCGCCGGCCAGGTCGCCTTCCCCGGTGATGACCATGAACAGCGGGCCGTAGACGAAGAACGTCGTCCAGAAGCACGAGCGGCCGAAAGCGATCAGCCAGGCGAGTCTCAACCTCGGCTGCGCGACGAAGCGGCCGATATTGGCCAGCGGATTGGCCGGACGCGTCTTGCCCGGCTGGATCGATTGATTGTCGCTGAGCCGGTAGAACCAGAACAGTGCCAGCAAGGCCATGGCGAACACCGCCACGGCGCCATGCGCGGCATAGATGCCGAAATGCGCATAGAGGAAGATGCCGAGCGTCGGCCCGCCGGTCCATGCGAACATCGACCATGCCATGCGCAGCGATTCGGCCTGCATGAAGTCGGTCTTGCGGATATGGTCCATAATGTAGAGGTTGAGCGTGACCGCCAGCGCGCTGGCGCCCATGACGCGACACAGCATGCCAGCCAGTTGGCCGGGCAGCGTGTGGGTGACGAAGAAGAGCGAGCCGATCGCAAGCAGGCAGGCCCCGGCCGTGTAGACCCAGCGCCGGGCGAAACGGCGGATCAGCATCGGCATGAACAGGGTTACCGACAGGCCCATCAACGCCACGACCGTGTAGAGGATCGATACGATCTGTTCGTTGTGCAGGATTTCGTAGGCCTGGATCGGGATGACGCTCGACACCGTGGCGCGGGCGAAGGATTCCACCGCGTAGAGCGAGGCGAAGGTGCGCGCGTCCGCGGCCTTGAGGGCCGGGAGCCAGATCGGGTGGCGCACATGGGTGGACATTGCTTCCCCAAAGCAGAATCGCGGTTCCAATCTGCCGAGGTCGTTCGCGGCCCAATAAGAGGAAACCGACGCCTACCCGGCAAAAAGCGAAATCGGTCAAAGGCTTCCCGGTTCTGGCCTAAAGCGGCGCCGGATCCGTCAGCCGCCGCGATACGCGCGGCCTTCTTCTGGCCGGTGCAACCGTGATAGTGCTCAGGCGGGGCTGAATCAGATCGCGAGACCATGAGCATCCACACGCCGAGCGCCACCGTTTCCGAACCGTCAAAGCGCATCGTCGCCATCGATGTCGTGCGCGGCATCGCGCTGCTGGCCATGGCGAGCTATCACTTCACCTGGGATCTCGAATTTTTCGGCTACACCGATCCCGGCCTCACCGCCTTTGGCTGGTGGAAGATCTACGCGCGCTGCATCGCCTCCACCTTCCTGTTCCTGGTCGGCGTCAGCCTGTATCTCGCCCATGGCCGCCAGATCCGCTGGAACGGCTTCTGGAAGCGGTTCGCCATGGTTGCCGGCGCGGCGATCGCGATTTCGGTGGTCACCCGTATCGCGACGCCTGACGGATTCATCTTCTTCGGCATCCTGCATCAGATCGCGCTCGCCAGCCTGCTCGGCCTCGCTTTCCTGCGGCTGCCAGCGCTGCTCACGCTTGTCGCCGCAGCGCTCGTCATCGCGGCACCGGTCTATCTGCGCTTCGAAGCGCTGGATCACCCGTGGCTGTGGTGGATAGGCCTGTCTGCGATCAATCCGCGTTCCAACGATTACGTGCCGCTGTTCCCCTGGTTCGGCGCTGTCCTTGTCGGCATCGGGGTGGCGAAACTCGCTTCCGCCTCCGGCATAAAGGCACGCCTGGCCAACCTTGCGCCCGGCCGCTGGTCGAACCCGCTGGTCTTCATCGGCCGCCACAGCCTTGCCTTCTACCTGATCCACCAGCCGCTGCTGATCGGCTGCGTCTGGTTGTTCTCGCAAGTAATGCCGGCACAGGTGGAAACGCCGCAGGTCAATTTCCTGAAAACCTGCCAGCGCTCCTGCGAACAGACGCGCAACGCAACCTTCTGTTCCAGCTATTGCGGCTGCATGCTGGAAACAATCGAAGGCGAAGGCTCTCTTGATCGGCTCTTTAACAACGACCAGACTGCCGACTTCAGATCGCATCTGTCCGACCTTGCCGGCACGTGCACCGCCAGCACCGAGGACAAGATGAGCGAGGGAGGGACACAATGACCGAGCCCAAGCCAGGCGTGATACCGTGGCCGCCGGTGATCTATGCCGCGGCGATCGCCATCAGCGTCATTCTCGGCATTCTCTATCCCCTGCCCTGGATCGGCGACCTCCTCGGCGACATCCTGTTCGCCGCCGGCTGGGTAGCGCTGTTCGCCGCCGCCGCTCTCTGGGTCACCGCCATCCGCACCATGATGCGGGCAAAGACCACGCTCAGTCCCACCGCCCTGCCTGACCATCTCGTGACATCAGGCCCGTTCGGCATCACCCGCAATCCGATCTATCTCGCGCTGACGCTGATGCTGATCGGCGTTGCCTTGGTCTCTGGGATAGCCTGGTTCTTCCTGTTCGCCTTCATCGCCGCCTTCGCCACGCAGAAGGCCGCCATCGAGGGCGAGGAAAAGATATTGGCGGCGAAGTTCGGCAAGAAATATCGCGACTATGCAAAGCGGGTGCGCCGCTGGATTTGAGCGGCGCTACGTATTGACGCCAAGCTCCACCAGCCGCTCCACGCAGGACTCTTCGGCCTGGTCGAGTTCGGCCAGCGTCTCCTCGAGATCGCGCCGCTTCTGCCTGAGATCCTCGCGCTTTTCCTCGATGCGCTTGATCATCAGCTTGAGCTGCCCGACCTCGCCCGGCGGCTCCTTGTACATCTGGATGATCTCGCGAATCTCGTTGATCGAGAAGCCGAGCCGCTTGCCGCGCATGATCTGTCGGATGAGATGGCGGTCGGACGGACGAAACAGCCTCGTGCGGCCGCGCCGCACCGGTTGCACCAACCCCTCGTCCTCATAAAAACGCAGCGTTCGCGTCGAGACGTCGAATTCGCGGGTCAGTTCGGTGATCGAATAATATTCCCGCATTGTCACTCCATGCCGGAATCCTGGACGGCCGCCATGCGGCTTCGCCTCCTGTCCCGAACCAACCCCTTGCGCCCGTCGGAATCGACCCGGCAACCCGCGTAAGCCTCGCACGGCATTTACGTAAAAGTCAATTAAGGCAACTACCTCACCCCGAACCACCAGCTTGCGAGGCCGAGGAAAGCGAAAAAGCCGACGCAATCGGTGACGGTGGTGACGAAAACCGCTGACGCCACCGCCGGATCGATCTTGAACCGGTCGAGCAGCAGCGGGATCAGGATGCCGGCGAGCGCGGCCGCGAACATGTTGATGATCATCGCCGCTCCGATAATCCCACCCAGATTGGGATCGCCGAACCAGATTGCGGCAACGATGCCGATCAGGACGGCGAAGACCATGCCGTTGATGAAGCCCACCCCCATCTCGCGGCGGATGATGCGGGCGGCGTTGTAGATGTCGAGATCCCTGGTCGCCAGCGCCCGCACCGTGACGGTCATGGTCTGCGAGCCTGCATTGCCGCCCATGCCGGCCACGATCGGCATCAGCACGGCGAGCGCCACGATCCGTTCGATCGTGTGGTCGAACAGGCCGATCACGGATGCCGCCAGAAATGCCGTCACGAGGTTGACCAGCAGCCAGGGAACGCGCGAGCGCGAGGTTGCGAGCACCGTGTCGGACAGCTCTTCGTCGCCGACACCGCCCATGCGCAGGAGATCTTCCTCCGCCTCCTGCTGGATGACGTCGACGACATCGTCGATGGTCAGCACGCCGACCAGCCGCTCGTTCTCGTCGACGACGGCGGCCGAGAGAAGGTCGTATTGCTCGAATTCCCGCGCCGCTTCTTCCTGGTCCATGGTGGCCGGGATGGCGTGGCGTGTCTCATGCATGATGTCCTCGACCTTGACCGCGCGCTTGGTGCGCAGGATCTGGTCGAGATCGATGGCCCCGAGCAGCTTGAAGGTTGGATCGATGACGAAGATCTGGCTGAAGCGGTCAGGAAGGTTCTTGTCCTCGCGCATGTAGTCGATGGTCTGGCCGATGGTCCAGAACGGCGGCACCGCGACGAACTCGGTCTGCATGCGACGGCCGGCCGTCTCTTCCGGATAGTCGAGCGAACGCCGCAGCCTGATCCGCTCGGTGAACGGCAGTTGCGACAGGATCTCGTCCTGATCTTCCTTTTCGAGATCTTCGAGAATGTAGACTGCATCGTCGGAATCGAGTTCCTGCACCGCCTGCGCGATCTGCGCATTGGGCATGTGGTCGACGATCTCCATGCGGATCGCCTCGTCGACCTCCGTCAGCGCCGAAAAGTCGAAGTCGGCGCCCAGCAGTTCGACCAAGGCGCGCCGCTGGTCGGGATGCAGCGCCTCGATCAGGTCGCCGAGCTCCGACTGGTGCAGGTGATCGACTTCATGCTTGAGGGTCAGCGTATCGCGGTCGGCGATCGCCGCCCCGATCTGGGCAAGGAAGGACGAAAGGACCGCGCCGTCATCGCCATAGATGTCGGCGTGCGCGTCGTCGGCCGCTTTGGCGGGGGTCGTCTGCCTGTCCTCCACCAGCGCCTCCCGCCATGCCGGAAAAACCCTGTCTCAGGCCTGGAGCGCCGGACCTTGAAACGGAATCCGGATTCTGGCGCTGACACGATTCGATTTGAGAACTTATCGCCCTAACACGCGGAATATCAAACCAAACACGTGCTTTCCCTGCCGTCCCCATTCCTTCGAAGAAGGTATCGCGCATGCCCGGCGTGGCAATGTCTGTCGGTCGCAAATCACGAAAATCCCGCTTCAATCAGCGCGACAGCTGATGTCGCTAGGGAAAGAGCACCCCCGCGCGGTTGGGGCAGAATTGCCGTGATGAGGTCCAGGATTGAAGCCTGACCTCCGCGTTGCGGCACAATCAGCCATGGATAAAACCACCCCTTGAACAGCAGGCCCGCGAAAACGAGCAAGGCAGTTGGCGACCGGCGCATGCGCATCGTCGTCGCCGAGCGCAACCCGTTCGTCATATCGGCGCTGCGCGAAATGCTGGAAAACGACGGCCGCTTCGAATTGCTGGGCAGCGTGCAAAGCGGCAGGCAATTCCTCGACCTGGCAGTCAATGGCGGCTTCGACGTCGCCGTCATCGGCTGGAAACTGGCCGACATGGACGGCGCTGAAGTCCTGGCGGAGGTCCAAGGCCGCAAGCTCGATGTGCGCATCACCGTCTTTTCCAACGACCACGATATCGGCATCCTGAAGCAGTGCGTGCGGCTGGGCGCTCAGGGCTACTGCTTTCAGTTCGACGATCCCGCGATCATCTTCGACACTATACTGGCGGTCGGCCACGGCCGTATCTGCATCCCTTATATCGACATCAACAAGGTCAACGACACGCCGCTCGCACAGCTCACGGTGCGCGAGCGCGAGTTGCTCGC
>NZ_JAFKIC010000323.1 GCF_017306585.1 Mesorhizobium sp. | reverse complement strand
CGCGGTCGCGCCGCTGCCGCGATCCTTCCTCGGCAACGACATGGTCGAGCTCTGCCCGAAGGACGGCATGCCCGATATCGGCACCTACAATCTGGCCATGGTGGTGGCGCCGGACGCCAGCGCGCCGGTCAAGGCTGTCGCCGACCATATCCGCGCGACGTTCGAGGTGTTCCGGGAAACCGGCAAGTTCTGATCAGCGCCGGCGGATACGGGTTCCCTTGGACGGCGTCCAGTCGAACCGCAATGCGACTTGCGGCAACGATCATGTGGCTGGCTGGCGCTGCAGCGACCATCCCGCGGTCCAACTGCGGGATGTCTTCGTTTCGCCGCCCAGAAACGCAACGATATGCTGGCGCGCCCGTCGGGATTCCGGCATGTCGATCAACGGCCAGACGTGGAACATGCCTTCCTCGTAGACGACTTCGATGTCGACGCCGGCCGCACGCGCCTTTTCGGCGAAGACGAGGTTGTCTGGCGTGAGAAGATCTCGCGAGCCTGTCAGAAGCAATGTCTTCGGCAGCACCGAGAGGTCGCCGTAGAGCGGGCTGATGTGCCAGTCGTCGCGGTCGATGCCGGCGCTGTACATGCGGATCGCCTCCAGCCCGCCTGGAATGCCAAGCCAGGGGTCGTTGCGCTCGGCCTCGAACACCGCCGGGTTGGCGAGCGACATGTCGAGACCGGGCGAGATTAGCACATGGCGCGACGGCAAGGGCAAAGCCTCCTCGGCGGCCATCATGGTCAGCACCACGGCCATGTTGCCGCCGGCGGAATCGCCCATGAAGATGATGTCCTTTGCTTCCGTTTCATCGAGCATCTGCCGATAAACGTCGCCAACCATGCCGAACATGGCATGGAAGTCGTGCTCGGGAGCGATGGGGTAGATAGGCACGGTAATGCCGTAGCCCAGACGGCCGGCCATGTCGGCAATGAGATGCCAGTGATAGGGTGTTATTTCAAAGACATAGGCGCCGCCATGCAGATAGAGAATCCGCTTGCGGACGCCTGATCGGGGCGCGATTTCGTAGACCGGAAAGCCGTCGACGGTGCTTGTCCCGATATTGAAACGCCGGTGCAGGGAGGCCGGAGGATGATGGTCCTCCCTTTTGCGCGCGGCCGCAATCCATCGCTGCAGGTTTTGCGGGCTGGAAAAGGCCTTCTTGCGGCTATGCCGGAGCACGAAGGAAACGACGTGGCTTTTCAAACTTGGCATACGGATACACGAGCTTCGGCTGCAGCCGACTAAGAGAATTCCCCCTCTTTAGCGAAGATCGTGCGCTCGTCGGAAATGTCAAGATTTACGCAGTGTCCACGACAGCGCGGTTGTCCGCGCCGCTACGATCGCCGGCGCGGCAAAAGTGCCGCGCGCAGGCGATTGCTGGCGCCCGCCGGGCTTATACTTGATGCCCGGCGGATGCCGAGCAACTTGCATTTGTCCGCGAAGGTCATCAGCGCGCCGTGCCCAGCAGCAGCGAAGCAAGCGCCGCCTGCGGATCACTCGGCGGTGAGGCCGGCCAGCCGATGTCCTTCTGGACATGCGCCGGCAGGCTGTTGAGCGCGCGGATCGCCTTGTTCCTGGCGTGAGCCTGCCTGATCGTCACACCGAAGCGGCCAAGATTTTCAAACATCGACATTGTCATCTCCCTTGAAGAACAGAGGCGGCAAAGGACCTGTCCAGCGCATGTCGGTTTCCTGAAACCGCCTAGCGCCTTTGGGTGACATGGGTCGTTGGCCGCCGTTCGATGCGCGCTAAATGCCCCGCCAATGTATCGAGTGAATTTCGTGAAAACCGCGTTTTGGTTTCAATTTGGCGCGCTTTGGAAACATTTGCATTCAAATGAATTTGAAGGAGCTGCCGGACCTTTTGATCGCCCGCCGGGTTGACGCAGACTGCCTGCCATTGTGCAATGCAGCATTGGGCGGACGCTGACCGGAGAGCCATTCATGGCAGAGATCCACAGCATCCAATACCTGCGTGGACTGGCCGCTGTCGCGGTGGTCTGTTTTCACGTCAACCAGCAGTTCGGCGGCCCGTTCGACGTCGGCGCGGCCGGGGTCGATCTCTTTTTCGTCATAAGCGGCTTCATCATGTGGGTGACGACCTCAGGCCGTTCGACGCAACCATGGCGGTTCATCAGCCGGCGGGTCACGCGCATCGTGCCGCTCTACTGGATCGTCACCCTGCTGACGGCCTCGGCGATTTTCCTCAAGCCGTGCTTCTTCTACGACCATATGCTCAGCCCGCTGAATTTCTTCGGCTCGCTGGTGTTTGTGCCGGTGCTGGAAAAGGGCTTACCGCATCCCGTCCTTCCCCAGGGCTGGACGCTGTCCTACGAGATGATGTTCTACCTTATCTTCGCGCTGACGCTTTTCCTGGGTGAACGACGCCGCTTCGGCATGGTGGTCGGGCTTCTGGTGGGGATCTCGCTGCTGCACTTCTTCCTGCCGATGGGCTACGCGCGGGCGCTCACCAGGTCGCTGGTGCTCGAATTCGCGGCGGGCATCATCATCGGACGGTTGTGGACGGAGGGCATCCGGCTTCCAATGGCCGCCGCGCTGACGCTGGCCTGCTGCGGGTTCCTGCTGCTGGCGGGGAGTGAACTGCTCGGCTGGGAAGCCCCGCGCGTCCTGCGCTGGGGTGTGCCGGCCGCGCTGATCGTCGCCGGCGCGGTCTTTGCCGAACGTGCCAGCCCGTTCAGGCCGGTACGCCTTTTCACCTTTTTGGGCGAGGCGTCCTATTCGATCTATCTCTGGCACCTTTTGACGGCGGTAACGGCAACCAGCCTTGCTCTTCTGTTCGGCGTACCGGCGGGACTGCAGCCGGCGCTCATCATCATCGTCAGCCTTGCGGCGCCCGCCTTGCTGTACCTCGCTGTCGAGAAGCCATTGCTGCGCCTTCTGCATCCATCCCCAGAAACGGAACGCAAGCGGGCCGCGCCTTCAGCGCCGTCGCGAGCCGAGGGGTTGCGCCGAAGCCTTGCCGCATGGCGAGAGGGAACGAGGCCACGTCAAGGGGCGAGGGCTGCGCTCTTGCCCGCTGGGGTGTCCGTGGCGTGAGTGGCCGGGAACTTAGTCCCGGCCGCGCCGCGCCGCGCGCTCCTCGCGTGAACGCCGCCGCGGCGTGGCATCGCCGGCGACGCCATCCTCGCTCACCGTCTTGCGCGGCGGCAGTTTCACCGCGGCCGACAGTTTCGGGAACGGATCGACCTTGTTGGGCAGCGCCATGGCGTAGACGAAGTGCTCCTGGAACTTCGGCTCCAGCGCGGTCTCGATCTTCTCGATGTGGTTGACCGTGTCCTCGATCTCGCGGCGATAGCCGCGATTGAGCAGAGCCATCCGTGCGCCCGCGCCGGCGGCGTTGCCCACGGCCGAGACCTTGTCGAGGTCGCAGTCGGGGATCAGGCCGAGCACCATGGCGTATTTCGGATCGATGAAGGAACCGAAGGCGCCGGCGAAATGGATGCGGTCGACATGCTCGGTGTTCTGCTTTTCCATCAAAAGCTTGGTGCCGGCATAAAGTGCTGCCTTGGCGAGCTGGATGGCGCGCACGTCATTCTGCGTGATGGTGATGCGGGGTTCGCCTTCCTTCAGCACGTAGGAGAAGGTACGGCCATTGGCGACGATGCGCGGCGAACGCGCGGCAAGCGAGCCGTCGACGACGCCGTCCTCCGAGATGATGCCGGCGAGATACATCTCGGCGACGATCTCGATGATGCCGGAGCCGCAGATGCCGGTGACGCCGGTTGCCTGCACGCTGTCGATGAAGCCCGGCTCGTCGGACCACAGTTCGGAGCCGATGACGCGGTATTTCGGCTCCAGCGTTTCGGGATCGATGCGCACGCGCTCGATGGCGCCGGGCGCGGCGCGCTGGCCCCCGGAGATTTCCGCGCCCTCGAAGGCCGGGCCGGTGGGCGAGGAGGCCGCGACCACGCGGGTCCTGTTGCCGAGCACGATCTCGGCATTGGTGCCGACGTCGACGATCAACATCATCTCGTCCTGGCGGTGCGGACCTTCGGAGAGCGTCACGGCGGCAGCATCGGCGCCGACATGGCCGGCAATGCAGGGCAGCATGTAGAGCCGGGCGCCCTGGTTGAGCTTCAGGCCGATGTCGGAGGCCTTGATGCGCACCGCACCCGAAACGGCGAGCGCGAAGGGTGCG
>NZ_JAFKIC010000120.1 GCF_017306585.1 Mesorhizobium sp. | reverse complement strand
CACCGAGCGCCAGTATTTTCAACGCTTCTCTCCCGGAAATGCAAAAACGTGCCGAACGGAATCCTGCTCGCCCTGATCGCCTATGCAAGCTATTCGGGCAGCGATGCCGTTATCAAGAGCCTGGGCGGACAGTTCACCGTCTTCGAGATAGGCTTCTTCTCGACCTTGTTCGCCGGCTGCTTCCTGTTCTTCACCCGGCCCAACAATGAGCAATGGCGCGATTTCTGGCGCATGCAGCGGCCATGGGCCGTGCAGGCCCGCGCCTTTGCCGGCATCGCCTCGGGCGTGCTCAGCGTCTACGCCTTCACCCACATTCCGTTGGCCGAGGTCTACGCGCTGATCTTCCTGGCGCCCTTGCTGGTCACCATCCTCTCGACCGTCATCCTGAAGGAGAAGGTCGGCCCGTGGCGGTGGCTCGCCGTGGTCGCCGGCTTTGCCGGGGTGATGCTGGTGGTGCGGCCGGGGTTTCGCGAACTCAATCTCGGCCATCTCGCGGCCTTCGTGAATGCCTTTCTGGCCGCCACCAGCGTCATCCTGTTGCGGTCGCTCGCCCAGCAGGAAAAACGCACGTCAATGCTCGGCGTTCTGGTGGGCTATGGCCTGCTGTTCAACGGCGTCGGCGCAGCCACCGCCTCGTTCACCGTGCCGAACGCCATACAGTTGGTCTGGCTGGCCATGGCCGGCGCCTTCACGGCCGGCGGCCAATTCATGCAGCTCCTGGCCGCCAAATATGCGCCCGCCAACCGGATCGCCCCGACGCACTATTCGCAGATCGTCTGGGCGGTCATCCTCGGGGCGCTATTCTTCCAGGAATATCCCGACTGGCTGTCGCTGGTCGGCCTCGCGGTGGTCGGCGGCTCCGGCCTGCTGACCATGGTGCGTGAGGAAGTCAGGCTCGGCACCGTGCGCTGGAACCCATTTTCGCGCACCAGGCTTTGAACGGGCGGCCGTCGCGCACATTGCATGGCGACCACCACCGCTGATATGCGGACGCCATGACGACGAAATCCCTGCCGGAGCTTCCGGTCACCGCCGTGCTGCCCGCGCTCGGCGAAGCGCTTGGCGCCGGCAACCGCGCTGTGCTCGTGGCGCCGCCCGGCGCCGGCAAGACGACGCTGGTGCCGCTGGCGCTGCTCGAGGCGCCCTGGCTCGGCGATGGCAAGATCGTGCTGCTGGAACCACGCCGGCTCGCCGCGCGCGCCGCCGCCCGGCGCATGGCCGCCCTGATTGGCGAGGAGCCCGGCGGCACGGTCGGCTATGCCATGCGCATGGAAAACCGCACCTCGGCCCGCACGAGAATCCTGGTCGTCACCGAAGGCGTGCTGTCGCGTATGATCCTCGACGATCCCGAACTGCCGGGAGTGTCGGCCGTGATCTTCGATGAATTCCATGAGCGCTCGCTGGACGGTGATTTCGGTCTCGCTTTGGCGCTCGATGTACAGGGCGCGCTGCGGCCGGATCTGCGTCTTCTGGTGATGTCGGCGACGCTCGATGGCGCCCGCGTCGCGAAACTATTGTCGAGCGCGCCGGTCATCGAAAGCGAAGGTCGCGCCTTCCCGGTCGACATCGGTTACGAGGAGCGGCCGACCGGCGTGCCGATCGAGGATGCTATGGCCAAGGCGATCCGTTCGGCCCTCGTCGACGAGAACGGCAGTGTGCTCGCCTTCCTGCCCGGCCAGTGCGAGATCGAGCGCACCGCCGAGCGGTTGCAGGGCAGGGTCGGCGCCGACACCGACATCGTGCCGCTTTACGGTCAGCTCGACGGCAAGGCGCAGGACGCGGCGATCAAGCCGTCGCCGGCGGGGCGCCGCAAGGTGGTGCTGGCGACATCGATTGCCGAGACCTCGATCACTATCGACGGTGTGCGTGTCGTCATCGATTCCGGCCTGTCGCGCCTGCCGCGCTACGAGCCGTCAAGCGGTCTGACCCGGCTGGAAACGGTCCGCGTCAGCAGGGCTTCCGCCGACCAGCGCGCCGGCCGTGCCGGCCGCACGCAGGCCGGCGTCGCCATACGCCTGTGGCGCGCCGAGCAGACGGCGGCGCTTCCCGCCTTCACGCCGCCGGAAATCCTCGAGGCCGACCTTTCCGGTCTGCTGCTCGACTGCGCTGCTTTCGGCGTCGCCGACCCTGGCACGCTCGCCTTCCTCGATCCGCCGCCGGCGCCCGCGCTCAACGAGGCAAGGGTTTTGTTGCGCGCGCTTCATGCCATCGACGAAGCGGGGCGTTTGACCGAGGCGGGCATGTCGATGCGGAAGCTCGCTCTGCCCGTGCGGCTGGCGCACATGGTCGCGGAGGCGGCGAGCGGCGGTCATGCCGGCGAAGCGGCCATGCTTGCCGTGCTGCTGACCGAACGCGGATTGGGCGGCGACGGCGCCGACCTCGAACGGCGGCTGATGCACTTTCGCGCTGACCGATCGCCGCGCGCCACCGCCGCGCGGCAACTGGCCGAGAGGCTGGCGAAACAGGTGGGTAACGCAACGAACAGCGAGGCGGCATCGGCCGGCCCCCTGCTCATCCACGCCTGGCCGGATCGTGTTGCAAAGGCGCGCGGCGAGCGCGGCCGTTTTGTCCTGGCCAATGGCTCCGGCGCCATGCTCGATGCTGCCGACCCGCTGGCCGGCGAGCCTTATCTGGTCGTCGCTGACCTCCAGGGCAAGGCGCAGAACGCACGCATAGCCGCCGCCGCGGCGATCGGCGAGGACGACATCCGCACCGCGCTGGGCGACCGCATCGAGACGCGCCGGCAGACAAGCTTCGACCGCGACAGGCGCGCCGTGCGCGTGCGCGAGACGGTCCGGCTCGGCGCCATTACGCTCGCCGAGCGCATGTTGCCGGCGCCATCGGGGGCCGATGCCGATCAGGCGATCCTAGACGCCCTGCGCGAACACGGCCTGTCGCTGCTGACCTGGAGCAAGGAGGCCGAAACGCTGCGCCAGCGCCTGTCCTGGCTGCATCGAGGACTCGGCGCGCCATGGCCCGACATGTCGGATGAGGCGCTCATCGAGCGTCTCGACGACTGGCTGCTGCCGTTCCTGTCGGGTGCGGCGTCCTTTTCCGGCATCGATTCCAGCGCCGTCACCGCCGGGCTGATGTCACGCGTGCCGCACGAGCTGCAGCGCCGCGTCGAGGCACTGGCGCCGACCCATTTCGATGCGCCGTCGGGCAGCCATCTGCCGATACGCTATGACGGCGAATGGCCGGTGCTGGCGGTTCGCGTCCAGGAACTGTTCGGCCTCGATCGCCACCCATCGATCGCCAACGGCACGGTGCCGCTGACGCTCGAGCTTCTGTCGCCCGCGCACCGGCCGATCCAGACGACGCGTGACCTGCCGGGCTTCTGGCGCGGCTCCTGGGCAGACGTGCGCACCGACATGCGCGGCCGCTACCCCCGCCATGTCTGGCCGGAAAACCCGCTGCTTGCCGCCGCCACCAGCCGGGCAAAACCGCGCGGGACCTAGCGCTTACCCCTCAGCGGCTGTAATCCATTCGTCATGATCAACGTCCTGCGTTCCCCCGAATTCCAGCAGAGCCAGCGGCTGCGCCTCAACACGCTGATCCGGCTGCGCTGGCTTGCCATTGTCGGCCAGAGCGTGACCGTGCTCGTCGTCGCCTACGGCCTGAAATTCCCGCTACCGGTCAGCCTGTGCTTCGCGCTGATCGCCTGTTCGGCATGGATGAACCTGTTCCTGGCCTTCCGCTTTCCGGCCGCGCACCGGCTCACTCCGTTCGCCGCCTTCGGCATCCTGGTCTTCGACAGCCTGCAGCTTGCCGGCCTGCTCTACATGACCGGCGGCCTGACCAATCCGTTCTCGCTGCTGATGACGGTGCCTGTCGTGATTTCGGCGACATCGCTGCCGCTGCGCCTGACCGCCATACTGGGCGGACTGGTGATGATAGCGGCGACCTTCCTGGTCTTCATCCACCTGCCCCTGCCATGGAATGAAGGCGCGCCGCTGGTGATGCCCTTCATCTATGTCGCCGGCATGTGGATGGCGGTGCTGTCCTCGATCGCCTTCACGGCGATGTACGCTTTCCGGGTGGCGGCCGAGGCGCGGCTTCTGGCCAATGCGCTCGCCGCCACCGAACTGGTGCTGCAGCGCGAGCAGCACCTGTCCGCGCTCGACGGGCTGGCGGCGGCCGCCGCGCATGAGCTCGGCACGCCGCTTGCCACCATCACGCTGGTCGCCAAGGAGATGGAAAAGGCGCTCGGCAAGGATCCGAAATTCGGCGACGATGTCACGCTGCTGCGTTCGCAAAGCGAGCGCTGCCGCGAAATCCTCAAGCGCCTGACCAGCCTGTCGTCCGAAGGCGAGGCGCATTTGTCCCGCCTGCCGCTGACCTCGCTGGTCGAGGAGATCACGGCGCCGCATCGCGACTTCGGCATCTCGATCAAGCTTCGCCCGGGCGATCGCGCCGGGCCGGAGCCGGTCGGGCGCCGCAATCCGGGCGTCATCTATGGCCTCGGCAATCTGGTCGAGAACGCCGTCGACTTCGCGCGCAAGAGCGTCACCGTGCGCTGGAGCTGGGACGAGGCCACCGTCTCCTTCTCGATCATCGATGACGGGCCGGGTTTTCCGCCCGAGATCATCGACCGCATCGGCGAGCCCTACATGTCGACGCGGCAAGGCACTGAGGCCGGCGGCGGCCTTGGCCTCGGCCTGTTCATTGCCAAGACGCTGCTCGAACGCTCGGGCGCCGCGCTCGACTTCCGCAATTCGAGCGGGCTGGGCGAGGGGGCGGTGGTGCAGATTTCATGGCCCAGAAACGTCTTCCTGAACCCGGAATCGGCGCCGGCTACCATGTTTGACACTGCGTAAATTGGACAATAGCGGCGCAAAACTATATCTGCGTAAAATTAAGGCAGCAGGAATTTCCACGACGATGACAGGTGATGAAAATATTGGCGCAATGGTCGAGGGCGAGGACACCTCGCTTCTGATCGTCGATGACGACAAACCATTCCTCACCCGTCTCGCCCGCGCCATGGAAACCAGGGGCTTCGTGGTGGAGACAGCCGAAAGCGTCGAGGAGGCGGTCGGCAAGGCGCGGGCCAATCCGCCGGCCTACGCCGTGGTAGACATGCGGCTCGGCGACGGCAACGGCCTCGACGTCGTCGCCGCTATCCGCGAAAAGCGTCAGGATTCCCGCACCATCATCCTGACCGGCTATGGCAACATCGCCACCGCGGTGACGGCGGTGAAGCTTGGCGCGGTCGATTATCTGTCGAAGCCGGCCGACGCCGACGACATCTTCGCCGCGCTGACCCGCACCAGCGGCGAGCGCGCCGCGCCCCCGGAAAACCCGATGTCGGCCGACCGGGTGCGCTGGGAGCATATCCAGCGCGTCTACGAAATGTGCGAGCGCAATGTTTCGGAGACCGCGCGCCGGCTCAACATGCATCGCCGCACCTTGCAGCGGATACTGGCCAAGCGCGCGCCGCGCTGAGGGATCACCGGATACGCAGGACGTAGCATCAGGGCGATTTTCCAATTCTTAGTGGAGTCCATCAATTATCGAGGTCAGCGCCGCCTCTCATTGCCCTGCCGGGCATTTCTCCCCGTACAGTGACGGGGAGAAAGGGCTTGTCGCGACGAAAGTGCTCCTCTCGCGGTGTTGGCCGTTGGCGAAACCGGCGATGACAGCGTCCCTCTCCCCGTCCTTAGACGGGGAGAGGATGCCGGCAGGCAGGTGAGGGGCGGCGCTGGCGCTCGGAAAAATTACGGAGGCGACATGCAGGATCTGAAGCAGCGGCCGGTATCCGTCTTCCGCGAATTCCTCGACAGCGAGGCCGCGGGCGGCATCATCCTGATGGTGGCGGCGGCCTTGGCCCTGATTGTCGCCAACTCGCCGCTCGCCGAAACCTATTTCTCGGTCCTGCACGCCTATGTCGGCCCGCTCAGCGTCTCGCACTGGGTCAATGACGGGCTGATGGCGGTGTTCTTCCTGCTGGTCGGGCTGGAGATCAAGCGCGAGATGCTGGATGGCCAGCTTTCGACTTGGCCGCGCCGGGCGCTGCCTGGCATCGCGGCGGCCGGCGGCATGGTGGTTCCGGCCCTGGTCTATGTCCTGATCAACCGCAACAACGGGCCGGCACTCTCCGGTTGGGCGATTCCGACCGCCACCGACATCGCCTTCGCGCTGGGTGTCCTGTCGCTGCTCGGCAGCCGCGTGCCGGCTTCGCTGAAGGTCTTCCTGACGGCGCTCGCCATCATCGACGATCTCGGCGCCGTCATTATCATCGCCATCTTCTATACCAGCGGCCTGTCGCTGGCCTATCTCGGCGCGGCCTTCGCCATCATTGCCGTCCTCATCGTGCTCAACCGCATGCGGGTTATGACGCTCGTGCCCTATCTCGTGCTCGGCGCCATCCTGTGGGTGCTGGTGCTGAAATCGGGCGTCCATGCCACGCTCGCCGGCGTGGCGCTGGCGCTCACCATTCCGCTCGAACGCTCGCCGGGGCTTGGCCACGATCTCGACCACTCGCCGCTGCACCGGCTCGAACACGGACTGCACAGGATCGTGCCCTTCGTCATCATTCCGATCTTCGGCTTCGCCAATGCCGGCGTCTCGCTTGCCGGCCTGAGCTTCGGCGCGCTGATCGAACCCTTGACGCTGGGCGTCGCCGCAGGTCTCGTCATCGGCAAGCTGGTCGGTGTCTTCGGCTCCTCCGCGCTTGCCATCCGCTTCGGCCTTGCCGACCTGCCGGCCCATGCCGGCTGGTCGCATATGATCGGTATCTCGCTGCTCTGCGGCATCGGCTTCACCATGAGCCTGTTCATCGGCCTGCTCGCCTTCGCCAGCGACGTGGCGCTGCAGGACGCCGTCAAGGTCGGCATCCTCGCCGGCTCTTTTGTCGCCGCCATACTCGGTGCCGCCGTGCTGCTGCTGGCGCCGGCGGCCGGTGGCACGGACGAGGCGACGGAGTAGGGCCGTTACTCGCTTTCCCCTTCCAGCGCCGGCACCGACACGCCGGCAAGCTCCGCCGCCAGCAGCCTGGCGGCGCCGGCGCGCGCGATGCGCAGCATCAGCGCCTTGCGCGTCGCCGCCGCCATGCGGTGCTCCGGCGCGTCGCGCAGGATTTCGGCGCCATAGCCGTCGGAGAGGATGAAGCCGCATTCCTCGGGAAATATCTCCGCAGGCACGCCCGGATGGGTGGCGAAGAAGAAGCGGTCGGAGTGCAGCCGGTAATCAGGCCATTTGCGGTCGACCCGGAAATCCTCGATCGAGGACTTGATCTCGATGATCCAGATGTCGCCCTGGCGTGTCAGGGCAACGAGGTCTGCGCGGCGGCCGGTCGCCAGCGACAGTTCCGGCAGCACATGCGCGCCCATCTGCATCAGCAGCCGCTGCACGCCACGCCGCACCAGCATGGCACGCTCGGACTGGCGACCGTCGATGAGAGGATTGAGGGGAATCGGCGAAATGATCGGCATGGCGGCACCATGCCAGATTTTGTTCACGGTTTGAACCTGTTTGTGCAGCGCGTCTTGCTTGCCGCCGCTGCGCAATGGGCTAGTTTGGGTCGATCCGAAATCCTCGACTGACAACCGCCCGGTAGTTATTCACGGTCGTCAGGGCGAGGCGGCGCCTCCAGCATTGTTTGCATTGAAACGATAGACGAGCGAGAACGAGACTGTCTGGACGGTAGGCTTGAAGGCGATGGCGTTGTCCGGGGCGCCGGTGGCGTCGACATACATGCCGGCGTTTCTGCGGCCGTAATCGGCGAAGCGGTATTCGGTTTTCATGAACCAGCCTGGCGAAGTGATGCCCGTGAAGTCGAGCGTGTTTTCGACGCCGCCGCCCACGAACCAGCCGTCATAGTGTTGTCCGGCGACACTCAGTGGGACCAGCGGTGTCGGGTCGAGGCCGGACCCCGTGAACTCGGCGTGGCCGTAGCCGCCATTGGCGTAGATCAGCATGTCCGGGGTGGCAAGCACGCCGAGACGGAGCCCTGCCGCAATGTTCAACCTGTCGCTCGTGGTGCCGGAATATTGCTCGAAAGGCGCCCTGATCGTGCCTCTGATGTCGCCGAACTGAACATCGGCAAAAGCGCCAGCCACCCAGGACGGAGCGAACTGCCAGTCGTAACCAGCGCCGATCGTGCCGAAGGCACCGCTGCCGGAGGTATGCTCGGAAGGCCCGGGCGCGGGAAAGCCTCCGAAATCCGTGTACTGATCGGCGCTCCACCATCCGAACCCGCCGCCGGCCGAAAGATAGAACCCGCTCCAGTCCCGGGCTGGCGCTTGTCCCGCGGCGCTCATGTCGGCCGCCGACGCCATCGGCGGCAACATGCCTGCGATCGTCACGATGCCAGCCACTGCCAAAAGTCTCATGCAAAGGTCCTCGATGTTTATTCGGTGCGTGCAGCCATCGCCGATTTCGCGGCAATCGTCTTGGACGCATGGGCTCCGGCATTGGATGGACAGGTCGGCCGCGAGATCAGTCGGCAATTCAGTCGGCAATGTTGCGCCGGCGCAACGAAAAGCGGCTCAAATGATCGGGGATTGGACCGGGGGGCTCTGAAGTTGGACGGCAGGGCTCTTGCCTGCTTCTGTTCGCTTCCGAAGCGCGAAGGCCGTGATAGGCTATGGTCGGTCAAACAGATTTTTGGCAATGCAGAAGATCGTTTTTTCGTCCGACAGCCTCCCTTCCCATCTGAGCGACAAGGATCGGTTTCGCCTCTGGCGAGACATGTGGATGGAACAGCTCGGCGCGGCGGAGATCAGGCATGCCGAAGACAAGCGTTTCGCCACGGCGACCGAAATGCGCTTCCTGGGCGACCTTCGCGTCGGCCTTTTCGAGACCACGACCGAATACTATGTGCGCACGCGACGGCATGTCGCCAACGATCGCGACGACATCTTCGTGGGATTTTATCGGAGTCCCAAGCCGCAGGTCTGGTCGGTCGCCGATCGAGAAATGTCGCTGCAGCGCGGCGACGGCATTGCCTACAATGTCGCCCAACCCTGCCGCAGTTTCACCGACGGCGTTACCTCCTGGGTATTGGCGTCGATCCCTCGCGCGTCATTGCTCAAGATGGTTCCGCGTGCCGACGACCGCCCGGTAACGCGGCTCGATCCGGGCAACTCCGCCGTGCGACATCTGGAACGCACGATCGACTTCCTGCTCCAGTCCGAGGAACTGGACGCCGATCCGGCGCTCTCACGGCAGGCGGGAGTAGCGCTGGCCGACCTGATCGTGCTCGCGTTGGGGGCTGAAGGCGATTCCGCGCAAATCGCGACCGCCCGCGGGCTGCGCGCGGCGCGGCTACGCGAGGCCGTGGCCGTGATAGAAGCATGTTTCGCCGACCCGGCCCTGTCGACGGACATGGTGGCGCGCAGGATTGGCTTGTCGCGCCGCTACCTGAACACGCTTCTTCTCGAAAGCGGCCGCACCTTTGCCGAGCGCGTCCTGGAACTCCGGCTGCTCAAGGCATGCGCCATGCTGTCGGACATCCGCAACGATGCGACGAAGATAAGCGACATCGCGCTGGCCGCGGGGTTCAACGACGTGTCCTATTTCAATCGCCGTTTCCGGGCGCGTTTCGGCGAATCGCCCACGCAACATCGCGGCGGATAGTATCGGATGCCGGCCCAGTCTCAGGCGGATGCCTGGTCCGCGGTTCCCGCCATATCATCCAGAATCGGGCAGTCCGGTCGTTCGTCGCCGTGACACGCATGGATCAGCTTCTGCAGCGTCGCACGCATCGATTGCAGTTCGCGCACCTTCTCCTCGATCGCCGTGACATGCGAGGCGGCGATGGCGCGCACGTCGTGGCTGGCGCGGCCGCGATCCCTGTAGAGCGCCATCAGCTGGCGGCAATCCTCGATGGAAAAGCCGAGGTTGCGCGCACGGCGCAGAAAGGCCAGCCGGTGGATGTCGTCGCCGGAGTAATCGCGGTAGCCGTTGGCGGCGCGCGCGGGCGCGATCAGGCCGATCTCTTCGTAGTAACGGATGGTTTTGGCCGGCAGGCCGGACCGATTGGCTGCATCACCAACATTCATGGCTGTTCCTCGATTCCAGGTAACCGTTTGATGTCGCACCCATTGAATTTCCTTCACAATCCGGTGAAGGCTGTTGCCGAAATGCCATAGTGTTACGCTTACCAGCTTCTAAGCCTGCGCATATAGGCATCGTGTGCTTGGCAAGCAAAGCAAATGCCAGCATGAATGATGGCGACAAAGCGGCCGACTCGTGCCGCACTGGTTTTAGGCGGGGCACGGATCACCTCATGCGCATGAAGTCGCTCGCAGTCATTGCCGCACTGGCGCTGTCCACTGCACTCGCCGGTTGCAGCACCATCGGTGGGCAGATCTTCTCCAACGACTATGGCGCGGTGACCGATGCCGGTTACCAACTGCCGCGCATCCCGATCGAAAAGGTGCCGAGGCAGTATCACCGTCAGGAAGTCAATTACGACACCAAGGAAAAGCCGGGCACCATCATCGTCGACACGCAGAACAAGTTCCTCTACTTCGTCGAGGGCGATGGACGCGCCATCCGCTACGGCATCGGCGTCGGCCGCGAGGGCTTCGAGTGGCACGGCACCGCCCATATCGCGCTGAAGCGCGAATGGCCGACCTGGACGCCGCCCCGTGAAATGATCAAGCGCCAGCCCGAACTGGCCAAGTTCGCCAACGGCATGGAGCCGGGCCTGAAGAACCCGCTCGGCGCGCGCGCCATGTACCTGTTCAACAAGGGCGGCGACATGGGCTACCGCCTGCACGGCAGCCCGGAATGGAATTCGATCGGCAAGGCGATGTCGTCGGGCTGTATCCGTCTGATGAACCAGGACATCATCGATCTCTATGATCGCGCCTCGGTCGGCGCCAAGGTCATCGTGATGTAAGGATCATGCCCGTCGCACGGCGACGGGAAGGCAAGTTTCGTACGCGGACCGTCTAGGCAACAACGGACGTCCCAAACAAAAAACCGGGCAATTCGGCCCGGTTTTTTGTTTTTTGCGGATAGGCTCGTCGGCAGCCGGCGAGCGGTGCGAAAATCAGGCGACCTGTTCGACCTGCTGCACCTCGGGCACGAAATGCCGCAGCAGGTTCTGGATGCCGTGCTTCAGCGTCGCCGTCGAGGACGGGCAACCGGCGCAGGCGCCCTTCATATGCAGGAACACGGTGCCGTTCTCGAAGCCGCGGAAGGTGATGTCGCCGCCATCCTGGGCCACCGCCGGACGCACGCGCGTGTCGAGCAGTTCCTTGATGGTGACGACGAGTTCCTCATCGGCCTTGTCGTAGAATTCGCCGGTCTCGCTGGTTTCTGCGGCCGGGCCGGTCCTCGCCATAACAGGCGCGCCCGACATGAAGTGCTCCATGATGGCGCCCAGGATCGCCGGCTTCAGGTGCTGCCAGTCGGGGCCGTCCTTGGTCACGGTGATGAAGTCATAGCCGAAAAAGACGCCGGTGACGCCCGGTATCTCGAACAGCCGGCCGGCCAGCGGCGAGGCGGCCGCGGCGCTTTCGGCATCGCGGAAATCGGCGGTGCCTTCCAGCAGCACTTCCTTGCCGGGCAGGAATTTCAGCGTCGCCGGATTGGGCGTCGATTCGGTCTGGATGAACATGGCCGTCTCCATGCCCTGTTCGGGCAGCTAGTTTGGAATAGTTCTAAATAGGCTCTATCGGCTGGACATTCAAGCGAAACGCGTCGCCCGAACGGCTGGCTGGCGGAATGTTTTTGCTGGCTGGGGAATCAATCCCGGGCGGGCGTCAGGCGAGGCTCTCGATCTCTTCGTCCGACAGATTCTGCGGCACGACGGTGACCGGAATGGGGAAGGCGGCGCCCTTGCCGGCGACCGCGCCGACCAGCGGCCCCGGTCCCTCCTTGCCGGCGCCGGCGGCGAGCACCAGGATGGCGATATCCTGGTCTTCCTCGATCAGCTTGTGGATCTCTTCGGTCGGCTTGCCCTCGCGCACCACCATTTCCGGTTCGATGCCAAGCTTCTGGCGCACCTTGTTGGCGTAACTGTCCAGTGCGGCGCGCGCCGTTGCGGTCGCCTCCTCGCGCATGATCTTCTCGACGCCGAGCCAGTGCTGGAAATCGTCGGGAGTGATGATGTAGAGCAGCACCAGCGTGCCGCTGGTGCTCTGCGCCCGCTTCGAGGCATAGGCAACGGCGCGCTCGCACTCCGGCGTATCGTCGATGATCGTCAGGAATTTGCGGCGATGACCGGCTTCGCGGCTGAGGCGTTTGGAGACCATGTCTATCTACTCGGTGTCATTTCGGCCGCAATCTGCCACCACGGCGGACCGGCGGCAAGCCGCCGGCCCTTGGGCCAACATGGAGAAGTGTTCCGAGGGTCAGCCCTGCAGCAGCCCGATGATGTCGCGCACTGACTTCATCGTGGTTTCGGCAAGCACGCCGGCGCGTTCGCCGCCATCCCTGAGCACGGCGTCGACATAGGCGCGGTCGCCCTCGATGCGGCGCATTTCGCCGGCGATGGGCGCCAGCTTTTCCACAGCAAGGTCGGCCAGCGCCGGCTTGAACACGGAAAACTGCTGGCCGCCGAACTCTTTCAGCACGTCGGCCTTCGACATTTCGGCCAGACCCGCATAGATGCCGACCAGGTTTTCCGCTTCCGGCCGGCTCTCCAGCCCGTCGACCTCGCCCGGCAAGGCTTCCGGATCGGTCTTGGCCTTGCGGATCTTCTTCGAGATGGTGTCGGCATCGTCCGTCAGGTTGATGCGCGACAGGTCGGAGGGGTCGGATTTCGACATCTTCTTCGACCCGTCGCGCAGGCTCATGATGCGCGCCGCCGGGCCGCCGATCACCGGTTCGGTGATCGGGAAAAAGCCGTTCACGGTCTCCTCGCCGACCTGCATCTCGACGCCGACGCCCAGGGCGGCGATACGGTCGGAGAAGTCGTTGTTGAACTTCTGCGCGATGTCGCGGGTCAGCTCCAGATGCTGCTTCTGGTCCTCGCCCACCGGCACGTGGGTGGCGCGGTAGAGCAGGATGTCGGCGGCCATCAGCGAGGGATAGGCGAGCAGGCCGAGCGAGGCGTTCTCGCGGTCCTTGCCGGCCTTGTCCTTGAACTGCGTCATCTTGTTCATCCAGCCGATGCGCGCGACGCAATTGAAGATCCAGGCGAGTTCGGCGTGTTGCATCACCCGCGACTGGTTGAAGACGATGTGCTTCGTCGGATCGATGCCCGAGGCCAGGAACGCCGCGGTGATCGAGCGTGTCTGATCGGCAAGGTCCTGATGGACGAGCTGGGCGGTCAGCGAATGCAGGTCGACGACGCAGTAGATGCAGTCGGACGTGTCCTGGAGGGCGACGAATTTCTTGATGGCGCCGAGATAGTTGCCGAGATGCAGATTGCCGGTCGGCTGGACGCCGGAGAAGACGAGAGGCTTGAAGGCGGTCATGATGTCCTCATGGCTGGTGGAGGGCCGTATAAGCGTGATTCCGAAAAGTTGCAGACTTTTCGGAGCCAATCACGCGGCTGGAAACCACGCGCGGCGAAAGTCTTTCGACGGCGGCTTATGGACGAAGGCGCGCAAACCGGCAAGAGGTGTCAGCGAACCGGGCGAAGTCTGGCGACGAGCCGCGCGAGCTTGGCCACAATGCCTTGATAGCCCAGCGGCATCAGCTCCATGGTCGCCACGCCGATACCGGTGCGTTGTTCGGCCGGCCTCTGCAGCCGGTTGGGATGAAGCTCCAGGATGGTGTGGTCGTCGTCCCGCAATGTCGTCTCGAACGCCGCTTGCGCGCTCCAGAGATGACCTTTCCGGCGCAGCCTGGACATAGTTGCCATGATGGGCTGGCCGTTCGCGGACAGTTTCAATCCGGTCAGGGCTTCGCGGCAGGGGTGCCAGATTTCCAGACGAATTTGGGCGATGCCGGCATATTTAAAGGGTACGAGCAGCCTGGGGCGCGGATTGCAGCCTATCCAGCGCATCCTGCCGGCTCTGGTTTTCAGGGGACCCCAGTCGAGCGCCTTGGGCGAATCGTCCTGCCTGATCACCACGCGCCGCGTCAGACTGCGCAGTTCCGGGCGTACGAGCCCTCTGTTCTTTGCATTCTGGGTTGCAAGCTGGCCATTTTCATAGCGCTTAAAATCCGGATGACGGACGATCATGAACGTGTCGGCCGCCCTGGCCTTGGCCAGCTCCGAGGTCAGATAATCCTCGTATCCGGTGCGCTCGATGCGTCGGATCATCCGCTGCTGCTCGTCCGAGCTGTGGCTCATGTAACTCAGGTAGCGGTGACCGGCGGCGAATTTGTGCACGGTGATCCGCTGTGTCGAGACGAAATTCATCCCTGACTTTGCCGCGCGCAACAGTAAGTCCGCGTCGACGGGCGGCGCGATCTGCCTTGGATCGCGCCACATGCCGATACGGTTGGTAACATCGCGCCGATGACCGAAACTCGAGGGCGGGAAGAAGTGGGTGAAAGCCGCTGCCTTGTCGCTGAAGATGCCGGTCACCTGCCGGAAATTGCTTGCCCTGGGGCCGTGAAAGATCGCGCCGCTTACGGCGAAATCCACCTGCGAATCCTGCTGGAGAAGGCCTGCAAGCGCCTGAAGATGGTCCGGCGCCCAGATGTCGTCATGCCCGATATAGGCAATGGCGGGCCCGCGCGACAGTTCGATGCCGGCATTGTTGGGAAAGGACTGGCTGCCGCCTCGCTCCGGCAGGTTCAGCCAGCGGATTTGCGGCGATGCGAGCGCTCCCACGATCTCGGCCGTATCGTCGGTGCAGCAATCGCCGATCACCAGCAGTTCGAAGTCCTGGCAGCTCTGCCGCAGCACCGACTGTATCGACGGGAGGATATGCCTGCCGCGATTGTATGTGGCCATGATGACGGAGAACAGCGGCATGCTCAGCCGAATCGATAAGGAATGCCCGGGTGGTCGAAGCGGACGCGCGACTTGTCCGGATTCTCGGGGTCGTACACGTTGGTCGGCATGTTGACGAATGTCGCCGCGGTCTTGCCCCGGTTCTGGACGCCATGAACCACGAATGGTGGAATGGTCAGCAGTATCTTGTTGGCGGCGCCGACGTCGAGAATGTCGAGCTTGCGGTATGTCGGGCTATCCTCGCGCAGATCGTAGAGGACAACCCTGATATCGCCGTTGGTATAGGCCAGCCGGTCGAATTGCCGCTTGTGATAGACCCAGGCCCTGATCGACCCTGGCTCGGCCGACACGAGATAGACATGCGGCGGCGCAGCCACAGGCTCCCGCAGCGCCGACATCAGAACGGTCAGGTCGCCACGCTTGTCGGCGTGTGTGGCCAGACGTTGCATCCGCACCCCGGCAATCAGGTTCTGCGCCGGGACATCCTCCAGTAGCGGAACGTCATCCCGCCATGGCTCGTCGTCGACGAAATCCGCAAGCGATAAATCCGCCATCCCAATTCCCCCTTTGGCCCCGGAGCTGGAGCCGATACCCAAGACGCATTATGCGCCATTCTCTTGGTTTAACGCGACATCAAATGGAAGAGTGTTTCACTTTTCCTCGATCCGCCGGCCGTCCACTTGTCCGGGTCTATCCGTTCAGAGTGCCCGGACCTGGCCCATCAGGCGAGCCTGGCTGCACCGGAGGCGCCTTGGCGTTACCCCGCTTCACATTGCGCCGGATCATGCCGAAATCGGCGCCGCCGGTCGCGAAGGCGGTGACGAAATAGAGCAGCGCGCCGCCGGCCACCAGCGCCAGCAGCGTCGTTGCCTTGACGAAAAGCGGCGAGCCGGGGCCGAGCCTGATGGCCAGCCAGTGCTCGGCGAAATACAGCGCCACGCCCATCACCGCCGCCGACAGGATCAGGCGCGGAATCCGTTTCAGCAGCGGCACGTCGCGGCCCCAATGGCCGCGCCGGATCAGCACGGCAAGCAGCATCAGCGCGTTGACCCAGCCGGCAACGGCCGAGGCGACGGCAATGCCAGGCGCTCCCATGGAGGGAAACAGCGTCAGCGCGGTGATCACATTCACCGCCACCGAAATGGCGGCGAAGATCATCGGCGTGCGCGTATCCTCGCGGGCGAAATAGCCCGGGGTGAAGGCCTTGATCAGCACGAAGGCGGGCAGGCCGAGGCCGAAAATCGCCAGGATCGCCGCCACTGTCGGGGTCGAATGGTTGGCCGCGAAAGCGCCGCGCTCATAGACCAGACGCACGATCGGCTCAGACATCACCCACAGCGCCACCGCCGCCGGCAGGGTCATGAACAGAGTGAATTCGACAGAGCGGTTCTGCAGATTCGCCGCCTCGATCAAATTGCCCGACTTCAGCGCCCGCGACAGTTCCGGCAACAGCACGATCGCCACCGCGACGCCGACCACGCCGAGCGGCAGCTGGTAGACACGGTCGGCATAGGCAAGCGAGGACACCGCGCTGTTCTGCGCCGAGGCGATCGCCGTGCCGATCAGCTGGTTGATCTGGGTGATGCCGCCGGTGATCGCCGCCGGCAACGCCAGGATCAGCAGGCGCTTGACGTTAGGTGTCATGTGCGGGCGGCGGAAGCCGATCGAAATGCCCGCATTGCGCACCGCCACCCAGACAATGGCAAGCTGCACGATGCCAGCCGCCAGCACCCCCCAGGACAGGGCGAAGCCGACATCATGCGCGTCGAGGCCATGATACCAGGCGTAGCCGAGCACGCTGATCAGGATGATGTTGAGAAAGGCGGGTGCGATCGCGGCGGCGAAATAGCGGCGCAGCGAATTCAGCATGCCCGCCATCATGGCGGCGAGCGACATGCAGATGAGATACGGGAACATGATCGTCGCGAGCTGGACGGTCGTCTCGAACTTGCCTGGCGTCTCTGCGAAGCCCGGCGCCACCAGGTAGCGCACGATCAGCGGCATCGCCAGTTCCATGGCGATCGTCAACACCAGCAGCGCGGAGAACAGCACGCCGAACACTTCCTCCGAAAAGCGCTTGGCGCCGTCGGTGCCGTGCGTCTCGATCTCCTTGGCGAACAACGGCACAAAGGCGGCGTTGAAGGCGCCCTCGGCGAACAGCCGGCGGAAGGTGTTGGGAAACTGGAAGGCGGCGTTGAAGGCGTCGGCGACAGGCCCGGTGCCGAGCGCCGCG
Source organism: Mesorhizobium sp. (assembly GCF_017306585.1). Lineage (GTDB taxonomy): Bacteria > Pseudomonadota > Alphaproteobacteria > Rhizobiales > Rhizobiaceae > Mesorhizobium. Next base: position 49,000 of record NZ_JAFKIC010000120.1, on the reverse strand, counting down.
GCCATCAGCATCTCGCGGCCGAAGCCGAGCGCGCGGCTCATCAGCGTGCCGGAAGCGACGGTGGCGAATTTTTTGACGAGGCTCATGCGTTCGACGACTGCCTGTGGGATAGGGGAATGGTCTCGCTCACTCGGCGGCCGCCTTGGCCTTGCCGCCGCGTTCGTGCGCGGCGCCTTCGAGTGTCGCTATCAGGCGGTTGCGGATAGCGGCGATACGGGCCGGGCTGTCGATCTTCTGGCCGGTCAGATCGGTGACGTAGAAGGTGTCGATGACCTTTTCGCCAAAGGTGGTGATGTGCGCCGAGGCAATGTCGAGCGACAGGTCGGACAGCGTGCCGGTGATCTCGGACAGCAGGCCCGGGCGGTCCAGCCCCTCCACCTCGATGACGGAAAACCGGTTCGACAGCGTGTTGCGGATTTCGGCGCGCGGCGGAATCTTGAAGACCTTGGAGCCACGCTTGGGCTTGGTCCGCTTCTCGATCATCTCGGGCAGCCAGCTCTTGCCCGACAGCACATCCTCGATCAGCCGGCCCACCCGCTCGGCGCGCCGCCTTTCGTCCTCGTCGCGGTCGAATTCCCGTGAGATCAGGATCGTGTCCAGCGCCCGGCCGTCGGACGTGGTGAAGATCTGCGCATCGACGATGTTGCCGCCGGCCGCCGCACAGGCACCCGCGATCACCGACAGGAGGCGGGGATGGTCCTGCGCCAGCACGGTGATTTCGGTCACGGCCTCGAACTGGTGCGTCTTGACCATGGTGGCGAGCTTCTTGCCGGCCGCGTCCGCCTCATGGACGAATCCGGCGTGGCGAAGCTGGTCCGGCAGGTCGACGGTCAGCAGGTAATTCTCATAGTGCAGCCCGACATAGCGTTTGCGCTGCTTGTCGGGCCAGTCGGCGAGCGCCTCGGCCAGATGTTCGCGCGCGGCGGCCGTGCGCTCCGCGCGCGAGACCTCCGAGAAGCCGCCGGTGAGGAGCAGTTCGGTTTCGTAGTAGAGCGTGCGCAGCAACTGGCCCTTCCAGCCGTTCCAGACGCCCGGACCGACGCCCCTGATGTCGCACACCGTGAGGATCAGCAGCAGCTTCAGCCGCTCGACCGACTGCACGATCGAGGCGAAATCCTCGATGGTCTTGCGGTCGTTGAGGTCGCGCGTCTGCGCCGTCATCGACATGACCAGATGGTTCTCGACCAGCCAGGCTACCGTTTCGGTGTCGGCTGCCGAGAGCCCCATATGCGGGCAGATACGCCGCGCGATCCTGGCGCCGGCCTCGGAATGGTCTTCCGGCCGGCCCTTGGCGATGTCGTGCAGAAGCACGGCGACATAGAGCGCCTCGCGGCTCTTCTTCAGGCCCGGCATCAACGAGTGCGACAGCGGATGGATCTTCTCGCCGTCGCCGCGCTCGATCTCGGCCAGCACGCCGATGCAGCGGATCAGGTGCTCGTCCACCGTATAGTGGTGGTACATCGAGAACTGCATCATGGCGACGATCTTGCCGAAATCGGGGATCAGCCTGCCGAGCAGCCCGGCCTCGTTCATGCGACGCAGATTGAGCTCGGCGTTGCGGTCCGAGGTCAGGATGTCGAGGAACAGCCGGTTGGCCTCCTCGTCGCGCCGCAGCGATTTGTTGACCAGGCCGAGCGACCGCGTCAGCAGCTTCAGTGCGTCGGGATGGAATTCCAGCCCGTGCTTGTCGGCGAACCAGAACAGCCGGAGCAGATTGACCGGGTCGCGCTCGAAAACGCCGTCATCGGCGATGTTGATGCGGTGGTTGTCGACGATGAAGTCGGACGTGCCGGCGAGCTTGCGCTTGCGCCGCTGGAAGGTGAGGAAGATGCGGTTGAAGCCCGGCACGTGCTTGGCCTGCTCCTCCTCGAGCGCGGCGCAGAAGATGCGTGTGAGGTCGCCGACATCCTTGGCGACCAGGAAGTAGTGCTTCATGAAGCGCTCGACCGCCGACAGGCCTGGATGGCTGGTATAACCCAGCCGTTCGGTGATCTCGCGCTGGATATCGAAATGCAGCCGCTCCTCGGCCTTGCCGGTCAGGAAATGCATATGGCAGCGCACCGCCCAGAGGAAATCCTCGGCCTTCTGGAATTCGCGGTATTCGGCCTCGGTGAAGACGCCTTTTTCCACCAGCTCCTCGCCGGTGCGTACGCGGTAGAAATATTTGCCGATCCAGAACAGCGTCTGGAGGTCGCGCAGGCCGCCCTTGCCGTCCTTGACATTGGGCTCGACCAGATAGCGGCTTTCACCGGCCTTGGCGTGCCGCTCGTCGCGTTCGGCGAGCTTGGCCTGGACATATTCCGGCCCTGTCGTGCGCACCACCTCGTGGTCGAAGCGCAGCATCAATTCGTCATAGAGCTTGCTCTCGCCCCACAGGAAGCGAGCCTCGAGGATCGAGGTGCGGATGGTGATGTCGGTGCGCGACAACCTGAGGCACTCATCGATGTTGCGGGTGGCGTGGCCGACCTTCAGCCCCATGTCCCACAGCATGTAGAGCATGTACTCGACGATCTGTTCGCCCCAGGGCGTCTGCTTGTAGGGCAGCAGGAACAACAGATCGATATCGGATCCCGGCGCCAGCGTGCCGCGACCATAGCCGCCGACGGCAACGACCGCCATGCGTTCCGCCGCCGAGGGGTTCTTCACCCTGTAGACATGCGTCGCGGCGAAATCATAGAGCGCCCGGATCAGTTCATCCATGAGATGCGACAGCCGTTCGGCGCAGGCATTGCCGCCACCGTCCTGCCTCAGCATGGCTTCGGCGATCTTGCGGCCTTCGGCGAGCCGGGCCTTGAGAAGCTGCAGCACGCCGGCGCGGGCGGCCGGTCCGGAACCGTCGCCCGCCGTTGCGACCGTCAGCGCGCTCATCTGGCGGCGCAAGGCTTCGCCGTCGATCAGTTCATCAAGCTTCAGGGAGATTCGTGCCATCAGTGCCGGTTGGCCTCGCCTTTTCGGCGGCGTCTATAGCTTGTTTTTTCGGCTGTGGGTATGGGGCGGCGAAAGCCCGCTTTGGGCTGGCTAGTCCTTGGCATCGGGTCGATCGAAGGGAATGGCCATCTTTTGCCGCTGCAGGCAGAAATAGGCAACGCGCTGAACGACCCGCGCGAATTCTGCCTTGACGCGCCCTGCGGCCGTCTTTCTGGGTTTTTGCACGACCTCGACAGCGGCCCATTGGGCGTCCCGGGGCTGCTTGAGCAGGCTTGGCAATCCGAACGCCTTGTCGCCAAGCAAATGATCCTGGATGCAGAGCGCTGGAACCATCTGATAGACCGTCTTGCGGGGCGGCGGCTGGTAGATCGGGTTGAACACGAGATCGTCCACCGCGACGCTGATCTCCCTGGTCGCGTCGATGAGGTTGCGCGCCGCCCGTTTCGAAACGATGTACCCTCCGGTTCCGACGTGTTCTGCGTAGAGCCGGAACAAGGAAAAATGCGCCCCGGCAGGGATGCGTTTTCGTCCGACTAACGGATTCCAGAAGAAGGTTTCCAGCTTGATGATATCGGCATCGGCCGGGATCCAGTCGGCATTGCCGATCAATGCGCTGGCCTTGCTGGAAAAGACAATATCGTCTTCGAAAATGGCACCAAAGGGAGCGTCGCCCTGCGCTATGATTGTCCAGCAGGCCCTGTGGCTGAGCAGGCAGGCGATCTCGCCTGAGGTAAGGCGCAGCCGTTTTTCATACCGGACATGCTGAGGCAGATGATCGAGTTCGGGCCGATCCTGGGCGTCGATCGCCTGAACCCGTTCGAAGGCGACGCCGATGAGCGCGAACTGCGCCGTAACATGGGCGAGCCGTTCGGCAGACCGATCGAGATTGATAACCAGGCACCTCATGTTCGACCGGGTCAGGGAATTGAGTTTACCGCGAAGCCTTGAGAAGAACACCCCGGCCATGCCGCCGCCATCCTGCCGCGGCATGGCGACGGATATCTTGCGGCCTTCGGCGAGGCGGGCCTTGAGAAGCCGCTGCGAGCCGGCGCGGGCGGCCGCCCGGAGCCGTCGCTTGCGGTTACAGTGTCAGCGCGCCCATATCGGGGGCGCAACGCTTCGCCGTCGATCAGTTCAACGAGCTTCAGGGAGACTTTCGCCATAGGTCCCGGTCGGCGCTGCCTTCTGGGCAACGTCTATAGCGCGTTTTCGCGGCGCTGGGTATGGGGCCTGCCGGCGTCGAGAATGGTGCCGAAAAGTGCTGAGCGGCTTTCTCGGACAAAGGGTTTTCGTTTGCTCTATCTCTTTGATTGAGAGCGGACTCAGGTTTCAGGTCGACTCGACTTGAAATCGGCCGGCTCCAGCCGATGGTTCAACCCGATCGAGGGGGACTATGATCTGTCGCCGTAGCCTGCAGAAGTCGGCGGCCCACCTCATGGTACGCCGAGCTTCCCTTGCGATCCTGACAATTGCAGGGCTCCTGTATTTGGTCATAAGCCCGCTCGCCATCCGCGCCGCGTCCCGCTCCCGGTCAAGCAGGCTCGGCAGCCTTTCGCCGACGAACTGGTCCTGCGCGCACAAGGCAGGCATCAGCTGGTAGGTCGCTCTTCCCGCGGAAAAGACAGGATTGAATATGAGGTCATCGACGGCGATGTTGAGGCCTTCTGTCGCCGCGAGGAAATCGCACGCCATTCGCCGCGAAAGGAGATAGCCGCCAGCCCCAGGATGGCCCTTGTGCAGCCTTGTCGTGGAAAAGCCATGCCCGGCGGAGGCTTTTCTTCTTTGCACCACGGTTCTGGAAAAGAAGGTCTCCAGCTTCACGACGTCGGCGTCGGCGGGCACCCACTCCATGTCGGCAAGCAACACTCCAGCCCTGGCGGAGAAGACCATGTCGTCCTCGAATACGGCGCCGTATGGCGCGTCGCCCCGCGCGATGATCTTCCAGCACTCACGATGGCTATGCAGGCAGGCGATCTCGCTTCCCGAAAGCGGCCGGTTGGCGTGGATGGCGTGTTGCGGTTGTAGGACCAGATCCGGATGGTCCATGGCATCGACCCCCGCAACCCGCTCAAACCCGATGCCGATCCGGGTGAACTCGGCCGTCATATGTTGAAGCCGCTCGGGAGACCGATCGAGATTGATAAGCAGGTACTTCATTTCTCAAGACATATTCAGTGTGGTGGACTGGTTTGTCCGTCAGGCCGTCCAGTTAGCCTTCAGCCTCGATCGCGCCAAGCGGGACGACAATTTGCCGTCGGAACCTGCAGAAATCCGCAACCCAGCGCGCTGTCCGCGAGGTCTCCCTGCCGATCCTCGCCATGGCCGGTTTCCTGCGTTTGACCGCAAGTCCGCTTGCAAGCCAAGCGGCATCCCGTTCCGGCGCAAGCAGGCTGGGCAGCCTCGCGCCTATGAACTGTTCCTGCGCGCAAAGGGCGGGAACAAGCTGGTATATCGTTTTGCTGGTCGACGTCTCGAACGCCGGATCAAAAATGAGATTGTCCACCGCTACGTTGATCTCTGTGGTCGCCAGCAGGAGCTCGCGGGCTGTCTGTCTGGATAGCAAATATCCTCCGGCCCCTATATGATTCTTGCGGAGCCGGAACATCGAAAAGCCGTGGCCGATGGGAAACCGCTCGCGCTGGATCACAGTGGTATGGAAGAACGTCTCCAGCTTGACGATGTCGGCATCGGCCGGAACCCAACTCGTATCGGCGAGCAACGCTCCGGCTTTCGCGGAAAACACGATGTCGTCCTCGAAGACGGCGCCATGAGGGGCCTCGCCCTGGGCAATGATGGTCCAGCAGGCGCGATGGCTGTGCAGGCAGGCGATCTCACTGCCCGATAAAGGCTGTACGGCGTACCTTGGATGCTGGCGTTGCTGCGTGAGTCCTGGATGTTGCCTTGCATCGACCGCCACGACCCGCTCGAAAGGGATGCCGATGCGGGCAAACTCGGCGGTCATGTGGGCGAGCCGGTCCGGAGAGCGATCGAGATTGATAACCAGGCATTTCATTTTGGCACGAAAGTCTTTACTCGCGGATATATAGAAGCCGCTAACGCAGGTTTTGGTATGTTTTTGGTGGCCGTCTCTGGGTGGGTCTTGCAGAAATCAGGATTGAAGAATTAAAACGGTCTATAGATTAGATATTACTTGAATATTACACGGTGCGATAGACGAAAAATTTGTATACAGAGTTCCTCTTTCGCCCCGGGTGGATCGAGGCCCGTCAAGCGTGACGACAGGCACTTCATAGCCGATGCATTTCCCACCGGGAGCGGGGTGTTCTCTACCATGTCGGACAACCGGGGTTGCGAACTATTTCTGGGAGAACTTTAGCTGCCATGACATGGGCAAGCCGGGGTCAGTCCCTCGGCGCCGGCGGATCGAGAGGGATGATCGCCCGTCGGCGAAATTTGCAGAAATCGGCGACCCATTCCAGGATTCGCCCGGTCTCGGTCCTGAGCCTTTCACCCACCGGCCGGCGGCGTTTCGTCGCCAGTCCGCTGGAAGCCCATTTGGTCTCACGCTCCTGGTCGAGCAGACTTGGCAATCCCGCTGCCATGGAGTCGACGAACTGACCCTGTGCGCACAGGGCGGGGGCAAGCTGGTATATCGTTCTGCTGGAGAGGTTCGAGAACGCCGGATTGAAGACCAGATCATCGGCTGTGAAATTCATCTTCTCTGTAGCGTCGAGAAGATCGCGAGCGGCTTGTCTGGAGATGATGTAGCCTCCGGTTCCCGGATGGAACTTGAAGAGCCTGAACGTGGAGAAACCATGACCGGCTGGAATCCCTGTCCGATGAATCGTGGTCTTCCTGAAGTACGTTTCCAGTTTGACGATGTCGGCGTCGGCAGGAATCCAGCCGCTGCCGGAAAGCAAGTGGCCGGCATTCGCCGAGAAGACCACGTCGTCCTCGAAGACAGCGCCGTGGGGGGCGTCGCCCCGGCTGATGATCGACCAGCAGGCGCGATGACTGTGCAAACAGGCGATTTCGCTGCTCGACAACTGACGCGCTCCGTACATCGGGTGCTGAGGCTGCTGTTCGAGTTCGGGATGGCTGTACCCATCGACAGCCACGACGCGCTCGAAGGCGGTGCCGATGCGGTTGAACTCGGCCGTCATATGGACAAGCCGATCAGGGGACCGATCGAGATTTATGACCAGGCACTTCATTGTCGACCGGAATCTAACGGGGTGAATGTAAGGCGGCGAATGACATCGGCAGCCCGGCTTTTAACACCGCCCGCACGCTTGTGCAGGGGGACTGGGGCGATTTTCGCAGTGCTTGAAACAGGAAAAGCAAAACAGCCCTTGACCTTCCAGTTACTGGAAGCACTACCTCGGAGCCGAAGCAGTCACATTAAGGCATTTTGAAATGGCGCATTCAGACCACGACCACCACTCCCATGGCGCGCATGGCAGCTGTTGTGCGCCGAAAGGCGCGACGGCGGAGGCGGTCTCGCGCGACCCTGTCTGCGGCATGACCGTTGATCCGGCCGCGGGCAAGCCGACATCGGAGCATGGCGGCGCGCTCTATCACTTCTGTAGCGAGCGCTGCCGCTCGAAGTTCCAGGCCGAGCCGGAGAACTATCTGACGGCCACCGATCCTGTTTGCGGCATGAGCGTCGACCGCGCCACGGCCAAGCACTTTGTCCGCCATGAAGGCCAGGGCTTCTATTTCTGCTCCGCCGGCTGCAAGGCGAAGTTCGAGGCCGCACCGCAGAACTATCTTGGCGACAGGCCGGAGCCGGCGCCGATGCCCAAGGGCACGCAATACACCTGCCCGATGCATCCCGAGGTGATCAGGGACAAGCCCGGCTCGTGCCCGATCTGCGGCATGGCGCTGGAGCCGATGGGCGTGCCGTCTGGCGACGAGGGGCCAAATCCCGAACTGGTCGATTTCACCAGGCGGTTCTGGGTGAGTGCCGTCCTGTCTGTGCCGCTGCTGGTCATTGCCATGGCGCCGATGGTCGGCCTGAGCTTTGAAACGCTGATCAGCAACCGGGCCAAAACCTGGCTGGAACTCGTTCTGGCGAGCCCGGTGGTGTTGTGGGCCGCCCTGCCGTTCTTCCATCGCGGCTGGAGCTCGATCCTGAATCGCAGTCCCAACATGTGGACGCTGATCTCGCTGGGTGTCGGCGCGGCCTATCTCTACAGCATTGTCGCGACGCTGTTTCCCGACATCTTCCCGCACCAGTTCCGCGTCCATGGCGGCGGGGTGCCGGTCTATTTCGAGGCCGCAGCCGTCATTGTCGCCCTGGTTTTCCTTGGCCAGGTGCTGGAGTTGCGCGCCCGCGAAAAGACCGGATCGGCGATCCGCGCCTTGCTTGATCTCGCGCCGAAGACCGCGCGCCGCATCGCGCAGGACGGCAGTGAAAGCGACGTGCCGCTCGACAGCGTCAAGGCCGGCGAACGCCTGCGCATCCGGCCGGGCGAAGCCGTGCCTGTCGACGGCATCGTGCTGGAGGGGCGTTCCTCAATCGACGAATCGATGATCACGGGCGAGCCGCTTCCGGTCGAGAAAGCCGAGGGCGATGCGCTCACCGGCGGCACGCTCAACAAGAACGGCTCGCTGATCATGCGCGCCGAGCGCGTTGGCGCCGAGACCACACTGTCGCGCATCGTCGAGCTCGTCGCCAAGGCACAGCGCTCGCGTGCCCCGATCCAAGGTCTGGCCGACCGTGTTTCCTTCTACTTTGTCCCCGCCGTCGTGCTTGTCGCCATCGCGGCTTTCTTCGCTTGGGCGGCCTTCGGTCCCGAGCCCAGCCTGATCTTCGCCATCGTCTCGGCGGTATCGGTGCTGATCATTGCCTGCCCCTGTGCGCTCGGCCTCGCCACGCCGATGTCGATCATGACCGCCACCGGGCGCGGCGCGCATGCCGGCGTGCTGATCAAGGAGGCGGCCGCGCTCGAACGCTTCGCTTCCGTCGACACGCTGATCATCGACAAGACCGGCACATTGACCGAGGGCCGGCCGAAACTGACCGATGTTATCGCCGCCAGCGGCTTTTCCGAAGGCGAATTGCTGGCGCTAGCGGCGGGCCTGGAGAAGGGCTCGGAGCACCCGCTGGCCGAGGCAATCGTCGAAGGCGCTGTTCAGCGCGGCATGGCCGTCGCCGAAGCTGTCGGCTTCGAGGCGGTCACCGGCAAGGGCGTCTCCGGCACGGTCTCGGGCAACAAGGTCGCGCTCGGCAATGCTGCGATGATGCACGATCTCGGCGTCGACATTTCCCCGATTCTCGCGAACGCGCAGGCGCTGCAGGGTGATGGCAAGACGGCAATGTTCGTCGCTGTCGGCGGCAGGCTGGCCGGCATCCTCGCGGTCGCCGATCCGGTCAAGGCGACCACCGCCGAGGCGATCAAGGCGCTGCATGGCGGCGGCTTGAGGATCATCATGGCGACCGGCGACAATGAGCGCACGGCCCGGGCGATTGCCGGGAAGCTCGGCATTGACGAGGTTCGCGCCGGCCTGCTGCCGGAACAGAAGGCGGCTCTGGTCGAAGAATTGCGCGGCAAGGGCAAGGGCGTCGCCATGGCCGGCGACGGCGTCAACGACGCGCCGGCCCTGGCCGCCGCCGATGTCGGCATCGCCATGGGCACCGGGGCCGATGTGGCGGTCGAAAGCGCGGGCATCACGCTGGTCAAGGGCGATCTCAACGGCATCGTGCGGGCACGCACGCTGGCCCGGGCGACCATCCGCAATATCAGGCAGAACCTGTTCTTCGCCTTCCTCTACAACGTGCTTGGCGTGCCGGTCGCGGCCGGCGTCCTCTATCCGCTCACCGGCACGCTTCTGTCGCCGATGCTGGCAGCAGCGGCCATGAGCCTGTCCTCGGTCTCGGTCATAGCAAACGCATTGCGGCTGCGGACGTTGAAACTCTGATCCAAACCCCCAAATACGAAACCCAGACAACAGGAGATCATGAATGACCTTGGCTAAGAAACTCGTGCTTTTGCTGATGGCGGCCGGAATGCTGCTCGCCGTCTTCCTCGAAAGCGTTCCGGCGCAGAGCGAGGAGATGAAACACGACATGGCCGGCATGGCGACGGATGCCACCAGCCCTTCGACCGAAGGCTACAAGGCAGCGATGGACAAGATGCATGGCGACATGATGATCGACTATACCGGCAATGCCGATGTCGATTTCGTGCGCGGTATGATTCCGCACCACCAGGGCGCCATCGACATGGCCAAGGTCGAGCTCGCCAACGGCAAGGATCCCGAAATCCGCAAGCTCGCCGAAGGCGTCATCGCCGCGCAGGAAGCCGAGATCAAGCAGATGCAGGATTGGCTCGCCGCCCATCCGGCGAAATAGCCTCGCATCGCAAAGCGGCCGCGGCGAGAACGCCTCTGGATTTCCCGCCCGGCCTGTGATGCGATCCTGCTCCAACGGGAGCCAGCCATGCCATCGATCATGAGAACCACCACGCTGCCCTGCGGCGAAACCATACCGGTTCTCGGCCAGGGCACGTGGAAGATGGGCGAGGATTCGCGCCGCCGCGTCCAGGAGGTCAACGCGCTCAGGCTTGGTCTCGATCTCGGCATGACGCTGATCGATACCGCCGAAATGTATGCCAGCGGCGGTGCCGAGGAGGTCGTGGCCGAGGCTATTGCCGGCCGTCGCGCCGAAGTCTTCCTGGTCTCGAAAGTGCTGCCGTCGAACGCTTCGCGCGCGGGCGTGCAACGCGCCTGCGAAAGCAGTCTCAAGCGCCTCGCGACCGACTGCATCGATCTCTATCTCCTGCATTGGCCGGGCAGCGTGCCCCTGGGTGAGACGGTCGATGCCTTCGAGGCCTTGAAGAAGGCCGGCAAGATCCGCCACTGGGGCGTCAGCAATTTCGACACCGACGACATGGAGGAACTGGTTGGTCTGCCTGAGGGCGCCAATGTCCAGACCAACCAGGTGCTCTACAATCTCGTGCGGCGCGGGCTCGAATTCGATCTGGCGCCCTGGAGCCGGAAGCGTGGCATTCCGCTGATGGCCTATTCGCCGGTGGAACAGGGCGCGCTGGCGAATAATGGCAGGCTTGAAGCCATAGCTGCCCGACACGATGCGACCGCGGCACAGATCGCCCTGGCCTGGGTGATGCGGCAGGAGGGCGTCATCGCCATCCCCAAGGCCAGCAGCCAGGAGCATGTGCGCGAGAATTTTGCCGCGCTCGACATCGGACTTACCGGCGAAGACATCGCCGATCTCGACCGTGCCTTCCCGCCGCCCACCCGCAAGCGTGGGCTGGAGATGATCTGAACGGGCCTCGGGCTCGTCAGAAATGGACCAGGGCCAGGGCGATGTTCTTCAAGGTCGGATAGATCACGGTGAGCGCACCGATCGCCAGCAGCAGGGCAACCGCCATGCGATAGATCGGGCGCCGGTACTGCCGCAGATTGAGGTCGGCGTGATAGAGGCTTTTGGCGCTGTCGTCCCAGGAATCGCCCGATTTCAGCTTCTTGGCCATATCGATCTGCTGGCGCAGGAACATCATCGCTCCCTCGGGCGGATTGAGATATACGGCGCCTTGCATCGACTGAAGCAGGTTGGTCGCAAGCAACAGCCGGGACTGGAAGAAATTCCAGTCGGCAAGGCCGCCCATGCGGCCGACGATCTCGTCGATTTCGCCGGCTCTCCGGAACTCGATCGGCGCCAGAAGAGCGAAAGACAGGTAACCGGCCAGGAAGACGAAGCCGCCCCAGAAGACGAAGCGGGCCGAATCCATGTCCATGCCGGCTTCCTCGAGCTTTGGCGCGGCGTTGGCGAGCACGAAGGCGGCAAGCGAAAGGGCCGTCAACGCTTTCGACAGGAATGAATTGCGTACTCGCCCGAGCGAGGTCCAGGAAATCCAGCCATTGATCGTCTGCCAGTCCATGACGACAGGCTCGCTAAGCTGCTCTTGGGATCTGCCGGCCCGTCGCCGCGGCCAGCGTCTCGATGACCTCGGACAGGCTTTGTTGCCGCCATTCGGCGCTGAAACGCTCATCGCCCCGTTCGATCACCAGCCGTTCTAGCCAGTTCCGGTCGTCGGCGGTTTCATCCGGCGCGAAGCCGCGAATAGCCAGCGCCATGCGCGCGAGCACCGCGCCCTTCACGCCGACGACCCGGCCGGACAGGCTCGAAATCCTGTCCTGATTGCGAAACAGGTTGATCATGGCCGTGGAGAATTCGTCCTGGTCGCAGCCCGCCATGCAGGGACCGTAGGGGTCGACGAAAACCGCGTATCCCGATCCCGGGCAGTCGATGCTGCAATCGGGATGCCCCGGACTTGAAATGGTTGCCATGGCAATCCCCCGCAGGACGTTGCACCGCAGGGCAGGAGCTTAGACCAGATGCGCATCCAGGCAAAGCCGGGAGTAACGGCAACCACGGGCTGTTCGGCAGCCGGGCACGGCCTAGCTTTTGCCGGCCATTCCCTTCAGTCGGTAAAGCGCCTCCAGCGCTTCCCTTGGCGTCATTTCGTCGGGATTGATCTCGCCGAGCGCCGCGCCCAGCGCGTCGCTCTTCACCGGCTTTGGCGCTTCGCGCTTCACGGCGACCGAAAACAGTGGCAGGTCGTCGACCAGCCGGTTGGTCTTGCCGGAAACCTCGCCTTCCTCCAGCTGGTGCAGCACCGCCTTGGCCCGGTCGACCACCGCTTCCGGCAGGCCGGCGAGCCGCGCCACCTGGACGCCGTAGGAACGGTCGGCCGCGCCCTTGCCGACCTCGTGCAGGAAGACGACGTCGCCTTCCCATTCCTTGACCCGCATGGTGACGTTGTGAAGCCGCGCCAGCTTGCCGGCGAGCGAGGTCATCTCGTGGAAATGCGTGGCGAAGATCGCCCGGCAGCGGTTCTTCTCGTGCAGATATTCCACCGCCGCCCAGGCGATCGACAGGCCGTCGAAGGTGGCGGTGCCGCGGCCGATCTCGTCGAGGATGACGAGTGCCCGCTCGCCAGCCTGGTTGAGGATCGCCGCCGTCTCGACCATCTCGACCATGAAGGTCGAGCGGCCGCGCGCCAGGTCGTCGGAGGCGCCGACGCGCGAGAACAGGCGATCGACCACACCGATATGGGCTGATGCCGCCGGCACGAAGGAACCGGTCTGGGCCAGAATGGCGATCAGCGCGTTCTGGCGCAGGAATGTCGACTTACCGCCCATGTTGGGGCCGGTCAGCAGCCAGATCGCGCCGTTCCTGGCGCCGCCTTCCGGCGACAGGTCGCAATCATTGGCGACGAACGGCCCTTCGCCCGAACGGCGCAGCGCCTGCTCCACGACAGGATGCCTGCCGCCCGATATCTCGAAGGCCAGGCTGGCATCCACGACAGGCCGGCACCAGGCCTCGCTCTCCGAAAGCAGCGCAAGTGCCGCCGACACGTCGATTACGGCCAGCGCGTCGGCGCCGGCGCGGATCGCCCCGGCCTCGCCGACCGCTTCCGCCGTCAGCGTGTCGAAGGCCGCCAGTTCGATGCTGAGCGCCCGGTCTGCCGCATTGGCGATCTTGGTCTCCAGTCCGGCAAGCTCCGTCGTGGTGAACCGCATGGCGTTAGCCATGGTCTGGCGGTGGATGAAGCGCGCCTTGGCGCCGTCGCTGCCGGTCATGACAGCGTGATGGTTGGCGGTCACCTCGATATAGTAGCCGAGCACGTTGTTGTGCCGGATCTTCAGCGAGCGGATGCCGGTCTCCTCGATCAGCGAGCGCTCCAGCCCGGCGATCACCTTGCGCGATTCGTCGCGCAGCGCCCGCATCTCGTCGAGTTCCGGATGGTAACCGCCACGCACGAAGCCGCCGTCGCGTTTCAGCAGCGGCAGTTCCTCGCCCAGCGCCTGCGCCAGGTGTCCGGCAAGTGCCTCGGGCAAAGCCTTGATGGCGGCCAACGCAGCCGTAAGCTCCTGGGGCAGGGTGGCCACGGCAAAGATATCGGCGATCGCGCCCGCCGCCTCGAAGCCGGCGCGCAGCGCGCCGAGATCGCGCGGGCCGCCGCGATTGAGCGCCAGCCTGGACAGCGCGCGCGGCATGTCGGCGACGCTCTTCAGGCTTGTGCGCACCGCCTGGCAGAGCCGGGTTTCCGAGCGGAAGAACGACACCGAGTCCAGGCGTGCGCAGATCGCGGCCGGGTCGGTCAGCGGCGCCATCAGGCGGTCGGCGAGCAGCCTTGCGCCGCCGCCGGTCACCGTGCGGTCGATCGCCTTGAACAGAGAGCCTTCGCGGCTGCCGGACAGCGTGCGCAGCAGTTCCAGATTACCGCGCGTCGCCGGATCGATGAACAGCGTCGAGCCCTGCTCCTCGCGCTCGGGGCGTGACAAAGGCGGCCGCTCGGCCTTCTGCGTCTTCTCGACATAGGCGATGGCGCCTGAGATCGCCGACAGTTCGGCGCGCGAAAAAGTGCCGAAACTGTCGGGGGTCGCGACATCGAAGAAGCGCGCGATGCGTCCCGTGGCCGAGGCCGAATCGAACAGGCTCGGCGGCTGCGGGTTGGCGACGCGGCCAAGCACGTCGAACACAGGCTTCAACTCGGGATCGTAAAACACAGGTTCGGCCAGGATCAGCTCGCGCGGATCGACGCGGAAGATGTCGGCGAGCAGCCGGTCGGCGGTAGTCTCGGCGACGCGGAAAGCGCCGGTGGAGATGTCGATCCAGGCCAGAGCAAAGGCGTGCTCGCTGCCGCCCTTCACCCGCCCCAGCGCCATCAGAAAGCTCGATTCCGAGGGCGCCAGCAATTTGTCCTCGGTGATGGTGCCGGGCGTGACCAGCCGCACCACGTCACGGCGCACCACCGATTTCGAGCCGCGTTTCTTGGCCTCGGCCGGATCCTCGATCTGCTCGCAGACGGCAACGCGGAACCCCTGGCCGATCAGCTTCTGCAGATAATCATCCGCCGCATGCACCGGCACGCCGCACATGGGAATGTCGTGGCCCTGATGCTTGCCGCGCTTGGTCAGCACGATGCCCAGCGCCCGGCTCGCTTTCTCTGCGTCGTCGAAGAACAGTTCGTAGAAATCGCCCATGCGGTAGAACAGCAGCGAATCCGGGTTCGCCGCCTTGATCTCGATGAACTGCTCCATCATCGGCGTCACACCCGCCGTGCCGGGCTGCGGCGGCGTGATCACCTCGGGGGCGTCGGGTTCGCTGGGGCTGTGCATGTTCATGGCGCGGCACGCTAGCAGATGTGGCGGCCGGGTTTAATGCCGGCGCCTCGAAAAGCAGGGGACGACGGCCTGCAAGTGGCACCCAAGATTCGGCAGCGTGACTGCGCGCAGCGACCTTCGACACGCCCCGTTCGCGTTGAAGCAGCTTTGCCGAGCTTGGCGGTTTACAGCGCGCCGCGCGTAGTCTTAATTCGAAGCCTGCAAGGCACCCGCTCCCAAGGAGGTGCCGCAATGGCGAGGAAATCAAAAGCATCATGGCAAGAAAAACCGAAAACAGCGGTCCGTCGGTCAGCGCGCAGGAAGCGCTCGAATTCCACGCCATGGGCCGCCCCGGCAAGCTCGAGATCGTCGCCACCAAGCCGATGACGACGCAGCGCGATTTGAGCCTCGCCTATTCGCCTGGCGTCGCCGTTCCCGTGCGCGCCATCGCTGAGGACCCAAGCCGCGCCTTCGACTACACGACGCGCGGCAATATGGTCGCCGTCATTTCCAACGGCACCGCCATCCTCGGCCTCGGCAATCTCGGCGCGCTGGCGTCGAAGCCGGTCATGGAAGGCAAGTCGGTGCTGTTCAAGCGCTTCGCCGATGTCGATTCCATCGACCTGGAAGTCGACACGGAGGACGCCGACGAGTTCATCAATTGCGTGCGCTTCCTCGGCCCCTCGTTCGGCGGCATCAATCTGGAGGACATCAAGGCGCCGGAATGCTTCATCATCGAGCAGCGCCTGCGCGAATTGATGGACATCCCCGTCTTCCACGACGACCAGCACGGCACTGCCATCATCTCCGCCGCCGGCCTGATCAACGCGCTGGAGATCACCGGCCGCGACATGAAGACCACCAAGCTGGTCTGCAACGGCGCCGGCGCGGCCGGCATCGCCTGCATCGAGCTGATGAAGGCGATGGGCTTCGCGCCGGAAAACATCATCCTGTGCGATACGAAGGGCGTGGTCTTCCAGGGCCGCACCGAAGGCATGAACCAGTGGAAGTCGGCGCATGCGGTGAAAACCGACACGCGTTCGCTGGCCGAGGCGCTCGATGGCGCCGATGTCTTCCTCGGCCTGTCGGCCAAGGGCGCGCTGACGACGGCCATGGTGCAGTCCATGGCCAAGAACCCGATCATCTTCGCTATGGCCAATCCCGATCCGGAGATCACGCCTGAGGAAGTGGCCGAGATCCGCACCGACGCCATCATGGCGACGGGCCGGTCGGACTATCCGAACCAGGTCAACAACGTGCTCGGTTTTCCCTACATCTTCCGCGGCGCGCTGGATGTCAGGGCCACCACCATCAATGACGACATGAAGATCGCAGCTGCCCGCGCGCTCGCCGAACTGGCGCGCCAGGACGTGCCTGACGACGTCGCCGCCGCCTATCAGGGCAACCGGCCGAAATTCGGTCCCAACTACATCATCCCGGTGCCGTTCGATCCGCGCCTGATCTCGGCCATTCCACTCGCCGTGGCCAAGGCGGCGATGGAGTCGGGCGTCGCGCGCAAGCCGATCCTCGACCTCGACCGCTACGCGCAGGAACTGTCCGCCCGCCGCGACCCGATCGCCTCGACGCTGCAGCGCATCTATGACCGCGTGCGCCGCCAGCCCAAGCGCATCGTCTTCGCCGAGGGCGAGGAGGAGCAGGTGATGCGCGCCGCCGTCTCCTATGTGAACCAGAAGCTCGGCACGGCGATCCTGCTCGGCCGCGACGACGTCATCAAGGAAAATGCCAAGCACGCCGGCATCGATCTGAACAAGCAGGGCATCGAGATCATCAATGCCCGCCTGTCGCGCCGCAACGGCATCTACACCGACTATCTCTACGAGCGCATGCAGCGCAAAGGCTTCCTGTTCCGCGACTGCCAGCGCCTGATCAACAACGACCGCAACCACTTCGCCGCCTGCATGGTGGCGCTGGGCGACGCCGACGGCATCGTCACCGGCGTGACCCGCAACTATTCGACCGCGCTCGACGACATCAGGCGCGTCATCGACGCCAAGCCCGGCCACCGCGTCATCGGCGTTTCGATCGTGCTGGCGCGCGGCAAGACGGTGCTCGTCGCCGACACCGCCGTGCACGACATGCCCAACGCCGAGCAGATCGCCGACATCGCCGAGGAAGCGGCAGGCTTTGCCCGCCGCATGGGCTACGAGCCGAGGCTCGCCATGCTTGCCTATTCCACCTTCGGCCACCCGCAGGGCGAGCGTTCCGAGCGCGTCCAGGAAGCGGTGCGCATCCTCGACAAGCGGCGTGTCGATTTCGAGTATGACGGCGAAATGGCCGCCGATGTCGCGCTCAACGCCCGCGCCATGGCGCAATACCCGTTCATAAGGCTGACCGGCCCGGCCAATGTGCTGATCATGCCGGCCTTCCACTCGGCCTCGATCTCGACCAAGATGCTGCAGGAACTCGGCGGCTCGACAGTCATCGGCCCGCTGCTGGTCGGGCTGAACAAGCCGGTGCAGATCGTGTCGCTGAATGCGAAGGATAGCGACATCGTGAATATGGCGGCGATCGCGGCCTATTCGGCTGGGACTTGAGGGGGAGTCGCGCGAGGCCTCAGGCCAGCCCCATCACCCGCTTGTGCTCGTCGATCTCCGCGAGCAGCCATTTGCGAAACAGCCTGATGCTTGCCGTGCTTCGGCTGCCCGACCTCTGTTGTAGGCAATAGCTTTGCGCGATTGCGTGACGCCCTCTGAACGGCGCCACCAATCGGCCGCTGGCCAGCAGGTCCTGCGCCATGATGTTGTCGATCAGCGCCACGCCGCCGCCGTTGACGGCCTCGCGCACCGCCAGCGCCGGGTCGTGGAAAATCGGGCCGGATCTGGCGTCGAGCCCGGTCAGCCCTTCCTTCTCGAACCATTCCTCCCACCAGGCGGTGGTGTTTTCGTGCAGCAGCCGGCACCTTGCCAGATCGGCCGGTCTTTTCGGCGCCTGCGGCCCCTCCAGAAGCGACGGCGCGCAGACAGGAAACACCGCCAGCGCAACGAGCTGCACCAGTGACGGATCGGTGTCGGCCGTGAACAGCACGCGCAGGTCCGCGCTCGGATTGCCGCCCCGGTTTTCATCGTCATGGATCGCCACATCGAGCTCGCAGTCGGGATGCTCGGCGCGGAATTGCGGCAGGCGATCGGCGAGCCACAGGTTCATGAAGGTGGCGTTGATCGACAGCGAGGCGCGTCTGGCGGCTTCCGGCCGGCCATGGCTATCCATTTCCTCCGTGGCATTTTCGATCGACCTGAAAGCGGTGGAAAGCCTGCGGGCATAGTGGGTGGCTTTCGGCGTCAGTGTCACCTGCCGGATGCCGCGCTCGAATAGGTCGGTGCCCAGCGCCTGTTCCAGCGAGCGGATGTGCCGGCTTACGGCCGAGGGCGTCAGCCGCAACTCATCGGCGGCGCTCTTGAAGCTGCGCAGCCGCGCCGCCGCTTCGAAAGCCCGGATCGCGTTGAGGGACGGAAGCTTCATGGGGCGGATGACATGGCAACAGATGAGTTTTTGTCAAGTATGGATCGATAAAACGCCGTTTGTCGATGGTGGCCGCGTCGGGCAGTCTTGCCGCCATCCCGACCCGCAAAGAGGTGTTTGCCATGCGCCGTCTTGCCTTGCTTGCCGCTTCGATGCTTGGCCTTTCGGCGCTATGCGGCGGTGCGTCCGCCGCCGAGGACAAGACGGTCAACATCTACTTCTGGTACGACTATGTGCCGGCCGAGACCATCGCCGAGTTCGAGAAACAAACCGGCATCAAGATCGTCTACGACACGTTCGATTCTGTCGACATGCTGACGACCAAGGCGCTGACCGGAGGCTCCGGCTACGACCTGATCATGCCGGGCGCCTCGCTCGTCGGACAGTACGCCAAGGCGGGCGCCATCCAGAAGCTCGGCAAGGCCGCCATTCCCAATGCCGCCGGCCTGAACCCGGATATCATGGCCTTCCTGGCCAGGCAGGATCCTGGCAATGCCTATTCGATCCCCTATGCCTACGGCACCACTGGCATCATGTACAATCCGGCCACGATCGCGCAACGCATGAAGGATGCGCCGGTCGACAGCCTCGACATGATCTTCAAGCCGGAGGTCGCCGCCAGATTCAAGGACTGCGGCATCGCCATGGTCGATTCACCCGAGGGCGTGATGTCGGTGGCGCTCAACTATCTCGGCTTCGATCCGTTCTCGACCAACGAGGCCGAATTGCGCAAGGCCGGCGCCTTGCTTGCCGCCATCAAACCCTACATCAGGCATTTCAAGTCGGGCTCGATCATGACCGAACTGGCGTCGGGCGATCTTTGCCTGGCGCTCGGCTGGAGCGGCGATGCGATCGGCGCCAACGCCAGGGCGGCCGACTCCAGGAACGGCATCGAAGTGCGCTATGCCGTGCCGAGGGAAGGCACCGAAATCTTCTTTGACGTCATGACCATTCCTGTCGATGCGCCGCATCCGGAGAATGCCCATGCGCTGATCAATTTCCTGCTGTCGCCCCAGGTCAGCGCGCGTTTTACCAATGCCACGCTTTATCCCAATGCCGTCCAGGCCGCGACGCCGCTGGTCGACAAGGCCGTGAGCGACAACCCCAACATCTATTTCTCCAAGGACATACTGAAGCGGCTCTTCGCCGCCCAGCCGCGCGATCCGAAGTCGCTGCGCACAGTCACTCGTCTATGGACGAGTTTCGTTACCGGAACCGATTGAACCCTCTTCCGCGACCAGCCCTCCAGAACGGACATCAGCAAATGTTGCAATCCCCGCCACGCGCCCGCGAAACCGACAATGCCGTCTTCGGCAAGAACATCCACGGCGGCTCGCATGAGCCGGTTTACAGCGGCGTCCTGTCCTTCATGCGCCGCAGGCTGAGCCGCGATCTCACCGGCGTCGATGCCGCGATATGGGGCATCCCCTTCGACGCGGCGGTCTCCAATCGTCCGGGCGCCCGCTTCGGGCCGCAAGGCGTGCGGCGCGCTTCCGCCATTCTCGAGGGCGACCCGCAATATCCGTTCCAGGTCGACCCGTTCGAGAAGCTGGCGGTGATCGACTATGGCGATTGCGGGCTCGATTTCGGCCGGCATGACGATACGCCACGGCAAATCGAGGCGCAGGCGAGCGAAGTGGTGGATGCCGGCGTCACGCTGCTCTCCATCGGCGGCGATCACTATGTGACATGGCCCTTGCTGCGTGCGCATGCCAGGAAATACGGCCCGATGGCGCTTGTCCAGTTCGACGCCCATCAGGACACCTGGTTCGACGAGGAGCAGCGCATCGACCACGGCTCCTTCGTCGCCCGCGCCGTGCGCGAAGGCATCATCAGGCCGGACCGCTCGATCCAGGTCGGCATCAGGACCCATGCGCCGGAAACCTGCGGACTTGAGATTCTTTACGGAGAAGATGTCGCCGAGCTTGGCGTCGCCGGCACTGTCGAGCGCATCAAGGCTCGCGTCGGCGATGCCAAGGCCTACCTGACTTTCGATATCGATTGCCTCGATCCGGCTTACGCTCCCGGCACCGGCACGCCGGTCGCGGGTGGCCTCTCTTCGCGTGAGGCCCTGATGATCCTGCGCCGGATCGGTTCGCTCGACATTGTCGGCGCTGACGTCGTCGAGGTGGCGCCTGCCTATGATCACGCCGATATCACTTCGATCGCGGGCGCGACGGTGCTGCAGCACTATCTTGGCCTTTTGGCGGAGCGGAAAGGCTGAAGGGCCTCTCTGCCGGATTCAACCCGCCGCAGCGCCTCGCGCCGCCTCGACGACCTCTTCGACCTGATCGGCTCGCAGCAGGTCGATCGGAATGCGGCCGTCAAGCTGAATGGCGGGGCGCGTCAGCCAGAGCCAGGCAAGCCTTGGATTGCCGATCTGGGCCTGCACTTCGGAGAGACCAGCCACCGGCCTGCCGTCGACGAACTGCGCCAGCGGGAAGACGTGCTTGCGGCCGCCCTTGCGCAAGGCGACGACGTCGTTTCGCCTTTGCCAGCGATGCAGCGTCGAGCGCGCGATGTGGAGGTTTTCCTCCAGATAGGTGGAGCCGGCGACGCGGCCGGCCCAATCCTCGATCAGCATCGATTCGAGATCGTCGGATTGCGGCAGCGGGGGCGGGGTTTCGGCGTTGGCAATCGGCACCGAAGGCAGGCTGTCGGCGCCGGCGACGCCGGCCTCGCTGCGGCGCGCGGCTTCCGCCGCCAGCGCGCGCACGAATTTCGCGGCGAGGCCGGGAAGATCGGCATGGATGGCGTCGATGGCGCGCTGGTGTTTGGGAGACAGCAAGGTGACTGCCGACGCTATGGAGCCGGCTATCTTGCCGACGGAAACCATTGTGGGCTTGTTGATGGCCTCGTCATAGTGGGCAAGCGCGCGTTCGACTTTTTCCGCCACCATCTCGGCGAAATCGTCCTGCGTGATGCCGGTCGTCTCAATCTGAAATTTGGTCATGCATCTGTCTCTGGACCGCGCGCTCTCCTCCCTCAGCGGCGGCCATTTGTTGAACGGCTACGACTGAAAGCGGAAAGCGCAACGGAAACAGATGCAGCAACCAGACAGGCAGCTGTCCTGCATTCTTCCACACCCCGATAAGCGCCCCGAAATGTCAGTCACGGAGCGCTCTCATTTTCGTGTAGGAGCGATATGTGACAACCGCGCGACGGTAAAGTCGCCGATCTCCCCCCTTGTGGGGGAGATGCCCGGCAGGGCAGAGGGGGGCGCGAAGGATCGCTACCGTCGCGATGTTTGTGCTGACCGACGCGGCCCGCCCGGCGCCGGCGAAAGCATACTGTCCATTGGCATGGAAGACTTGGAGACGCCGGCGGGACAGCGCCCCCCTCTGGCCTGCCGGCCATCTCCCCCACATGGGGGGAGATCGGCAGATTTTCCCCCTACAGCAAGCCGGCCAGTTCCGCCTCCTTGCGCAGATTCTGCCTTGGTCTTGGGCCGATCTGCTGGATGACAAGTCCGGCCGCCAGTGAGCCGAGGTCGCCGCAGGTCTGCAGGTCGCGGCCCTGCGTGTAGCCGTGCAGGAAGCCGGCGGCATAGAGATCGCCGGCGCCGGTCGTGTCGACCAGTTCCTTGATCGCGGTCGCCTTGATGACCACGGTCTCGTCGCCGCGCACGATGACCGAGCCTTTTTCCGACCGCGTCACCGCGGCTATCCTGCAGTCCTTGCGAATCTGCGCCAGCGCTTCTTCGAACGAGGACGTCTGGTACAGCGACTTGATCTCGTGGCTGTTGGCAAAGACGATGTCGACGGTGCCCGAGCGCATCAGGTCGAGGAACTCGTCGCGGTAGCGGTCGACGCAGAACGAATCCGACAGCGTCATCGACACTTCGCGGCCGGCCGCGTGCGCCAGCCTCGCCGTCTGCCGGATCGCCTCCTTGGCGCGCGGCGGATCCCACAGATAGCCCTCGAAATAGGTGACCTTGGCGCCCGACGCCTTGTCGGCCTCGACATCTTCCGGCCCAAGCTCGACGCAGGCGCCGAGATAGGTGTTCATCGAACGCTCGCCGTCGGGAGTGACGAAGATCATCGAGCGCGCCGTCGGCGGTTCGCCCTGGAGCGGCCTGGTGTCGAAGGCGACACCCTGCGCATGAATGTCGTGCGCGTAGATTTCGCCCAGCGCATCGTTGGAAACCTTGCCGAAGAAGGCGGCGCGTCCGCCGAAGGAGGCCACGCCCGCCGCCGTGTTGCCGGCGCTGCCGCCAGAGGCTTCGATCGCCGGCCCCATGCGGCTGTAGAGCAGTTCGGCGCGCTGGGCGTCGATGAGGTTCATCGCGCCCTTGATGATGCCGTTGGTTTGGAGAAAGTCCTCTTCGCACTGGGCGATGATGTCGACAATGGCATTGCCGATACAAAGCACGTCATAATCCGGCATCAATGTCTCCACCAAAAAACCTAGAGCAATTCCAGGAAAAGTGCTTAGCGGTTTCCCCACAGGAATTGCGTACAAAGAGAGAGCCGGCTTCTTGCCACGCCGGCCGGGCGCGGGTCTAGCGATTCGCGACGGCTTTGCCTAGAGCGCGGCCCGCAGTTTGGCCGATGGCGCCAAAACCAGGCGCTACGACAATTCGACCGTGGCCGAAACATTTCATCGCGCGCTTGCCTAGAACAGGCCCTTCAAACCGGCCCGAAGGCAACCAGTCGATGACGGCAAGAAGCGACACCACCACGGACCTGGCCCTGCTCGGCCTGCTGGCTGTGCTGTGGGGCGCCTCCTATACCTTCATCAAGATCGGTGTCGAAACCATTCCGCCGGTCACCTTCATTGCGGCGCGCACCCTGATCGCAGGCGGTCTTCTTCTCGCCGTCCTCCGCTGGCGCGGGCTCGCTATGCCGCGCGATGCGGCCACATGGCGCCGCTTCGCTTTCCAGGCCTGCCTCAACAGCGTCGTGCCGTTCACGCTGATCGCGGCTGCCGAACGGTCGGTCGACGCCGGCCTCGCCACCATTCTCAACTCGACCTCGCCGATCTTCACCTTCCTGCTCACCGCGCTCATCACCCGCCATGAGCCGGTGACGACGCGCAAGCTCGTCGGCGTCGGCGCCGGCATTATCGGCATCTGCCTGATCATCGGCACCGAGGCGCTGGGCGGCCTCGGCCATGAGCTCTGGGCCCAGCTCGCCATTGTCGTCGCAACGGTATCCTATGCCGGCGCCGCGATCTTCGGCCGTGGGTTCAAGGGTCTCGACCCGATGCTGCCGGCGGCCGGGTCCATGCTGTGCGGCGCCGTCATCCTGGTGCCCCTGAGCCTCGTGATCGACCAGCCCTGGACGCTCACGCCATCGATGGCGTCGATCCTCGCCTTGCTCGGCCTGTCGGTGTTTTCGACCGCGCTCGCCTTTGTCATCTATTTCCGCCTCATCCACACGCTGGGTTCGGTCGGCACGACATCGCAGGCCTATCTGCGCGTGCCGATCGGCGTCGGCATCGGCGCGGTGTTCCTCGGCGAAAGCCTAGGCCCAACGGCATGGCTGGGCATGGCCTTCGTCGTCGCCGGCGTTGCGGCTATGACCATTCCGGTCCGCAAGCCTGTCCTCGCGCGGTAGGCGCCTGCGGCGCTTGTGCTGGCGGCCCGCGCTGCCTATCTCGGGTTTGCCCGCCAATTCGGCCGA
Source organism: Mesorhizobium sp. (assembly GCF_017306585.1). Classification (GTDB taxonomy): domain Bacteria; phylum Pseudomonadota; class Alphaproteobacteria; order Rhizobiales; family Rhizobiaceae; genus Mesorhizobium. Next base: position 24,869 of record NZ_JAFKIC010000120.1, on the reverse strand, counting down.
CCTGACCCGGGGTGACACACAGTGATATTAGATGCCGCCCGCACTGCGGCCCTCGAGCTGCTTACGCCGCCCTTCCGTGCCGTGTTCATCAAGACGCTCGGCCTGACGCTCCTGGCGCTCGTCGCCTTGTGGCTGGGCCTCACCAGCCTCGTCGAATGGCTGGCGCTGCCGTGGCTGCAGGCGTTGCTGCCGGGCATTCCCGCTTGGGCCGGCTGGCTCGGCGGCATCGTGGCGGCCATCGCGCTCGCCTTCGGCATGGCCCTGCTCGTCGCGCCAGTCACCGCCGTGATCGCCGGCCTGTTCCTCGACGACGTCGCCGAGGTGGTCGAGCGCACCGACTATCCCCGTGACCCGGTCGGGCGCGCCCTGCCGGCGCTGCGCTCGCTGGTGCTGGCCATAAGATTTTTCGGCGTCGTCATCCTGGGCAATATCGTGGCGCTCCTGCTTCTGCTGGTTCCAGGCATCAACATCGCCGCCTTCTTCGTCGTCAACGGCTACCTGCTCGGGCGCGAATTCTTCGAATTCGCCGCCATGCGCTTTCGCCCGGAGGAAGAGGCCAAGGCCTTGCGCCGGCAACATGCGGGAACGGTGTTCCTCGCCGGGCTGGTCATTGCCGCCTTTCTCGCCGTGCCGCTGCTCAACCTTCTGACGCCGCTTTTCGCCGCCGCCATGATGGTGCATCTGCACAAGGCCGTTTCGGCGCGCGCGGTTGTCCGGTCAGCGTAGAAGAAAGCCGCGTCCAAGCTCGTCATCGGCCTCGACGGTGAATTCCGCGCGACCGGAATAATAGGCGCGGCCGCCGACGCGCGCGATGACGGCCTCGTGCGGGCCGGCCTTCGCCGTCCGCGCCACCGCGCCGGAAAAGCGCGATCCGGCGATGCTCTCGAAAGTCCGCGTCTGGCCGATCGCGATCTGGCCCTTGGCAAACATCGCCGCCAGCCGCGCGGTGACGCCGGAGCCGGTCGGCGAACGGTCGACCTCCGCCTCGGCGAAAACGCAGACATTCTTGGTCAGGTCTCCCGAGAACGCATCGCGGCCGTCGGTCAGAATGGTGCCGTAGAGGAAGGCGAGGTCATCGTGATCGGGATGCGACAGCGGGAATTCGGTCTTCAGCCGGTTCGTCAGCGCGGTTGCGGCATCGACGAAATCGCGCACGCGGTCGCGGCCGAATTCCAGCCCGAACTGATGGCAGTCGGCCAGCGCGTAGAAGGCGCCGCCATAGGCGACGTCGAAACCGATGGCGCCGTAGCCCTCCAGTTCAATGTGCTGGTCAGCGGAAAACAGGAAGGCCGGCACGCTTTCGAACGATACGGCGCCCGCCTTGCCGTCCCTGACCTCCACGGAGGCGACGACAAGCCCGCACGGCGCCTCGATGTTGACTGTGGTGATCGGCTCCTGCTTGGCCACCAGTCCTTCATCGATGGCGTAGCGGCCGAGCGCGATGATGGCGTGGCCGCACATGGTGGAATAGCCCTCATTGTGCATGAACAGCACCGCCAGATCGGCACCGGGCAGGTCCGGCTCGACCAGCAGCGCGCCATACATGTCGTAATGGCCGCGAGGCTCGAAGATCAGCAACTTGCGCAGATGATCGAGATGGTCGCGCACATAGGCGCGCTTCTCCAGGATGGTCCCCTTCGGGATGGCCGGATAGCCTGATGTGACGATCCTGAGCGGTTCGCCGCCCGTATGCATGTCGACGACGGTCAGCGTCATTTGCCGTAGAGCGCCTGCAGTTTGCCGAACGGCATGGCGGCGCGGGTGAAGCCGAACGTGCCATCCTGCTGGATCTCGCGCGCTGCGGTTTCCAGCATGCCATAGGCGAAATTGGTCAGCCATGGGCCGAGCGAAATGCGCTTCACGCCGGCCATGGAGAGGTCCGCTATGGTGAAGCCGGGTCGCGCCATGACATTGACCGGCTTGCCGACCGCCGAACAGAGCGTGCGCACCATCTCGACATCGCCGATGCCCGGCGCATAGAGCACGTCGGCGCCGGCCTTCTCGAAGGCCTGCAGCCGCTTGATTGTGTCGTCGAGGTCGGACCTGCCCCACAGGAAATTCTCGGCCCGGGCCGTGAAGATGAAATCGCGTTTCAGCGCCCGCGCCGCTTCTGCCGCCGCCGCCACGCGTTCGACCGCATGCGAGAAATCATAGATCGGCTTGTCCGGATCGCCGGTGTGGTCCTCGATCGAGCAGCCGGCAAGCCCGGCCGCTTCGGCCGCGAAGATCGTTTCGGCGGCCTGCTCGGCGCTGTCGCCCTTGCCTTTTTCGAGATCGGCCGAGACCGGCAGTTCGGTTGCCGCCGTCACATCGCGGCAGTGATGGATCATCTGCTCGAAGCTCACCGCGCCGTCCGGCAGGCCACGCGAAAAGGCAAAGCCGGCGCTGGTCGTTGCCAGCGCCTTGAACCCGAAGGAGGCCAGCAGCTTGGTCGTGCCCGGATCCCAGGGATTGGGCATGACGAAGGTCGAGGCATGCAGGTCGCGAAAAATCTTGCCCTTGTCCATGAGTGCTCCCCATCATGAATTTTGGGCGGATGCTACAGCGCTGTTCCCGGCCGGGCAAACGAATGCGGTTGGCTCAGAACCGTTTGGCGTTTTCTGCTGACAATTTCTCGAAGGCGTCGGAATCCGCGACATATCGCGCCGCCGTCTTGTCCCAGTGGTATGTCACGGAGATGTCGCTTGTGGCCGCTTGTGGCGGTTCTTCGCCGCAATCCTCTCCGGTCGGTACGGTCGTGTCGGTTATATCGGCCTTGATAGCCCTGTATGGCTGGCCGTCTTCGAGGGACTGGAAGGCCAGGTTCTGCGAGCGTTTGTAGGAGCAGACATTCTCGTCGAACGTGTCGATTATGTCGATCAGCTCGAAACGGTCATTGCGCACCAGAACGACCGGGGTAGACATATAACCCTGGCTCGAATTGAAATGGGTGCTCGAGATCATCAGAGCGTCATTGTCGGCGCCGAGCGACAATTTGCCGGGCTGGCGGAAGAAGGTGAAGCGGTCCGTCGCCACATTGACGGCATCGAGCAGCCTCGGCTTGCCCGTGAGATCGTAAAGCGCCAGCACGGCGTAGCCCTCCGCGCTGTCGGGTGATTGGCCGAGGTCGAACAGCATGGCCAGCCGGTCCTTGCCGCCGGCCTTCATGGCGAACACGGCGACGCTGAAGATGCTCGATGATTCCGGGGGCGAACTGTCACTTTCGGGACCGGCAATGTGCCGCATCTCGATGGGTGAGGAACCGACATGGTAGTCGTCCTTCGCCGTGAGATCCGGAATGACCATCCTGACGAGATCGGCATAGGTGGTGTCGGCGTGGCCGGCGATCGCTGCCTTGAGTTCAACGGTGGCAGCGTCCTGGGCGACAGCCTGGCTCCAGGGCAATGGCAGCAGCAGGCAGATGAAGACGAGACGATACCAAAATCCTGACATGCCGATTGTCGCCCCCGACCGCAAGCAGTGACTAGCGTAATTCCAGGAAAAGTGCGTAGCGGTTTTCCGTCCGGAATTGCGTAAAAACAACAACTTAGAGCGGGTCAGCGATTCTATCAAACGCTGAACCGCTCTAGGCTAGCACAGCCTCCGGAGCCGCGCAGCCCATCCGTCGGATAGGCGACGTCAGTGGATCGGCACCAGCCCCGCAAGTTCGCGCATGTCGTCGAACAGGACGCCGCCGGCCTGGATCAGGCCATCGCGGTCGGAGTACGGGTCGCCATGGTAGGAAAACACCCGCATGCCGGCGGCAATGCCGGCCTGTGTGCCGGCGACGCTGTCCTCGATGACGATGCAGTCGGCGGGTGCAAAGCCCATTGTCGTGGCCGCGTGGAGGAACAGGTCCGGGAACGGCTTGCCGCGCGACACCATGGTGGCGCTGAACAGTGCATGTTCGAACAGCGGCAACAGGCCGGTCTGGCCGAGCGTGATGTGCATCTTCGACACCCTCGCCGAGGTGGCGACGCAATAGGCGATGCCGGCCGCGCGCACCGCCTCGATGAACTCCCTGACATAGGGGATTGCCTCGACGCCATGCGAGAACAGGTCCGGCAGGCCGGCATTCCAGCGATCGACGAAATCGGCGCCGAGCCTGACCTCGGTCTGCCCCTCGATCTCCTTCTGCACCGAGACCATGCTGCGGCCGGAGAAATGCTTGCGGCAATATTCGAAGGTCGTGGGATAGCCGGCAGCGCTCAGCCATTCGGCGAGGCGCCGGTTGGCGAGATTTTCGGTGTCGACGAGAATCCCGTCGCAGTCGAAGATGACAAGCTTGGGTATCTTGTTCACGCTGTGCCGGTCGATCCGAATCCGCCCGCCCCGCGCGCCGTACCGCCGGCCAGCGAACGCTCTTCCACCGTTGCTTGCGTCACGGAAGCGAATACGATCTGGGCGATGCGCATGCCGCGCGTCACGGCGAAATCCTCGTCGCCGAGATTGACCAGCAGCACCTTCACCTCGCCGCGATAGTCGCTGTCGACCGTGCCCGGTGAATTGAGCACGGTCAGGCCATGCTTGAAGGCGAGGCCGGAGCGTGGCCGCACCTGGCCTTCCATGCCCTCGGGAATTTCCAGGATCAGACCGGTCGGCACCAGAGCGCGCTTCCCCGGCAGGATCAGCAGCGGACGGTCGTCGGGCACCGCCGCGCGCAAATCCATGCCGGCGGCGCCGGCGCTTTCATAGGCGGGGAGCGGAAGGCCTTCAGCATGCGGCAACCTGACGAAGCCGACAGTCGGACCGATGACGGAGGGAGTTTGGAGAGCTGCGCGCATAAAAGTGATCCTATCGGCGCGATTGCCGATTCGGTCAATTCGCCTGCAGACGTATCAACGGCTTTCTTTAGGGCACCACTATGGCCAGTCTGCCGGATCGCGCCGTTAACGCACTTCCATCGGAACCACCGTCGTCTCCTTGATCTCCTCCATGACGAAGGAGGCCGAGACGTCCGACAGCGCCACCCTGGCGATCAGCCGCTGGTAGAGCCGGTCATAGGCCTTCACGTCGGCGACGCGGGCGCGCAGGACATAGTCGAGATCGCCCGACATACGGTAGACGCCGATGATTTCGGGAAAGCCGGTCACCGCGGCGCGGAACTTCCGCAGCCAGTCCGGATCATGGTTGGATGTGCGGATCAGGATGAACACTGACAGGCCAAGGCCGAGCTTCTCGGCATCGACCAGCGCCACCCGTCCGGTAATGACGCCTTCCTCTTCCAGCCGCTTGACGCGCCGCCAGCAGGCATTGCGCGACAAAGCCACCCGCTCCGACAGCTGGTCGACCGACAAGGTGCCGTCGCGTTGCAATTCTCCCAGCAATTTTCGGTCGATTTCGTCGATTTCGAAAGCCATATTGGGATGCTTGTCCCACCAGTATGTCAAATACAAGGACATTTTGAGACCGATGAACCGGCGAGGCATGCCAGGATACTCATATCGGAACTCAAGCGCGGAAGGGGACCTTCATGTCGGTCGCTCGGATTTTCACATCGCACCCGGCCAAGGTCGGCGAGACCTATTTCGGCCATATGGCCTTCGCCGCCTGGTTCTCCTCGCGCCTCATGATGGCGGCGGGCGCCGCGCTCGTTCACGCTTTCTTGCCATTTCTCTTCGAGACTACAGCCAGCCGAATCGTCCGTGAGCTTTACGAGCGGACGCACAACAGAGGCTCGCACGCCGCCAAGGAGCCAGTGGCTCTGATGGATCGTGCCTAGAGGACGATAGAAGCCATGTGCCGGTGGGCGGCCTATCTCGGTGAAGCGGTCTTTCTGGAAGACATCCTCACGGCACCCTGTCACTCGCTGATCGCCCAAAGCCATTGCGCGCAGGAAGCGAAGTCGCCGACCAATGGCGATGGCTTCGGCCTCGCCTGGTATGGCGACCGCCCCGAGCCCGGCCTCTACCGCGACATCCTGCCGGCCTGGTCGGATCCCAATCTGAAAAGCCTGTGCCGGCAGATCAAATCCGGCCTGTTCCTCGCCCATGTCAGGGCTTCGACCGGCGGCGCCACCAGCCGCATGAACTGCCACCCCTTCATCTCCGGCCGCTGGTCGTTCATGCACAATGGCCAGATCGGCGGCTTCGAGAAAATCCGCCGCGCGCTGGAGAACTCGCTGTCCGATCCAGTCTTCGACCAGCGCGAAGGCACCACGGATTCCGAACTCTTCTTTCTTCTTATGATCGACGAGGGGTTGGCCGCTGATCCGCAAGGTGCCGTGTCGCGCGCCACCAGCCGCGTGCTCGAGGCCTCGCGCCGCGCCGGCCTCGAACCGGCGCTCAAACTCACCGCCGCTTTCTCCGACGGCCAGGCGCTGTACGCGGTGCGCTATGCCACCGATGCCCACGCGCCGACGCTCTACACGTCCGCCCTGCGCAAGGGCGGCGGCCGCTGCATCGTTTCCGAGCCATTCGACCGCGAGGGCGGCGATTGGCAGGCGGTACCGCCGTCGAGCTTTGTCACCATGACCCGGGATGGCGTCGCCATCCGGCCGTTTGCTCCGGCGGCAGCCAAGCTGGCGCTGGTGGGGTAGTTCTAGTCAACCGGCTACGTCGCGTCACTTCGCGCCCCCTGTCCTGCCGGACATCTCCCCCGTGAGGGGGAGATTGGCAGTTTCGGCGCCCGCACAGTCCTGCAACGTTGGAGATTGGCGAAAGCCGTGGCGACATCCAATCTCCCCCCTTGTGGGGGAGATGTCCGGCAGGACAGAGGGGGCGCCGTAGAGCGCTGGCCTGGATCAATATCGGCGGCGCAATTTCGATCAAGCGCTATTCAATGCCGAGTGCTCAATTCCACTTGAAGCCGCACTGCTGTCCGCCATCTCCACCAGGGCAAGCGTGGCCAAGCTGGAGCGCTGATCATGGACTTCGCCTTCTCCTCGGCAATCGAACTCGCCGCCGCGATCGCCGCGCGTAAAATCTCCGCTGTCGAAGTTCTCGACGCCCATCTGGCGCAGATCGACAGTCACAACGCGGCAATCAACGCCGTCATCTCGCTCGACCGCGAAGGCGCGTACGAACGCGCAAAAAAGGCGGATGCGGCGCTCGCGCGCGGCGAAGCGCCCGGACCGCTGCATGGCGTGCCCTTTACGCTGAAGGACACGCACGAGACATCGGACATGAGGACCACGGTCGGCTTCCCGCCTTTCGCCGATTATGTGGCGAAGGAAGACAGTCCGGTTGTCGCCAGGCTCAAGGCGGCCGGCGGCGTGCTGATGGCCAGGACCAATGTCGCTGCCATGCTGTCGGACTGGCAGTCGAGCAACCCGCTGTTCGGCCGCACCGCCAATCCGTGGAAGCTCGAGCGCACCGCCGGCGGCTCCAGCGGCGGCGCCGCGGCGGCAGTCGCGGCCGGGATGACGCCGTTCGACATCGGCACCGATATGCAGGGTTCGATCCGGCTGCCCGCCGCCTTCTGCGGCGTCCATGGGCTGAAGCCGACGGAGCACCGCATCTCGCTGGCCGGCGCTTTTCCGAATCCCGGCAATGCAGCCGGCAGTGTAAGGCTGATGTCGTGCCTCGGGCCGTTGGCGCGCGGCGTGGATGATCTGGCTTTGATCTACCGGATCGTCGCTGGCCCGGACGGCCGCGACACCGATCTCGCGCCGGTCCCGGTCGAGCCCATTCCCGCTCTCGACCTCAAGACGCTGCGCATCGCTTTCGCGCCGTCCTTCCCGGGCTTCCCGATGGCCGGCGAAATCAGCGTCGCGGTCGAGAATTTGGCGAGGCAGCTGCAATCCGCCGGCGCCATCGTCGAGGAAGCAAAGCTGCCCAGCCTCGATCTGCACGATGATCTCAAGCAAGGCGGCGCGCTGATCGGCATGATGATGGAGGCGGCGCAGCCGGAACCGCCGAAGCAGCCGTCATCGGTCTCGCGCTGGTTCGAGGCGCTGGCGCGCCGCGACAAATCCATCCTCGCCTGGGACGGTTTTTTCGACGGTTATGACGCGCTGCTCTGTCCCGTCGCAATGACCACGGCCTTTGCGCATTGCGAGCCTGGCACGCCCATCGACGTCGACGGCAGGGAGCAAAGCTACTGGATGCTGCCGGCCTATGGCGCCATCTTCAACTACAGCGGCCATCCGGCGCTTTCGATGCCATGCGGACAGGACCGCGACGGTCTGCCGATCGGCCTGCAACTGGTTGGCAAACGCTGGTCGGAATCGCGGCTGCTCGGCGTGGCCAAGGCGATCGAATCGTTGACCGGCGGTTTTCGTCGTCCGCCCGGTTATTGAGCGAAGCGCGACAAGCCGTAAGGCGCGAGCAGCGGATCGCGCTCGCCGTCGAGAATTTCGCGCGCTGCGAACAGGCCGACGGCCGGGGCAAGCGTGATGCCGGAATGCATGACCGCGATATAGAGCCCATCCGTGCCTTCGGCGCGGCTGATGATCGGAAAACCATCGATCGGCGTCGGCCGGAAGCCCACCGTATGGAAATCCAGCTCCAGCCCGTCGCTATCGCGCAGGCTGGTTTTCAGGGCCGCAAACAGGTCTCGTGCGGTGGCTTCGGCATCCAGGCCGGGTTCGGCGCCGCCGAAATCCGAGCCGGCGATGATACGGCCCTCGGCCGTCTGTCGCATGTGCAGCCGCTCGGCCAGCACCAGGCCGTTGAGCAGTCTTCTGTATGGCCGCGAATGGACGATCAGGCCGGGCGGGGTCTCGATCGGCAACGTGATGCCGGCCGTGGCGGCGATATCGGGCGAGCCCACGCCAGCCGCGATCACGACGTCGTCGGCCGCGACCAGCCCATGCGAAGTGTCGACGCCCGTAACCCTGCCGTCTGTCCGGGCAAGCGCCGTGACGGTGCTGGACAGGATGCGTGCGCCGTGGCGCTCGGCGTCGGCCAACAGGGCTTTCGTGGCCGCGACCGGTTCGGTCACACCTTCCTCGGCGACATGCAACGCGAAATCCGGAAGCTCCGCGACATTGGGCTCGATGCGCCCCGCCCTGGCACGGTCGACGCGTTCGATGCCGTAGCCCCAGGATGAATGCTGTGTGGCGTAGGTTTTCATGTCGGCCGCCGACAGATCCCAGCACAGGCCGCCGCACCAGCTGAGCGGCAGGCCCGGCAAATCCCTGGCCAACCGCGTCCATTCGGCCATCGCACGGGTGCGCAGCCGGAAATAGGGCTCCGGATTGCCCCAGCTCGCATTGATCCAGGCAAAGGAATTCGGCGTCGCGATGCCGCCGGGCGCGCTGTCGGCGATGACGGTCACCCGTGCTCCGGACCTCGTCAGATGCCAGGCGATCGAAGCGCCGATGATACCGGCGCCGATGACGATGACTTCCTTCGCCGCGGCCATGTTCGCTCCTTGCGGTTCTGATCCCAGGGGAGGGCTCACTCCAGTGCCATCCGGTCGCCCGTTTGCCAACAGAGCGGCCATCAAAATTATCGGCCTTGACATAAATACGTACGTACGTATTATTTGACCATGGCTAGACAATCACTCCGCGAAAAACTCCTCGACGCCGGTTTCCGGACCCTCTGGGACTCAGGCTACGCCGCCGCCGGCGTGCGCGACATCGTTGCCGCGGCCGATGCTCGGCCGGGCTCGTTCACCAACCATTTCGCCTCGAAGGAGGCGTTCGCCGGCGAGGTGCTGGACCGCTACTTCGCCTATGTCAGCGGACTGGTCGAACAGGCGCTGGCGCAGGACGGCACCCCGCCGGTTGGCAGGCTGCGCCGCTATCTCGATGTCATCACGTCGAAGCTCGAAGCCCATGACTGGGCGCGCGGCTGCATGATCGGCAATCTCAGCCTGGAAACGGCTGTTCACAGCGAGCCGCTTCGCTTGCAACTCGTGGCCATCTTCGAACGCTGGCGTCAGCCCTTCGCGGCCTGCATCGCCGAAGGCCAGGCGGCGGGGAACATCACGCGGGCCTTCGATGCCGAGGATCTCGCCGACTTCCTGCTGTCCTCATGGCAGGGCGCCATGCTGCGCATGAAGGTCGAACGCAGCCCCGTGCCGCTCGAGCGGTTCAAGAACATCATCTTCGCCACAGTCTTCGCCAGGGAGCCGAACCCATGACCTCGAAAGCCGACACGTCTCATTCACCGAAACGCTTTGAGATTCCCGTGCTCGATTCCACCATGTCCTATGTCGAGGCCGGAACCGCAGGCCCAACCGTGCTGTTCCTGCACGGCAATCCGACGTCGTCGCATATCTGGCGCAACATCATCCCGCATGTCGCGCCTCATGGCCGCTGCATCGCGCCCGACCTCATCGGCTATGGCCAGTCCGGCAAGCCCGATATCGACTATCGCTTCTTCGATCAGGTCCGCTATCTCGATGCCTTCCTCGACGCGCTCGACATCGGAGAGGTCGTGCTGGTCGCGCAGGATTGGGGCACGGCGCTGGCCTTCCATCTCGCGGCGCGGCGGCCAAGGCGTATCCTCGGCCTCGCTTTCATGGAATTCATCCGGCCGTTCGAGCGCTGGGAGGATTTCCACCAGCGGCCGCAGGCCCGCGACCTGTTCAAGGCGCTGCGCACCCCCGATATCGGTGAAAAACTCGTCCTGGAAGACAATGTCTTCGTCGAGAAGGTGCTGCCTGCCTCGGTGCTGCGGACCATGAGCAATGAAGAAATGGCGGTCTATCGGGCGCCGTTCCAGACGCCGCAATCCCGCAAGCCGGTGCTGCGCCTGCCCCGGGAGTTGCCGATCGAGGGCAAGCCCGCCGACGTCGCCGCCATCAGCCGGCACGACCATCGTGCGCTGCGGCTGTCCACCTATCCAAAACTGCTCTTCGCGGGTGACCCCGGCGCGCTGATCTCGCCTGAGGCGGCCAAGGAATTCGCGTCCGGGCTGACGAACTGCCGCTTCATCAATCTCGGGCCGGGCGCGCACTATCTCCAGGAAGATCATGCCGACGCGATAGGCGCCGCCATCGCCGATTGGCTTCCGGGGATCGCCGAGGCAAGCCGCATGAGCGAACTGGCCTGAAGCGGCCACCGGTCTCCGGCGGCATCAGCGCCGCCGGACCGGTCGACAGCCCGGCCTTGCGCTGCTAGAAGCCCGGCCTGTCATACGGATATCCCAGGAATGCCCGACACAATACCAGAGGAAGTGGCGCGCCGCCGCACCTTCGCGATCATCGCCCACCCGGACGCCGGCAAGACCACGCTGACCGAAAAGCTGCTGCTGTTCGGCGGCGCCATTCAGCTCGCCGGCGAGGTCAAGGCCAAGAAGGATCGCATCCAGACACGGTCCGACTGGATGAAGATCGAGCGCGAACGCGGCATTTCGGTCGTCACCTCGGTGATGACCTTCGAGTATGAGGACACGGTCTTCAACCTGCTCGATACGCCCGGCCACGAGGATTTCGCCGACGACACCTATCGCACGCTGTCGGCGGTCGATAGCGCCGTCATGGTCATCGACGCCGCCAAGGGCATCGAGCCGCGCACGCTGAAGCTGTTCGAGGTCTGCCGCCTGCGCGACATTCCGATCATCACCTTCGTCAACAAGATGGACCGCGAGAGCCGCGACCCGTTCGAGATCCTCGACGAGATCGAGCAGAAGCTGGCGTTGGATACGGCACCCATCAGCTGGCCGATCGGCCGCGGCAAGACGTTCTCCGGCACCTATCATCTGGCGCTCAACGCCGTGCGCAGGGGCGACGACGAAAAGGAACGCACGCCCGTCAACGGTCCCGATTCCAACCGCGTCGCCGGCCTGTTGCCGGACAATGAGCGCGAGGCTTTCATCGAGGAACTGGAACTGGCGCGGGAAGCCTGCCGGCCACTCGACATCGAAGCCTTCCGGGAAGGTCATCTGACGCCGGTCTATTTCGGCTCGGCGCTGCGCAATTATGGCGTTCGCGACCTGATCGAGGCGCTCGGCGCCTTCGGCCCGCCGCCGCGCGCGCAGGAGGCCGACAGCCGCAAGGTCGAGGCGACGGAGGAGAAGATGACCTCCTTCGTCTTCAAGATCCAGGCCAATATGGACCCCAACCACCGCGACCGCATTGCCTTCGTGCGCGTGTGCTCGGGCAAGCTTGAGCGCGGCATGAAGGCCAAGCTGGTTCGCACTGGCAAGCCGATGAGCCTGTCGGCGCCGCAATTCTTCTTCGCCCGCACCCGCGTCACCGCCGACGAAGCTTTTGCCGGCGATGTCGTCGGCATCCCCAATCACGGTACGCTGCGCATCGGCGATACGCTGACCGAGGGCGAGGAAATCCTGTTTCGCGGCGTGCCGAACTTCGCTCCCGAAATCCTGCGCCGTGTCCGTCTCGGCGACGCCATGAAGGCCAAGAAACTCAAGGAAGCGCTGCACCAGATGGCGGAGGAGGGCGTCGTGCAGCTGTTTTCGCCCGAGGACGGCTCACCCGCAATCGTCGGCGTCGTCGGCGCGCTGCAGCTCGACGTTCTGAAGGAACGGCTTAACATCGAATACACGCTGCCGGTGGATTTCGAGATGTCGCGCTTTTCGGTGTGCCGCTGGATTTCGGCCGACGACAAGGCCGAGCTTCATCGCTTTGTCGAAGCGCATCGCGGCGATATCGCCCGCGACCTCGACAACGATCCGGTGTTCCTCGCCCAGCATGCCTTTTCGCTGAACTACGAGGCAGAGCGCTGGAAGGCGATCCGCTTCGCCACCATCAAGGACTACCAAGTCCGCGACAAGGCGGCTTGAACTCTTCCTTCTCCCCGTTTCACAGGGAGAAGGTGCCCGAAGGGCGGATGAGGGGCAGCGCTGGCGTTGAGGGGCTCGCTTACCCCTTCGCAGCCGCTTCGAGCTTGGCGATATCAATCTTGCCCATCTGCATCATCGCTCCCATGACGCGGCCGGCCTTGGCCTTGTCCGGGTCCTGAAGCAGGCGCGGCAACTGCTCCGGCACGACCTGCCAGGAGACGCCGAACTTGTCCTTCAGCCAGCCGCAAGGGCCGGGTTCGCCGCCGCCCTCGGTCAGCTTCGTCCAGAAATGATCGACCTCGGCCTGCGTCTTGCAATCGATCGAGAGCGAGATCGCCTCGCTGAACTTGTATTGCGGGCCGCCATTGAGCGCCTGGAACTGCACGCCGTCGAGCTCGAACGACGCGACCAGCACCTTGCCCTCGTCGGCGTGGCCCTTGGGCCAGCGCGTGACGCTCAGCACCTTCGAATTCTTGAAGATGGAGAGGTAGTGGTTCATGGCGTCTTCGGCCTGGCCGTCGAACCACAGGAAGGTGGTGATCTTTTGCATGGTCTTCTCCTCGGGTTGCTTTGCGGGAAATCAGGCGGCGCCCTTCGAGGCGCCCTGGAGTGAAATCAGGTAGGCGTCGAGCTGGGCATAGCTTTCGGCCATGCCTCTGGTCATGCCGGTGCCGAGCGCGCCGTCACGCGCCGCCTGGGAGGCATAAAGCACTGTCTGCGTCAGCAGGGTCTTGCCGGTCTGTTCGGTGAAGACGACCGTTCCAACCGTCTCGCCGCCGGTCCAGTCCTCGTCGAACAGTTCGGTGGCGACGATCCGGCTTGGGTGCACGATTTCGCGATAGGCGCCGCTCATGCCCATGGTGCGCCCGTCGCGATGCCGCCAGACATAGCGCGTCGCGCCGCCGACCCTGAGGTCGATCTCGCAGACCGCCAGCCGCCAGCCGTCCGGGCCATGCAGCCAGCCCTTGAGCAGTTCAGGCACGGTCCAGCAGTCGAAGACCATCGGGCGCGGCGCGTCGAACAGCCTGACGATCTGGACCTCGCGATCGGAGGGCGTGGTAACGGTCAGCGTCGCGACCGTCGAACCGGGCAGGCGTGTGGTGCTCAAGGTGGTTTCTCCTCAATCGCGGGTATTTACCCAAGGACGTTCGGTTGGTTGGCTACCCGACACGGGTCCCGCTTTTTTAAAAGCCCGAGCCCGTTCGGATACGCCCGGCCTCAGCTATTGTTCCGATTGGCCCGTGGGCTTCTGGGCCTGCAAAGCGCCGAGCAAGGCGTCGAGGCGCTGGAAATTGCCTTCCCAGATCTTGCGGTAACGCTCCAGCCATTCATTGGCCTCCGCCAGGGGCTTGGCTTCGAGCCGGCACGGCCGGCGTTGCGCATCGCGGCCGCGCGAGATCAGCCCGGCGTTTTCGAGCACCTTGAGATGCTTCGAAATCGAAGGCTGGCTCATCGCGAAGGGCTCGGCGAGTTCCATCACCGAAGCCTCGCCCTGGATGAGGCGGGCCAGGATCGCGCGGCGGGTGGGGTCTGCAAGCGCGGCAAAAGTGGCGTCCAACTGGTTCATGGATATTCCATAGCTAAAAGGGTATATACCCAAATGGCTATATATGGATCAGCCCGCGCCGTCAACTGGCCGCCAGTAATGCTGGCGCATTGCAAAATTCTGGCCAGACCGGATCATGGCGTCTATAACGCCTGCGGTCCGAATTCAGCGCCGCCACGCTCCGCATCGAGCGCAGCCAGCCAGCTAAGGAAAAATCATGCCTGCCTATCGCTCCCGCACCACCACTCATGGCCGCAACATGGCCGGCGCCCGTGGCCTCTGGCGCGCCACCGGCATGAAGGACAGCGATTTCGGCAAGCCGATCATCGCCGTGGTCAACTCCTTCACCCAGTTCGTGCCGGGCCATGTCCATCTGAAGGATCTGGGCCAGCTCGTCGCGCGCGAGATCGAGAAGGCGGGCGGCGTCGCCAAGGAGTTCAACACCATCGCCGTCGATGACGGCATCGCCATGGGCCATGACGGAATGCTCTATTCGCTGCCGTCGCGCGAGCTGATCGCCGATTCCGTCGAGTACATGGTCAATGCGCATTGCGCCGACGCCATGGTCTGCATCTCCAATTGCGACAAGATCACGCCCGGCATGCTGATGGCCTCCTTGCGGCTCAACATTCCGACCGTCTTCGTCTCCGGCGGCCCGATGGAAGCCGGCAAGGTGGTGCTGGCCGGCAAGACGCAGGCGCTCGACCTGGTCGACGCCATGGTCGCGGCGGCCGACGACAGGATTTCCGACGAGGACGTCAAGGTCATCGAACGCTCGGCCTGTCCGACCTGCGGCTCGTGCTCGGGCATGTTCACCGCCAACTCGATGAACTGCCTGACCGAGGCGCTTGGCCTGTCGCTGCCGGGCAACGGTTCGACGCTGGCGACCCATGCCGACCGCAAGCGCCTGTTTGTCGAGGCCGGCCATCTCGTCGTCGATCTGGCCCAGCGCTATTACGAACAGGACGATGAGAGCGCCTTGCCGCGCAGCATCGCCTCGAAGGGCGCGTTCGAGAACGCCATGACGCTCGACATAGCCATGGGCGGCTCGACCAACACCGTGCTGCACATCCTGGCCGCCGCGCATGAAGGCGAGGTCGACTTCACCATGGAGGATATCGACCGGCTCTCGCGGCGGGTTCCGGTGCTCTGCAAGGTGGCGCCAGCCAAGTCCGACGTTCACATGGAAGACGTCCACCGTGCCGGCGGCATCATGGCCATCCTCGGCCAGCTCGACGAAGCCGGCCTCATCAATCGTGACCTGCCGACCGTGCACACCTCAAGCCTCGGCGAGGCGCTCGACCATTGGGATATTTCCCGCACCTCCAGCCAGAACGTCCGCGACTTCTTCCTCGCCGCCCCCGGCGGCGTGCCGACGCAGGTCGCCTTCAGCCAGGACCGCCGCTGGGACGAGCTCGACACGGACCGCGAGAAGGGCGTCATCCGCTCGGCCAAGACGCCGTTCTCGAAAGACGGCGGCCTCGCCGTGCTGAAGGGCAACCTGGCGCTCGACGGCTGCATCGTGAAGACCGCGGGCGTCGATGAATCGATCCTGAAATTCACCGGGCCGGCGCGCGTGTTCGAGAGCCAGGACGCTTCGGTCAAGGCGATCCTCGCCAACGAGATCAAGGCCGGCGATGTCGTCGTCATCCGCTACGAGGGACCGCGCGGCGGCCCCGGCATGCAGGAAATGCTCTACCCGACCAGCTATCTGAAGTCGAAGGGCCTGGGCAAGGCCTGCGCGCTGGTCACCGATGGCCGCTTCTCCGGCGGCACATCAGGCCTGTCGATCGGCCACGTCTCCCCGGAAGCCGCCGAAGGCGGCACGATCGGGCTGGTCAGGGAAGGCGACACCATCGAGATCGACATCCCCAACCGCACCATCCGTCTCGCCATCAGCGACGCCGAACTTGAGGCGCGCCGGGCGCAGATGCTGGCCAGTGGCGCCCAGGCCTGGAAGCCGCAGGAAAAGCGCAAGCGCAAGGTGACGACGGCGCTGCGCGCCTACGCCGCCTTCGCCACCAGCGCCGACAAGGGCGCGGTGAGGCACGTGCCGGAGTAAGGTTCAAGTTCCTTCTCCCCGTCCCTATACGGGGAGAAGGTGCCGGCAGGCGGATGAGGGGCAGCGCTTACGCTTCAGAAGCGAGCGCAGCACCATCACGGCATCAACTGATATTCATAGAGCTTCTGGTAAAGCCCGCCCTGGTTGAGCAGGGCCCGATGCGGCCCGCTCTCCACCACCTTGCCGCCCTCCAGCACCACGATGGTGTCGGCCTGGTGCACGGTCGAGAGCCGGTGCGCGATGACGATCGTGGTGCGTCCTTCGGTCAGCTGTTGCAGCGCATCGCGAAACAGCGCTTCAGATTCGGCGTCGAGCGCGCTGGTCGCCTCGTCCAGCAGCAGGATCTCGGCGTTGCGTAGCATGGCGCGCGCGATCGAGATGCGCTGGCGCTGGCCCCCCGACAAAAGGCCGCCATTCTCGCCGACATCGGTCTCATAGCCGTTCGCTTGCGCCATGATGAAGTCGTGCGCGTTGGCTGCCTTGGCGGCGGCAATCACCTCTTGGTCGGTCGCGCCATCACGCCCGAGCCGGATGTTGTGCATGATCGTGCCAGCAAACAGGAACGTCTCCTGGCTGACATAGGCGATCTTTTCCCTGAGCGAAGCGAGCGTCGCATGGGAAATGTCCTGGCCGTCGAGCAGCACCTTGCCGCTCTTGGGGTCGTACATGCGCATGATCAGATTGAGGATCGTCGACTTGCCGCCACCTGACGGCCCGACCAGCGCCGTCATCTTGCCCGGTGCCATTGTCAGATCGAAACGGTCGAGCACCGGCGGGCCATTCTGATAGGCGAAGCTGACAGCGTCGAAGCGGATCTCGCCCGGACCGGCCCGAAGCGGCTTTGCATCCGGCTTCTCCGCCAGCGTCAGCGGCTCGTCGGCGAGCTGGAACATCATGCGCACGCCGACTATACCGCTCTCCAGCGCAATGCGCACGCGCGCCAGACGCTTTGCCGGCTCGTAGGCCAGCAGCAGCGCCGCGATGAAGGCCATGATGTTGCCAGGCGTCTGGCCGCCCTGCAGAACCAGCAAGCCGCTGACCATGACGGCGCCAGCGATCGCCAGCCCGGCCAGCGTCTCCATGACAGGACTGGTGATCGCTTCCAGCGCGGCGATGTTGTTGGCCCGGTCCTCGACATCCGCCACCGCCTTGTACATGCGTTTGCGCATCGCGCCTTCGAGGTTGAAGGATTTGACGACACGCACGCCGATCGCGGTTTCCTGCATCACCTGCACGATCTGGCCGACCGAGCGGAACTCCATGGCGGCGAACTTGCGCACGCGCTTCAGGATGCGGTTGACACCGTAGATGGCCAGCGGGCCGACGACGAAGCAGATCAGAGACAGCGCCGGCTGCTGCCAGACCATGATCGCAATGAGGGCTACCAGCGTAACCAGGTCGCGCACATAGGAGGTGACGATGAGGTCGAGCACCGTGCGCGCCGCCTGGGCATTGTTGGTCATGCGGGTGATCAGGTCGGACGACGAGGTCGAATGATAGAACTCGATGCCCTGCGCCAGGATGCGGTCATAGATCTTGCGCTGCCGGTCGGCGATGATGGCATTGCCGACCCGGCTCATGAAATAGGCCTGGATGAAATTGGCGAAGCCCTTGAGGATAAAAATCCCGGCGACCGCCAGGGCGATCATGTTGACGCGATCGATCCGCTTGTCGATGACGAATTCATTGGTGATTTCGCGCAGGATCCAGGCGCTGGCGGCCGTCGTCCCGGCCACCACCAGCATCGACAGGATGGCCGCGCCATAGCCGAACTTATGCTGCCCGAAGGACTCCTTGACCAGCCTCACGATAAGGCGCTGGTTCTCCATCGAGCGTTCGTCACGTTTCAGGAACGTCAAGTTCAAGTTCACTCGGGACTTCCCTGGTTTGCGAATGTGGCCTCGAGTGCGAAGCCGATCGCTGCGTGGACGAATTGCGGCTTATAGAGTGAGTTACGGCCAGAGGGAACCTTTCGCGGGCTCGTAAAGAAACGGCTGCGGCAAGCTGTCTTTTGCGCCACCATGGGTGGGTGATTCTGGAAATGGGATGCGACAGATGGATTTCGACCTCATCGTTCGTGGCGGCACGCTGGCTGACGGCAGGATTGCCGACATCGGTATCAGCGGCGAGATGATCGCGGCTATCGAGCCCAGGCTGGAGGCGGCCGCCCGAACCGAGGTCGACGCCCATGGCAATCTGGTGTCATCGCCCTTCGTCGATCCGCATTTCCACATGGATGCGACGCTCTCCTACGGCATTCCGCGCATCAACGCGTCCGGCACGCTGCTGGAGGGCATTTCGCTGTGGGGCGAGCTGAAACCGCTTTTGACGCATGAGGCCGTGCGCGACCGTGCGCTCGCCTATTGCGACTGGGCGGTGTCGATGGGCCTGCTCGCCATCCGCACCCATGTCGATGTCTGCGACGACAGGCTGCTTGCGGTCGAAGCGCTGCTCGACGTGAAGAAGACGGTGGCGCCCTATATCGATCTGCAGCTTGTCGCCTTCCCGCAAGACGGCTTCTACCGCTCGCCGACGGCGCGCCAGAACACCATCCGCGCGCTCGACATGGGCGTCGACATCGTCGGCGGCATTCCGCATTTCGAGCGCACCATGGCCGACGGCACCCGCTCGGTGACCGAACTCTGCGAGATCGCGGCGCAACGCGGCTTGATGGTCGACCTGCATTGCGACGAGACCGACGACCCGCTGTCGCGCCATATCGAGCAACTCGCCTACGAAACGCAGCGGCTCGGCCTGCAGGGCAGGGTGGCCGGTTCGCACCTCACCTCGATGCATTCGATGGACAACTACTACGTCTCGAAGCTCTTGCCGCTGATCGCCGAAGCCGGTGTTTCGGCCATTCCCAATCCCCTGATCAACATCATGCTGCAGGGCCGCCACGACACCTTCCCCAAGCGCCGCGGCCTGACCCGGGTCAAGGAGATGCTGGCGCTGGGCATCCGTGTCGGCTGGGGCCAGGATTGCGTGCTCGATCCCTGGTATTCGCTGGGCACCGCCGACATGCTCGACGTCGCCTTCATGGGCCTGCATGTCGCCCAGATGTCGAGCCCGGCCGACATGGCGCGCTGCTTCGACATGGTCACCAGCGTCAATGCCGCGATCATGGGGCTCGATCATCTCGGCCTTGCCGTCGGCAAGCGCGCCAGCCTCGTCATTCTCGATGCCGGCAATCCGATCGAAGCCCTGCGCCTGCGCGCCGAGCGCATCTGCGTCATCGCCAGGGGCAAGGTTGTCGCCGAGCGGACGAGGCAGGATACGAGGCTGTCCATCGCCGGCAGGCCATCCCAGGTGAACCGCCGCCACCGCGCGCCTGAACAGGCCCAATAGGACACCCCGCCTGCATCAAGTTGGCCGCTTCGTGTTGCCCGCGAATAAGTTTACAATCAGCCTCCACTTTAATCCGAGGAGGTGTTTCATGTGGCGCAAAGCGGTGATGGTGACGGTGCTGGCGGCGACCTGCGTCGGCTGCACGGCGATGTCGGCGCAGGATCGACGCGCCGCTGACGAGGCAAAGTGCCGGTCCTACGGCTTCCTCAAGAAGAATGATGCGTTCGCCGAATGCCTGCAGCGCATCGATCTCGATCGTCGTGCCGAGCTGAGGAGCACATCGGCCTTCGACCCCTGGGACCGACCGGTGATCTACAGGCCGATCATCGTGAGGCCGCAACCGAAGTAACAAACGGCCAGAACCAGCCGATTTCTGGCGCTGGCCTTGCCGTTTTCGGGCCATTTTCGGGATTTTTCCTCGTCAAAGCCGCTGCTTCCGTCTACGAGGCGGCTCAGGCAAGGAAGGAATCGGGATTGGCATGATGCAACCCGTGGCGCGGAACTTCACGATCCGGAACGTTCTTCTGGCCGGCATCCTGCTGATGCTGGCCGGCGACTTCATGTTCGCGCTCAACGATGCGATGGGCAAATGGCTGGTCGCCAGTTTTTCCGTCGGCCAGGTGGTGCTGATCCGCTCCATCGGCGCCTTCTTCGTGCTCGGCCCGATGATTGCGAACCAGGGCACCGCCAAGCTGTTTCGCATGGAGCGGCCCGAGCTTCAGATATTGCGTGTGGTCATGACCACGCTCGACACCGCGTTCTTCTATGCCGCTGTCGTCTACCTGCCGCTTGCCGATGTCATGAGCTTCTACATGGCCGGACCGATCTATGTCGCGGCGCTCTCGCATCTCCTGCTTGGCGAAAAGGTCGGCTGGCGCCGCTGGGTGGCGATCATGATCGGTTTCTGCGGCGTGGTGATCATGCTGAAGCCATCCTCATCGGCATTCTCCTTATCGTCGGGTTACGCGCTCGCCGGCAGCCTTGCCTTCGCCTTTGCCATCATCCTCAATCGGCGCTTGCGCGGAACCAGCGACACCAACCTGGTGACATGGCAAACGATCGGCACGCTGCTGGTCGGCGGCGCACTGACCATCGGCGCCTGGACCACGCCGTCGGCACTCGATTTCGGCGCCATGCTGCTACTCGGTATAGTTTCGTGCTGCGCCCATCTGATGATCACGCGCGCGCTGAAGCTTGCCCCTGCCTCGACGCTGGCGCCGCTGCACTACACGCTGCTTCTGTGGGGCGTGGTGTTCGGCCTCGTCTTCTTCGGCGACGTTCCGAGCCCGCGCATCCTGATCGGCTCCGGCATCATCGTGCTCGCCGGCCTGTTCATCTTCCACCGCCAGAAGGTGGTCGAGACCGTGGTGCCGCCGGAAAACGTCCCCAAGGGCGTGAACTAGGGCTCAGATTTTCTAACCTCTACGCACCGCCGCCAGATGCCGGGAAAATTCCGGCGTCTCCATCAGCGCCTTGCAACGCATGAAGCGGCCATCGGCATAGGCGCGGAAGTCGTCCGCGGGATTGTTGTTGGCGAGCTGGATCAGCCCCCACAATGTCCATAACAGGTCGCACATCGCCTTGTAGATGACGATGCGCCCGCGCTCGGCGGGCCTGGCCTCGCCGCCGAAATAGGCGCGCATTATCTCCTCGTCCTGCTCTGGCCCGAACTTGCCTTCGACGCTGAGGTCGCCGAGGTCCCAGAGCGGGTCGTTCATCCCCGAATATTCCCAATCCACGATCCACATGCGTTCGCCCGTGTCGAGGAAGTTTTCGCACAGCGGATCGCAGTGGCAGGCAACGAGCGGCAGCGGATGCGCGGCAAGGGCCGAGCGTACGGAACCGGCCTCGCGCACCACGTCGTGATAGCCGGCGGGCAGCGCAACCTCCTTGGTCGACAGCACCTTGAGGTAGTCGTCGATCATCGAGAACAGCTCGAAGCGGAAGGGAAACATCGCGCCGGATTGATGCAGCTTGCGGAAGGCTTCGCCGGCACGCGCCGGACTGCCCGGCCTGTCGCGGAATTTCTCCGGCGACATCGTCTCGGCGCCCTCGATATAGCGTGTCACCATCAGGCCGCTGGCGGCATCGGCATGCAGCACCTGCGGGCTGACGCCGGCTGTCGCGGCTTCGCGCGCCGCCACCGCTTCATTGGCGCGGTTGATGTATTCCTCCGTGCCCTTGCCTGGAATGCGCAGGCAGAAGTCGCCGGCCCGGAAGACGAGGTTGGTAAGGCCGCCGAGCCGGTCCAGCGGCCCTGTGTAGCCGGCCAGCATCGGGATGGCGGCCAGTCTTGCCCGCGCCTCGTCTATCGTCATGCCCCCGTGCCCCCACGCCGTTATTTCTTTGGCGCAACGGTTCCACAATTTTCCCTGTTTGGCTATCATCGCGGCAGGACAACGGAATTTGGTGGGCACGTGGCGGACAGCAAACATCAGGGCGCGCTCGGCGAGGTCTACGCGGCCAAGCGGCCGGAAGAAGTGGCAGCACTTTATGATCGCTGGTCCCAGACCTACGACGCCGACATGTCGGCGGCCGGCTATCGCCATCCGACCATCTGCCTTGCCCTGCTGGCCCGCCATCTGCCGCGCGGCGCGGCCCCGCTGCTCGATGCCGGCGCGGGCACCGGGCTCATAGGCGAGTGGCTGAACATTGCCGGCTATCCCGAGGTCGAGGCCCTCGACATCTCGCAAGGCATGCTGGATCAGGCCAAGCGCAAGGGCGTCTATTCGGCGCTGCACTGCCTGGCGCTCGGCGGCGAACTGCCTTTTGCCGACGGTGCCTATGCCGGCATCATCTCGGCCGGGGTGTTCACCTCAGGCCATGTCGGCGCCGAGGGATTGGACGAACTGATCCGCATCTGCCGGCCCGGCGGGGTGATCGTGCTCACGGTCAAGAACACGCTCTGGGATCACGGCTTTGCCGCCCGCATCGCCGAACTCGAGGCACAGGGCCGGATCGCCCGCCTCGAGGAAACGCGTCCTTACGTATCGATGCCCGGTGAAGCCGACACCGTGCCCAGCCGTGGCCTCGTGCTGCGTGTGAACTGACCTACGCTTTGACCCTGGCCCCTGCCGGATCATACATCGGCTCAAAGTGGATCTTCGCCGGCGTCCGCTCCATGGCAACGACCAGTTCGTAGTTGCCCGTGGCGAGAAAATCGTCGCTCACCCCCTCGGCGTTGCGCACATAGCCGTAGCCGATGTTTTTCCCCAAGGTGTAGCCATAGCCGCCGCTGGTCAGATAGCCGACCGGCTCGCCATTGCGCAGAATGGTCTCGCGGCCGACGAGAACGATCTCGGGATCGTCGACCGTGAAGCCGGCAAAGCGCTTTTTCAACGCTGCCCCGCCGGCCTGTTCCAGCGCGCGCCGTCCGACGAAATCGGTGTTCTTCCGGAGTTTGACCGCCCAGCCGAGCCCCGCCTCCTGCGGCGTGTCGTTGGGCGTAATGTCCGAACCCCAGGCGCGGTAGCCTTTCTCCAGCCGCAGCGATTCCAGCGCCCGGTAGCCGACCGGGCGGATCTCGTGCTGCCTGCCGGCGGTCATCAGGGCGTCGAAGACTTCGCCTGTCGCGGCGATCGGCACATGCAGTTCCCAGCCGAGCTCGCCGACATAGGTGACGCGCAGCGCCCGCACCGTATGGCCTGATATGGTTATCTCCCTGACATGGCCGAACGGGAAGCCCGCGTTCGAAACGTCGGCATCGGTCACATCAGAAAGCACGTCGCGTGCGCGCGGACCCATCAGCGACAGCGTGCCGAAATCCTCGGTGACGTCGGCCAGCCGGGCATCGAGCCCTTCGCCGATATGGTCGCTGATCCATGAGGCGTCATGGGTGCGGAAACCCGTGCCGGTGACGATGTAGAATTTTTCCTCGGCCAGCCGCGCCACCGTCAGATCGGCCTCGATGCCGCCGCGCGTGTTGAGCAGTTGCGTGTAGGTCAGCCTGCCGGCCGGCTTGCCGACATCGTTGGCGCAGATCCAGTCCAATGCCTTCGCCGCATCCGGGCCGGTCAGTTCGTATTTGGCGAAGGACGACTGATCGAAGATGCCGACCTTCTCGCGCACGTGCCGGTGTTCTTCGCCGACGGAAGCGAACCAGTTCTGCCGGCCCATCGAATAGATGTCCTTCGGCTCGATGTCAGGCGGCGCGAACCAGTTCGGCCGCTCCCAGCCGAGTTTCGACCCGAACACCGCGCGATGGTCTTTCAGCCTGTCGTAGAGTGGCGAGACGATGCGCGGCCGGCCGCTTGCATACTCCTCATGCGGGAAGCCGATCGTGTAGTGCTTGCCATAGGCTTCCAGCGTGCGCTCGCACACCCATTGCCGGTCGCGGTGCAGGCCGGAAAAGCGCCTGATGTCGACCACCCAGAGATCGAGCGGCGCCTCGCCGTCGACCACCCATTGCGCCAGCACCCAGCCGGCGCCGCCGCCCGAGGCGATGCCGAAGGCGTTGAAGCCGGCGCCGACGAACATGTTGGGGCATTCCGGCGCCACGCCGAGGATGAAATTGCCGTCCGGCGTAAAGCTCTCCGGCCCGTTGATCATCTGCTTGACACCGACGGTTTCGAGCGCCGGCACGCGCGCGATCGCCTGGCTCATATGCTGCTCGAAATGGTCGTAGTCGTCGTCGAACAGCCGGAACTCCCAGTCGTTGGGCACGTCGCCGGTGGTCCAGGCCTGCGGATTGGGCTCATAGCCGCCCATCACCAGGCCTCCGACCTCCTCCTTGAAATAGGTGCGCCGGTCGGGGTCGCGCAGCGTCGGCGCGTCCGTCGCCAGTCCGTCGATCTTCTCGGTAATGATGTACTGGTGCTTGACCGGCTGCAGCGGCACGTTGATGCCGGCCATCGCGCCCACCTGCCGCGCCCATTGTCCCGCGCAGTTCACCACCTTGTCGCAGGCGATGTCGCCCTGACTGGTCTTCACTTTCGTGATGCGGCCGTCCTTCATCTCGAAGCCGGTAACGCGCACATCCTCGTAAAGCCTGACGCCATGCATGCGCGCGCCCTTGGCCAGCGATTGCGTGATGTCGGAGGGGCTCGCCTGGCCGTCGGTCGGCAGCCAGGAGGCGCCGACGAGATCGCCGGTTTCCATCAGCGGCCACATCGCCTTCACCTCGGCCGGCGACAAGAGATGCATGTCCATGCCGAAGCTTTTCGCCGTCGTCGCCAGCCTCTTATATTCGGTCCAGCGGTCGTCATTGGTGGCAAGCCGCAGGCAGCCGGTCATCTTCCAGCCCGTGGCGAGCCCGGTCTCGGCCTCCAGCCCCTTGTAGAGGTCGACGGAGTATTTG
>NZ_JAFKIC010000119.1:37022-103248 GCF_017306585.1 Mesorhizobium sp. | reverse complement strand
GACGATGGTGGCGATAAGGGGCGTGTCATGCGGCATTGTCTATGGAGCGCCTTTCAAGCTAGCGATGTCGGATGTGCGCCGCCCGAAGCCGCCGCCTATTTTGCAATATGGTGGATGGGATGACGATGATGCAACCCGCAGAGGCGCGAAAAATCGACGGCGGGGCCATAAAATGCGCCACCGGCGCCCGATGGGCCGCCGGTTCCGGTCCGGTCGAACGAGATTGGGCTCGATCGCGTCCCTTCCGTCAGGCCGCCTTCAGCAAGGCCTCGATCTCGAATACCGCATGGTTGGTCAGTGTCTTGGGAATCTCTGCCGTCACCTTGTCCTCGACCTCCTTGTGCAGTTTCTTGCGCATGGCGCCGAGCACCAGCGGTGGGGCCACAAGCACGAGGCTGTCGAATTCGCCCCGGTGAGCGAGCTTGTAGAGCCTGGCCGCGATCTCGTCGGCGAAACGCTCCTTGCCGATGCGATGCCAGTCGGTGTCCTCGACCGCGCTGCGGTGCACGGACGGGCCGTCATTGTACCGGCCTGGGCTGTCGCTTCCCTGGTCGCGGGTGGGCGGGTTTTCCTGCTCCATCACCTGAACGACTTCGAGATTGGGAAACTTGTTGTCGCCGGCGTTCTTCAGGAAGAGCGCTTTTTCACCATCTGCCACCATGATCCAGATGCCGTGCTTCAGATTGATCGTGTTCACGAACGCTCTCCTCTTGGGTTATGGACAGTGCCGCAACGCGCTTCGGCCCGCCAATGTTCCAACCCGCGGAGGTGCATCCGGGAAGACCTGCGTCGTCGGCGGCTTTAATCTACTGAATTGGTAGAAATTAGAAAAAAGCGTTTTGCGGGCGTGAGGGCCAACAGCTAAAAACGACCTGAAATCAAGGCTCGCCCCAGTGCCCCGCCACCACTGCGCATGCAGGTGTGGAATATTTTTCTCCCGCCTTTCGCGGTTGCGGAAAAGCGATTGCCTGCCATCACAGGATGCGCGAGTGCTTTGCTTCTGGTTTTTCGCGCCCGGGCGTAAAACTGCCAGACTGTTCCCGGATTGCTTTCCCGATGTCGCCAGCCAATGCCAAGCTCAACGCCTTTCCCGTCTTCATGCGGGTCGAGGGCGAAGCCGTGGCCATCGTCGGCGGCGGCGCGGAGGCTCTTGCCAAGGCAAGGCTGATTGCCCAATCGAGCGCGGCGCTTCGCGTCATAGCTCCGGTGATCGAGGTGGAGCTGGCGGCTTTCATTACGGAGGCCGGCGCCAGCCATGTCGCGGCGGCCTATGACGCATCGCATCTCGAAGGCACGGTCATGGTGTTTGCCGCCAGCGGCGATGAGGCGACCGACCGCCGCGTGGCCAGGGATGCGCGCAGGCTTGGCGTTCCGGTCAATGCGGTGGACCGGCCGGAACTTTGCGATTTCTTCACCCCGGCGCTGGTCAACCGCGCGCCGGTCGCCATCGCCATCGGCACCGAGGGAGCAGGGCCGGTGCTTGCCCAGATGCTGCGTGGCCGTATCGACCAGATGCTGTCGCCGTCGCTTGGATCTCTCGCCGCGCTCGCGGCCTCGCTGCGTGGCGCCGTCGAGAAACTTTTGCCCAGGGGGAATGCCCGCCGCCGGTTCTGGAACAGCTTCTTCCAGGGCGGCCCGGCGCATGCCATCGAAGCCGGCGAGCTTTCACGGGCGCATGACACGGCCGTCGATCTGTTGTTGTCCAGCGTACCCGCTTCGGGGCATATCGCGCTGGTGGGAGCGGGTCCCGGCGCCGAGGATCTGTTGACGCTGCGCGCGCATCGCCTGCTGCTGGAAGCCGATGTCATCGTTCATGACGCGCTGGTGCCGGAAGCGGTCGTCGCCATGGGCCGACGCGACGCCGAGCGCCTGCCGGTCGGCAAGCGCAAGGGCTGTCACACCAAGAGCCAGGCCGAGATCAATGCCTTGCTGGTCGAATTGGGCCGCGAGGGCAAGCGTGTCGTGCGGCTGAAATCAGGCGATCCGCTGGTGTTCGGCAGGGCCGGCGAGGAGATGGCGGCGTTGCGCGACGCCGGCATTGCCTATGAAGTGGTTCCGGGCGTCACCGCAGCCTTTGCCGCCGCCGCCGATTTCGAGTTGCCGCTGACGCTGCGCGGCGTTTCCTCGTCCATGGTGTTCACCACCGGTCACGACCTCAAGGGCAATTCGCTGCCGGACTGGGCCAAGCTCGCCATTTCGGGCGCCACGGTCGCCGTCTATATGGGCCGCTCGGTGGCCGCCGAAGTCGCTGGCCGGCTGATCGATGCGGGCCTGTCGCCGGATACGGCGGTCGCGGTGGTCGAGAATGCCAGTCTCGGCAATCGCCGCCGTTTCCATGGCACGCTTGCCGACCTGCCGTCGCTGGAAGTGCGCGCCGATCTTTCCGGCCCGGTCATGACCATTATCGGCGACGCCGTCGCCGGCGCCAATTTCGAGCGGTCCGAACCGCTCGCGGCACATCGGCACGAAGGCGCCGCGGCTGCCGCTGAAGGAGTTCAACCATGAAGATATTGACCGCCAACCGCCTCAGCGACGGCATCGCCGTCTGGTATGCCGATGGCGGCTGGGCCGAAACGGTGGGCCAGGCCGACCTTGCCCATGACAAGGCCGCAGAGGATCGCCTGGAGGCGATCGGCGCCAAGGCTTCCGCGAACAATGAAGTCGTCGACGTCAATCTGATCGATGCGGAAGTCGTGGACGGCGTGGTCGAGCCGGTAAGGCTGCGCGAAAAAATCCGTGCCGCCGGCCCGACCATCCGCAGCGATCTCGGCAAGCAGGCCGAACGGGCGGCATAGCCAGGACAGCAAATGAAACGGGCGGACGCGCCCTGAAAGACGAAGCATGTACCGTTACGATGAGTTCGATCACGATTTTGTCCAGGCCCGCGTCGCCGAGTTCAGCGACCAGGTCCAGCGCCGGCTGTCCGGCGAGATATCGGAGGACCAGTTCCGGCCGCTTCGGCTGATGAACGGCGTCTACCTGCAACTGCACGCCTACATGCTGCGCATCGCCGTGCCGTATGGCACGCTGAACAGCAGGCAATTGCGCATGCTCGGCCACATCGCGCGCAAATACGACAAGGGCTACGGCCATTTCACCACGCGCCAGAACATCCAGTTCAACTGGCCGGCACTGTCTGATATTCCGGCGATCCTGGCCGATCTGGCGAGTGTCGAAATGCACGCCATCCAGACGAGCGGCAACTGCATCCGCAACGTCACCGCCGACCATTTCGCTGGCGCTGCCGCCGACGAGGCCGCCGATCCGCGCCCCTACGCGGAAATCCTGCGCCAGTGGTCTTCCGTTCATCCGGAATTCTCGTTCCTGCCCAGGAAATTCAAGATCGCGGTGACCGGCGCCGAGCGCGACCGCGCCGCCATCCAGACGCATGACATCGGGCTGCACCTGAAGAAGAACGCCGCCGGCGAGCTCGGCTTTGCCGTCTATATCGGCGGCGGCCAGGGCCGCACCCCGATGGTGGCGAGGAAGATCCGCGACTTCCTGCCAGAGGCCGACCTTCTTTCGTACTGCACCGCGATCCTGCGCGTTTACAATCTCTATGGCCGTCGTGACAACAAGTACAAGGCGCGCATCAAGATCCTGGTTCACGAGACTGGCGTCGACGAGATCACCCGCCAGGTCGAGGCCGAATGGCAGGAATTGAAGGACGCCGAGCTTAAGCTGCCGGATGCCGATATCAGGGCCATCGAGGCATATTTCGCGCCGCCGGCACTTGCCGAGCGGCCAGAGGGCGACGAGGCGGTCAAGCTGGCGCGGCTGGATTCCAAGGGCTTCTCGCAGTGGCTCGACCAGAATGTGGTGACGCACCGCCATCCCGACTACGCGGCGGTGACGATCTCTCTGAAGGGCATTGGCGACGTTCCCGGCGACGCCTCGGACAGCCAGATGGAAGCGGTCGCCGACATCGCCGAGAAATACGCCTTTGACGAGCTTCGCGTCAGCCATGAGCAGAACCTGATCCTGCCGCATGTGGCGCGCGCCGACCTCAAGGCAGTGTATGATGCGCTGGTCGAGATCGGACTGGCGACGGCCAATTCCAACCTGATCTCGGACATCATCTCGTGCCCGGGCCTCGACTATTGCGCGCTGGCGACCGCGCGCTCGATCCCGATCGCGCAGGAGATTTCGCAACGCTTCGCCTCGCTGGAACGGCAGCGCGAGATCGGCGAACTGAAGCTGAAGATTTCGGGCTGCATCAATGCCTGCGGCCACCACCATGTCGGCCATATCGGCATTCTCGGTGTCGAGAAGAAGGGCTCCGAGCTCTATCAGGTGACGCTCGGCGGCTCTGCCGACGAGAACACCTCGGTCGGCGAGATCATCGGCCGTGGCTTCAGTTCGGAAGAAATCACGGACGCAATCGAGACGATCGTCGACACCTATCTCGGCCTTCGGCTCGGCCCGCAGGAAATATTCATCGACGCCTACCGCCGTGTCGGTCCCGCGCCGTTCAAGGAGGCGCTCTATGCTGGCGAAGCCAAGGCCGCTTGACCGTATCGCGGACGCCGAGGACGGCGCCGCCGCGAAGGCGGCCGGGCTCGATGCGCTCTACGGCCATCTGAAGCCGCTCGAGATCATCGAGCGTGGGGCCAACGATCTGTTCCATGACGAGATCGCGGCCGTGTCGTCCTTCGGCGCGGACTCCGCCGTGCTGCTGCACATGATATCTGAGGTCGACCGGTCGCTGCCGGTGATCTTCCTCGACACGGGCAAGCATTTCGAGGAGACGCTGGGCTACCGCGACGCGCTTGTCGCCGATTTCGGCCTGACCAACATCAGGGTGATCAAGCCGGAAGAGGCGGCGCTCGAACGGATCGACCCGACCGGCAATCTGCACCAGAGCAACACCGATGCCTGCTGCGACGTGCGCAAGGTCGAGCCGCTGGCCCGTGGGGTCGCGCCTTTCCGCGCCTGGTTCACCGGCCGCAAGCGTTTCCAGGCTTCGACGCGGGCGGCCCTTCCGGTGTTCGAGGCGGTCGGCCCGCGTATCCGCATCAATCCGCTGGCGCATTGGACGACATCGGACCAGGCGGACTATATGCGCGCGCATGCGTTGCGCGAAAATCCGCTGGTCGCCTATGGCTACCTGTCGATCGGCTGCTTTCCGTGCACGCAGCCGGTGCAGCCGGGCGAGGACGCACGCAGCGGCCGCTGGGCCGGTCATGCCAAGACCGAGTGCGGCATTCACCTGTCGGGTCTGGAGAAGTCGCTGACCGATGCATCCCTTTAGGATGTGCTGATAGTCAGGTGAGGCTGGCCTGCAAACGGCAGCTTCCTGCGCTTCCGGTGCTCACGTACTTCAAGTACGCTGCGCTCCGGTTCTCGGAAGCCGCCATTTTCGGCGCAGCCTGACCTGAATCTCAACGCATCCTTGGCTCGTTTGAATATTTGGGACCTTTTTTATGACCGAAACGACGACATCGGAGACCCGGCTCTGGACCCCGGAGGGTTTTCGCGAGGATGAATGGGCTCATGCCGAAGGCGCGGACGCGCTGGCGGGCAATGGCCGCTTCATCCTGCCGTTGCAGGCATTTCTGGGCCTCGACCCGGAAGTCCGCCGGTCGGCCAAAGAAAGGCTCGGCGTTCTGCTGCAGCCCGGCGACCAGCTGGAGAAGATAGCCGATCTGCTCGACCAGCTTTCGCTGGTCGCTCTCGCCTTCCCGGCCTTCAATGACGGCCGCTCCTTCTCCAAGGGCGAGCTGCTGCGCGCCCGCTATCATTTCGAAGGGGCGGTTCGCGCCACCGGCCAGGTACTGGTCGACCAGCTTCCGCATATGCTGCGGCTTGGTTTCGATGAGTTCGAGATTTCAAATCCGGTGCTGCTGAAGCGCCTGGAGGAGGGCCGCACGGGCGGGTTGGGACTTTACTACCAGCCCGCCGCCGTGACGGAACCCAAGGGACCGAAATATTCCTGGCGGCGCGTTCGAGGCAGCTGACGCCGCGGCAGTCCGGCACGTCTTTACATCGTTTGCGATCGGGCTTTCTCTGATCATCCGGACGGAAACATCCGCCTGATGATCGGGGAGGGTCTTCATGCGCTACGACTATGTCATTGCCGGTGGCGGGTCCGCCGGTTGCACGCTCGCGGCGCGGCTCTCCGAAGATCCGTCGAAAACGGTTTGCCTGATCGAGGCCGGCGGCGAGGGCAGAAATCTGCTCATCCGTGCTCCGGCAGGTATCATCGCTCTGTTGCCGGGCCGGCCGAAGATCAGCAACTGGGCATTCGAAACCGTGCCGCAAAAGGGCCTGAACGGCCGCAAGGGCTACCAGCCGCGCGGCAAGGCGCTCGGCGGTTCCAGCGCCATCAATGCCATGCTCTATGTCAGGGGGCACCGCGCCGACTACGATGAATGGGCCGGACTCGGCTGCGACGGCTGGTCGTGGGACGAGGTTCTGCCCTACTTCCGGCGCGCCGAGGGTAACCAGCGCGGCAGCGATGGCCTGCATGGCGGGGACGGGCCGTTGCGGGTGGCAGAACAGCAGGAGCCGCGGGCGCTCTCAAGGGCCTTTGTGGAGGCGTGCGGGGAGAACCAGATTCGACGCAACGACGATTTCAACGGACCGGAACAGGAAGGCGCCGGCCTCTATCAGGTCACGCAATTCTGGGGCGAGCGCCGCAATGGCGAACGCTGTTCGGCGGCATCGGCCTATCTCTATCCGGCCGCGACCCGGCCGAACCTGACCGTCATCACCGGAGCGCAGGCTACCGGCATCGTCCTTGACGGCAAGCGGGCGACAGGCGTGCGCTACCGCAAGGGTGACAGCGAGGCTATCGCGCAGGCCACGCGCGAGGTCATCGTCTGCGGCGGCGCTTTCGGTTCTCCGCATCTGCTGCTGCTGTCCGGTATCGGTCCCGCCGCCGAGCTCGCCGCGCACGGCATAGCCGTCGCGCACGACATGCCCGGCGTCGGCAAGAACCTGCAGGATCATCTCGATTTCATCCTGGGCTGGACATCGAAGGACGCCGACATGATGGGCATCGGCCTGCGTGGACTGCCCGCGCTGTTGCGGCATATGTGGCGCTGGCGAAGGGATGGCGGCGGCATGATCGCCACGCCCTATGCGGAAGGCGGCGCTTTCCTCAAATCCGATCCGGCGATCGACCGGCCCGACCTGCAATTGCATTTCTGCATCGCCATCGTCGATGATCACGGCCGCAAGCTGCATATGGGTTACGGCTTTTCCTGCCATGTCTGCGTGCTCAGGCCGCACGCGCGTGGCGAGGTCGGGCTGGCGAGTGCCGATCCGCTGGCGCAGCCGCGCATCGATCCGCGCTTCCTGTCCGACGAGCGGGACGCGGAGCTGCTGCTCAGGGGTGTCCGGATGATGCGCGGCATATTGGAGGCGCCGGCGCTGGCCAAATACCGCCACAAGGAAATCTACACCGCCGGAGCTATGACGGACGCGGAACTGATGGCCCATATCCGGGCTCGCGCCGACACGATCTATCATCCGGTCGGCACCTGCAAGATGGGCATCGACGACATGGCGGTGGTCGATCCGCAATTGCGGGTGCGCGGCATGCAGGCCTTGCGCGTCGTCGACGCGTCGGTGATGCCGAGGCTGATCGGCGGCAACACCAATGCGCCGACCATCATGATCGCCGAGAAGGCAGCCGACATGATCAAGGCGGTTGCCTGAAAGCATCTCTGGTCGAGCCAGTTTTGCGCATTCTACTTGATTGTAGGCCGTATCTGAAATGATCGGCAAAGCTTCTTCAAAACTGGTCGTACCAATTGTGCGATTTGAGCTTTCCCTTTTCCTGTCCTGCCCTTAGGATGGGAGTATTATTTCGTATCTCGAAATAAATAGCCGTAAGGGGAGGAACCGGAATGGCTGGCAAGAAGATATTGATGCTCGTTGGCGAGTTCAGCGAGGAATACGAGATTTTCGTTTTCGAACAGGCCATGCATGCGGTCGGCCACACGGTGCATGTCGTGTGCCCGGACAAGAAAGCGGGCGATGTGCTGAAAACGTCGCTGCACGACTTCGAGGGCCACCAGACCTATACGGAAAAACTCGGCCACGATTATATTCTCAACAAGACCTTCGCGGATGTCGATCCGGCCAAATACGACGCCGTCTACGCGGCGGGCGGGCGCGGGCCGGAATACATCCGTATCGACAAGCGGGTGCAGGCGCTGGTGCGTCACTTCCACGAGGCCGGCAAGCCGATCTTCACCATCTGCCATGGCGTGCAGATCCTCATCGCTGTCGACGGCGTGGTGCGGGGCAGGGAAGTGGCGGCTCTTCACTATTGCGAGCCGGAAGTGACGCTTGCCGGCGGTACCTATATCGATGTTGCGCCGACCGGCGCCCATGTCGACGGCAATCTGGTCTCGGCCAAGGGATGGCCGGGCCTGTCCAACTTCATCCGGGAATGCCTGAAGGTGCTGGGCACGGAGATCCGCCACGGCGAAATCCTGATGCGCGGCGAGCGCCAGGCGGCCTGAGCGAGCAGAAAAAGTGCCGCCGCGCCATCGGTGCGGCGGCTGGCTTCAGGCCACCATCCGCGCCTCGCGGAACGATACCAGCTTGCGGCGGCTCTCGTCCCAGAGCGCCAGCTTGACGCAGCGCAGGCTGTCGAGAAGCGTGACGCGGCCAATGCCGCGCAGCTCGGGATAGTCCCGCAGCACTTCCTGCAGCCGGTAGCCCGGTACCTTCGCCGAGAGGTGATGGACGTGATGGACGCCGATATTGCCGGTGAACCAGTTCAGCAGCGGCGGTAGGTCGTAATAGGACGAGCCATGCAGGGCGGCGTGCTGGAACTCCCAATCGTCATCCTTTGCCCATTCCGTTTCCTCGAACTGGTGCTGGACGTAGAACAGCCAGACGCCTGCCGAACCGGCAAGGATGACGATCGGCAGATGGACGACGAGAAAGGCGCCCGGCCCGATGGCCCAGATGAGCACCGCCGCCGCAAGCGCTATGGCGAGATTGGTGGTCATGGACGACACCCAGGGCGTGAGCCCGGCGCGCATCATGCCGACCGGCAGCCTTTGCGAGAAGATGAACAGCCAGATCGGACCGAGGCCGAACATCACCAGCGGATGGCGATAGAGCCGATAGGCAAAGCGGCCGCGCCATGACATCCGGCGGTATTCGGCGACGGTCAACGTCTTGATATCACCCATGCCGCGCTCGTCGAGATTGCCGGCACTGGCATGATGCACGGCGTGCGCGCGCCGCCAGCAGTCGTAAGGCGTCAGCGTCAGCACACCCAGCGCGCGCCCGATCCAGTCGTCGGCATGGCGATTGGCAAAGAAGGAGCCGTGTCCGCAATCGTGCTGAATCATGAAAATCCGCACCAGGAAACCGGCCGCCGGAAGGATGAGGACCAGTCCCCACCAATGGCCATAGGCATAGGCGGCCGCCGACATGGCCCACAGCGTGGCGAACGGAATGAGGGTTATGGCGAGTTCGAGGGCGCTGCGGCGCCTGTCCGGCTTCTTGTAGCGCGCCAGAATCTTCAACCAGGCGCGCTTGCTGTTGGCGGCCGCATCGGGGGAAATCATGTTCATCAGGAACCATAGGCGGAGGCAAACCGCCACCGCAAGGTGGATATCACGCGAAATTACTGAGTGTAATTGTCGCGCGATAAGCTCCCTGGACCTCCGGTCCTGAAACTCCGCGACACGCCGCCCAATCGGGCTGTGAGGGCCGCCTTACTGACGCCTGACGCCGACGCTGTTGCCTTCCACGCCGTCGAGGCGGTCGAGCAATTGCCTGAAGCGGTCGGGAGTGTCGGTTTCGGTGCTAAAGGTCGGCAAGGAGCGCAGAAAGCGCGTCATCGCCTCGGCGCCGAACTGGCGCCTGACTTCGCTGGCGAGCATGTCTCCCTTTTTGGCGTTGTCGCGGGTCATCATTCCAAATTCCTGTGTCGGCTCCGAAACTCCTCCAGTAAGGGAATGGTTCCCCCATCACGCTCTCGTGGCAAGCAAAGCCGGCCGGTAAGGTAAAATTTGAATTAAAAGCCGCATATCGCCATTGGGCACCGGCGATGCCCCACCGAAGGCTTCAAGGTCGCTTTCCCCTTGATTTTTGACCTGCGAACCTCGATATCGGGCACAAAATCCATACCATTCGAGATGACGGGAAACGGCGATGAGCGACCAGGCAAAAGACGAACGCGCGCCCAATGAAGCCGATGCGGCCGAGGCCAATGCCGAGCGCACGGAAGGCGGCATCGATGGCGACTATGAAGCGCTTGTACGGCTGCTGAAGGAAAATGAAGAGCTGAAGGACCGCGCGCTGCGCGTTGCGGCCGAGATGGAAAACCTGCGCCGCCGCACGGCGCGCGACGTGCATGACGCGCGCACCTACGCGGTCGCGAATTTCGCCCGCGACATGCTGTCGGTTTCGGACAATCTGCGCCGTGCGCTCGACGCCATACCGGCCGAGGCAAAGACTTCCGGGGACGCCGGCTTCAAGGCATTGATCGAAGGTGTCGACCTCACCGAGCGCGCCATGCTGTCGGCGCTGGAGCGTCACGGCGTGAAGAAACTCGCTCCGGAAGGCGAGAAGTTCGATCCCAACTTCCACCAGGCGATGTTCGAAGTGCCCAATCCCGATGTGCCCGCCAACACGGTGGTCCAGGTCGTGCAGCCGGGCTATTCGATCGGTGAGCGCGTGCTGCGTCCCGCCATGGTGGGCGTCGCCAAGGGCGGACCCAAAGTCGCCGCCGGGGCGCCCGTCGAGCCGGGGCCGGTCAACGAGCAGGCCGAGAAGGACGCGTAGTTCAGGGATTAGGCAGTAGGCAGTAGGGGCGTATCAATCCGACGGCTTCGTGTTAGTTTGATCCCTACTGCCGTATTCCCTACTCCCTACTGCCTCATCCTATGAATCCCATCGCCCTACTCGACTATGCCGGCGTTGCCGTTTTCGCGGCCACCGGGGCGTTGGCGGCTTCGCGCAAGCAGCTCGACATTATCGGCTTCCTGTTCCTGGCCAGCGTCACCGGTATCGGCGGCGGCACGTTCCGCGACCTTATTCTCAGCGTGCCGGTGTTCTGGGTGACGAACCGGGATTATCTGCTGATCTGCGCGGTCGTGGCGGTTCTCGTCTTCTTCACCGCGCACCGCGTCGAATCCCGTTACAAGCTGCTGCTGTGGCTCGACGCCATCGGGCTGGCCGCCTTTTCGGTTATGGGCGCGGCCAAGGGACTGGCGATCACCGGCTCGCCCGCGGTTTCGGTGATTACCGGCATGCTGACGGCGACCTTCGGCGGCATATTGCGCGATCTCCTGGCCGGCGAGCCTTCGGTTCTGCTTCGTCCCGAAATTTATGTCACCGCCGCCCTCGTGGGCGCCGCTGTCTTCACGGCTGGCGACGTGTCCGGCCTGCCGTCGCTGGTTTCCAGCCTTGCGGGGTTCGTGGCAGCCCTTGTGGTGCGCGGCGGCGCGCTCAAATTCGGCTGGTCGTTTCCATCCTACAAAAGCCGCCCTGGCAGGCGGCCCGAGGATATTCCCTGAATTCAGCCCTTGGCGCCCCGCCAAGTCTCAACCAGCTTCTTCGGCGCCAGTCTGAGCCAGGCCTGCTCCAGCCGATGCTTCAGCTCATCGGGTCCTATTTCGCTCAATCTCACGAGCAGGGCCGGCCAGCCCTTGTAATGGTCGGTCTCGAAATAGATGGACGGCGCCGCTTCCAGCAGCATCTCCTTCTCGTCGAGCGGGCACATCAAAACGATCGTCTCGGCGTCCTTGACGCGTGCGATTAATTTCTTGCCGACCTTGAGCGCCGGCGTGCCGTAGGAGGTCGTCTCGACAATTTCCAACAGGCCGCCGGCCGCGCGCCGCAGCACGTCGAACGCGGCCGAAAGGTCGCCGTCAGGCGGCGAAGCGCTGCCCTTCACCGCCATAGTAATTGACGTAACGGGCGCCGATTTCCTTCACCGGCATCACCACGAAGACGTCGACGGTCGAGAATTCGCGGTCGATGACACAGCCGTCGCCGATGCGGGCGCCGACGCGCAGATAGCCCTTCACCAGCGGCGGCATCGCCGCGATCGCCGCCTTGGTGTTGACCGCCTCGATCGGCATCAGGTCCATGGAGCAATAGCGTCCGGACACCGCGCGCACGTCCCAGGCCGAGTTGGTGCGGCAGTGATGGGCGAGATAGGTGAGCGCCTCGGCATGCGCCGCCGGTACGGTGCCGTGGAAGGACGCGCAACCGGTCATCACGCCGATTTCATAGTGATTGATGTAAGCCCAGATGCCTTGCCACAACGCCTCGATGGTGCGCTTCGAGCGGTATTCGGGCAGAACGCAGGACCGGCCGAGTTCGAGAAAACGCTGGCCGGGGTGACGGGCGATAAGCTTGGTAAGCTCGAATTCGCCTTCGGAATAGAAGCCGCCGGCGGCGGCCGCGATTTCTTGCCGCAGCAAGCGATAGGTGCCGACGATGCGGCGATGCTCAGGGCCGGAAATCGAATTGTCGAAGACGAGCAGGTGATCGCAGAGCGGATCGAACCGGTCGGCGTCACGGCGATCCTGCACCTGGAACAGGTCCTTCCTGGCGCCGAGCTCGTCGTAAAATACCCGGTAGCGCACTTCCTGCGCGGCCGCGATCTCGGCCTCGTTGCGGGCGAGCCGCACTTCGAGGTTGCCGATACGACCGAGCGCTGCGCCTTTTATGACGGAATCGACGTTACGTCCTGCAAGCATGGCGCTGCTGGCGTTCGGCCGAGTGTCACATTCCGGCATAACTGTATGCACGAGTGATTCTCCTTCGAGCCATCCCTCTTGGCACGGGGATACGGTGTAGGTGCAACAGGATTGTGACAGTACCGTGATACGGCGTCGCGGGCAATACTTCGTCGGCTGGCGAAAACGATCAACCGGCTACGTTGCGTGAAGCGATGCGGCCGTGCGCCGGAAAAAATCGGCTCAGGCGGCGACCTGGCCTTCGACCGCGTTGACCAGCGCGTCGGGGTCGAGCGGCTTGGTGACGAAGCCGCTGGCGCCGTGGGCAAGCACCGTATGGCGGGTCTTTTCCTGGCTGTCCGCCGACAGCACCATGATCGGCACGGGCGGTACGGCGGTTTCCTCTTCATGCCGGCGGATCGCGGCAATCGCATCCAGCCCGTCCATGACCGGCATATGGAGATCC
Organism: Mesorhizobium sp.; assembly: GCF_017306585.1. Classification (GTDB taxonomy): domain Bacteria; phylum Pseudomonadota; class Alphaproteobacteria; order Rhizobiales; family Rhizobiaceae; genus Mesorhizobium. The sequence continues at coordinate 90,120 of NZ_JAFKIC010000119.1, read as the reverse complement.
ATCAGCACCACGTCGTAGCGATTCTTGTGCCCGGCACTGGTTACCGCCTCGACGGCGGCCTTGCCGTTGCCGACCACCTTGACGCGATGCCCTGCCTTCAGCAGCGTGGCGCGCGCCAGCATGGCGTTGATGTCGTTGTCTTCGGCGATCAGCACGGACAGGCCCTGCTGGCGCTCATTTGGGATGCGATGGGACGGCGCGCGGCGTTTTTCCTGCGGCGGCTGTGCCGGCGCCGGCGCCTGGCTGCTCAAAAGGACACGCAAAAGTGTGCCTCCGCGCACCGGCCGGGCAAGGAAGGTCGCGTAACCGCTGGCGCGGAACTCGCCAAGCATGCCGCGATCGGTGGGCGCGATCAGCGTGATGGCTTCGCAATCGGAGAAGCCGCTCTGGCGTAGCCGCTTGAGCAGCCGTCCGTCACTTTCTTCCATGGCCGCGTCGACCAGAAGGACATCACAGCCGTCAGCCAGGGATGCCGCCTGCTGCGCGGTGGAGGCGATACCGGCCGTGCCGCCATTGGCGCGGATGGTGCGGGCGATGGCGTCGGCCTCGACGGTGTTCCTGGACAGGATTACGGCGCGCCTGCCCGCAAGCGCGTTCAGCCGGCCTTGCGGCGGTTCGGTCGCCGCCGTGGCCGGTATTTCGAAAACGAATTCCGATCCCTGGCCGAGCCGGCTCGAGACCGAGATGGTGCCGCCCATGGCGGCTACGAGGCGCCTGGAGATGGCAAGGCCAAGACCGGCCCCGCCATGCGTGCGCGTGGAAGTGCCGTCGGCCTGCTCGAATTCGTCGAAGATACGCTCCATGTCCTCGTCGCGCAGCCCAGGGCCGGTGTCGGTGACAGCAAAACAGATGCGGTCGCTGGTCTCGGTGCGGGCGCGCGCGACGCTGACCAGCACGCCGCCGCTGTCGGTGAACTTGATGGCGTTGCCGATCAGGTTGAGCAGCACCTGCCTGACGCGGCCCGGATCGGCCGATATCATGTGCGGCACATCAGGCTCGACGTGGCAGCCGAGGCCGATATCCTTGGCGAAGGCGCGCGCGGCCATCAGTTCGATGATGTTGTCGGTGATCTCGCGCACCGACATCGGCTGCGGTTCGGGATCAAAGCGACCAGCCTCGATCTTGGAATAGTCGAGCAGATCCTCGATCAGCGCGAGCAAGGCGCTGGCCGAGGTCGAAATGGCCCCCACATAGGTCTGCTGCTCCGGCGACAGCCTGGTGTCGGCGAGCAGTCTGGCCATGCCCATGATGCCGTTCATCGGCGTGCGGATTTCGTGGCTGACGGTGGCAAGGAAGCGCGATTTGGCCTGGCTTGCGTATTCTGCCCGCTCGCGTGCGGTGATCAGGGAGGATTCGGCGCGCTTGCGGGCGGTGATGTCGCGGGCGATGGCGCGGTGCGAAACCGCGCCGCTGTCCTTGTCGCGCACCGACAGTTCGATCCACGAGAACCATCGCGGGCCGCTCGGGGATCGTATGGCGACGTCGGTGGAACTCAGGCACTCATGGTCGGAGAAGGCGGCGTCGGGGACGATGCCGACCTCGACGCCAAGTTCGGCCAGCGTCTTGCCGGCGAGGTCGCGCTGGTCGGCTTCGACGAGATCGGCGAAGACCTTGTTGGCGTAGACGATGTAGCCGTCGCGATCGCGATGGATTACGAGGTCGCCAAGCGCGTCGATCAGGCCGCGGAAGCGCTCTTCGCTCTCCTGCATTTCCCACATGCGGTCGGCCAGCGTCTCGATCTCGGCGCGGCTGCGCGCGGTGGTCTCGTCGAGCAGGGCGGAGGTCCGATGGACTTTGCGTCTGGCATGAAGGTGCATGGCGAGGCCGGCAAGCCCGGTCGCCAGCAAAGCAAGGCTGATGAAAGCAGGCGCTCCGGCCAGGTGCGCCATGCCGGCAAGCCCGACGATGGCAATGAATGTCAGCAAAAGCAGGGTTTCGTGCCCCCCGGCCTGTTGCCTGGGAACCAAGGGCGGCGCGACGACGAACCGCCGCGCCGGCGCGGGTACCGCATCGTCGTCGTCGCCCGTGTCCGCTTCTCGCATGCCGGATTGCGCGCTCATGCGAAATCCTTGGCAGAGGAAGATTAGGGAAGCCTGCGGGGGATCGTTCGAATTTTAGCGGATGGTGTTATTTGCGTCGGAAACCGGAGGTTTGTGGACGCAGGCGACCTTCCGGCCACCGCCCACTGTTCGAAAACCAGGTCACATATCGACCACGACGCGCCCGCGTATTTTGCCGTCGACAATGTCGCGCGCCGCGTCGATGATGCCGTCGAAGCCGATGGTGGTGGACAGGCTGGCGAGCTTGTGAACATCGAGATCGGAGCCGAGGCGCCGCCAGGCTTCCAGGCGGACAGGTTTCGGCGCCATCACCGAATCGATGCCAAGCAGGGAAACGCCGCGCAGGATGAAGGGCGCCACGCTCGACGGCAGGTCCATGCCGCCGGCGAGCCCACATGCCGCGACCGCCCCGCCATAGGACGTCATCGACAGCACATTGGCCAGCGTGTGGCTGCCGACCGAATCGATGCCTCCGGCCCAGCGTTCCTTGGCGAGCGGCTTGGCCGGCTGGTTGAGCTCCTCGCGCGATATCACCTCGGCGGCGCCGAGGTTGATCAGGTAAGGGCTTTCGGCGTTGCGGCCGGTCGAGGCAATGACGTGATAGCCGAGGCTGGACAGGATGGAGACGGCGACCGAGCCGACGCCGCCGGCCGCGCCGGTCACCACCACGGGCCCGCGATCGGGCAGGATGCCGTGGCGCTCCAGCGCCATAACGCAGAGCATGGCGGTATAGCCGGCGGTGCCGACCGCCATCGCGTCATGTGCGCTCATGCCTTCCGGCAGCGGCACCAGCCAGTCGCCATTGACGCGGGCGCGTCCCGCATAGGCGCCGAAATGCGTTTCGCCCACACCCCAGCCGTTCAGGATCACCTTGTCGCCCTTGCGCCAGCCGGCATGCGAGGACGAGACGACTGTGCCGGCGAAATCGATGCCCGGCACCAGCGGCCAGCGGCGGATCACCGGGGCCTTGCCTGTAATGGCCAGACCGTCCTTGTAATTCACGGTCGTTGCCTCGACCGCGACAGTGACGTCGCCCTCCATAAGATCGGCATCGGTCAGGTCGGTCACGGCTACCGACTGTCTTTTCTCGGCATCGCGTGAAACGAGGATGGCCTTGAAGATTTCAGACATCTTTTTCTCCGCGAACTTGCCTGGCGGGTGAACTGTGCGGCGCGTGGCGCCCTGGGTCAATCTTTGGAAGGTTTGGCGTCCGATGGTTTGGGCTCGCGCCGCCAGCCGATGAGTTCGTCGAAAACGACCAATGCCGCACCCACCGAAATGAAGGCGTCGGCGAGGTTGAAGACAGCAAACGACCAGACCGGCGTGTGGAACAGGATGTAATCGATGACATGGCCGTAAACGGCGCGGTCGATGAGATTGCCCAGCGCGCCACCGATGATCAGGGCAAAGCCGGTGCGGGCGACGATGTGGCCCGCGGGCGTGCGCGTGGCGAGATAGAGAACGAAAGCCACAACCAGCACGGCCACGGCCACCAGGCCGGTGTCGCCGAAGGAGGAGAACATCGAGAAGGCGATGCCGGTATTATAGGTGCGAAACAGCGCCAGGAACGGCACCAGGTCGATTTTTTCCTGAAAGGGCAGGGCGGTCTCGACCAGGTGTTTTATCCACTGGTCGAGCGCGATGGCCAAGACGACGAGCAGGGCGTAGGGGGACCACGATTTCAAGTTTGGATAGCCCTCATTTCGAGTCCGCGATGGGGTCGAGCTTCAGCGCGCCGCGCCGGATCTCGAACAGCATGATGCCGGTGGCGACGGCAAGATTGAGCGAATCGGCGCGGCCGGCCTGCGGGATCCGGAGTAACCTGTCGCAGCTTGCCGCCAGGGTTTCGGGCAGGCCCTGCTGTTCGTTGCCCATCATCAGCAACACCGGCCCACGCGAAAAATCGACCGAGCGATAGTCGACGGCGCCTTTCAGATGGGTGCCGACGACGAGGCCCGAAAAGCCGCCGCGCCAGGCGAGAAATGCCTCGGTGCTTGCCTTCGCCACCGGGACGGCGAAGATGGAGCCCATGGTGGCGCGCACCGTTTCCACGGAAAACGGATCGGTGGTGTCGCCGACCAGGATGACGCCCTTGGCGCCGACGGCATCGACGGTGCGGATGACGGTGCCGAGATTGCCGGGGTCGCGCACGCGGTCGAGCGCCACCCAGACATCGCCATTGTCGGCGCGGATGTCCTTCAGGGGCAGGAATTTCTGCGAGAAGACGCCGACCACCATCTGCGGATTGTCGCGGCGGGTGATGGCGACAAGCACTTTCTCCGAGACTTCGAGCACGGTGCCACCGGCGGCGACGGTGCGTGCCGCGACCTTTTCGACAGCCGGGTTGCCGCGCCCGGCCTTGGCGAACACAAGCGTCCTGATCTGCCAGCCGAGATCGAGCGCGTCGATGACCAGTTTCAGCCCCTCGGCCATGAAGGCGTTCTGCTGGTCGCGGAACTTCTTCAAGGCGAGCGCCTTGATGTCCTTGACCAGCGGATTGGCGAGGCTGGTGACTTCCTTAACCTGGCCCGGTGCCCCGGCATGCCGTTCGTTCATTTCAGGCCACCCAGCGCGAAAACAGTGAGGTCGACAAGGCCCGGCCGGCGGACTTTTCGCGGATGATCAATTCGCCCGATTCGACCCTGCCGCGCATGCCGGCAAAGGTGTCGCGCATCAAGGCGTGAATGGCGAAGAAGGAGGCGCGGATCGAATAAGCGGTCAGCACCACGGCAAGCGGCTTTGGCGTCAGGATAGCGCGGCAGAGATCGGTCAGCGCCGGCAGGTCGTCGAACAATTGCCAGACCTCGCCCTTGGGACCACGGCCATAGGCCGGTGGGTCGAAAAGCACGATGTCGTAACGGCTGCCGCGGCGCTCCTCGCGCTCGGCGAACTTCATCGCGTCGTCGACGATCCAGCGGATCGGCCTGGAACCAAGTCCGGCCATTTCCTGGTTCTCGCGGGCCCAGCCGATAGCCTTCTTGGAGGCATCGACATGGGTGACCTCGGCGCCCGCGCGGGCCGCCACCAGGGACGCAAGCCCGGTATAGCCGAACAGGTTCAGCACCTTGACCGGGCGTTTCGCGGCCTCGATCAGCCCGGCCATGTGGTCCCAGTGGGAAGCCTGTTCAGGAAAGACGCCGACATGGCGAAACGAGGTGAAGCGGCCGAGATAGTCGATGCCGTCATGTTTCATCGGCCAGGTTTCACCGAGCGGCATCTTGGGAAAGCGCCAGCGGCCGATGCCTTCCTCGTCGGTGTCGCCGGTGAAGATGGCGTCGGCGCGCTCCCACTCCTTCGCCGGAAGCGCCTTTTGCCAGATCGCCTGACCTTCAGGGCGCACGATGCGATAGGGACCGTATTGTTCGAGCTTTTCCCCGGCGCCGCTGTCGAGTAGCGCGTAGTCGGCATTGGGTGCGACTTCCAGGATCAGCGGCAATCGTTCGGCAGGCAGGGCGCCGTCGCGGCGGGCAAGAATGCGCGGCGGCGCTTTCTGTTCCGGCTGGTTATCCGTTTTTATCGCCTGTTGCTCACGCGGCCTTGCGTCCGGCCGGGCCGCTCCGCGATTCTCATGCGGACGCGCCTGTTGCGGACCGCCTTTCGCGGGCGGGCGGCTGTCGCGGCGTTTGTCGCGAAAAGACTTCAAGCAGGAGCATCTCCAAACGGCGTGCCGCTTTTGGCATAGGGCAACCGGCTACGCAACCAAGTCCGCCGCCGCCGCTGGCGTTCATGTCGGCAAGGAATGGACCAATGTCAAAGAAACGGGCAAATCTGGCTCATGTCACGCTCCGAACGCCTGCTCGACCTCATCCAGTGCCTGCGACGGCACCGCCGTCCGGTGAGCGGGCGGACGCTGGCCGATGAACTCGGGATTTCGATCCGCACGCTTTACCGCGACATCGCCACCTTGCAGGGGCAGGGCGCGCCGATCGAGGGTGAGGCTGGACTGGGCTACGTGCTCAAGCCCGGCTTCATGCTGCCGCCGCTGATGTTTTCCGACGAGGAGATCGAGGCCATCGTGCTCGGCTCGCGCTGGGTGGCCAAACAGCCGGACCGGCGGCTCTCCGACGCGGCCTCCAACGCGCTGGCCAAGATCGCGGCCGTCCTGCCGCAGGATTTGCGTGAGGATCTCGATGCCTCGACGCTGCTGGTCGGGCCGCCGGCTTCGGCCATAGAGACCATCGATCTCGGCCTGGTGCGGCAGGCGATCCGCAACGAGCGCAAGCTGGCGTTTTTCTATCGCGATGCGGGCGGCGCCGCCTCCGAGCGCGTCGTCTGGCCGTTCGCGCTCGGCTTCTTCGATAAGGTGCGGGTGGTCGTGGCGTGGTGCGAGACGCGCCAGGATTTCCGGCATTTTCGCGCCGACCGCATCGCCGAACTGAAGATAATCGACACCCGCTACCCGCGCCGCCGCCACGCAATGCTCAGGGAGTGGCGGGCCACGCTCGACAAGCCTCGTGATCAGGCTGCTGCCAGAATCTGACAGTAGCCGGCCCTATGCTCTCCAAATCGAAACGCCAGATCCTGGAGACCAGACATGATCACCCCGAACTTCGTCATCCTCTATGTCGACCAGCCGCAACGCAGCGGCGCCTTCTACAGCGCGCTGCTCGGACGCGAGCCGGTCGAAAGCTCGCCGACCTTCGTGCTGTTCGTGCTCGACGGCGGGTTCAAGCTCGGGCTGTGGTCGCGCCATACTGTCGAGCCGGCTGCCGCGGCCGCTGGCGGCGGTTCCGAGATCGTCTTCGCGTTGGAGACGCCCCAGGCCGTCGATGCCACCCATGCCGACTGGTCGGGGCGCGGCCTGAACATCCTGCAAGCGCCGACCGACATGGATTTCGGCCGCACTTTCGTGGCGCTCGATCCCGACAATCACCGCTTGCGCGTTTACTGGTTGAATGACGCGGACCAGGCCGGCGGAGAGCAGAAATGAGCTCGAACTGGATCGCGGTAGCGTCCGCGCAGCATGTCCGGCGTGGCCGCAAGGAAGGCTTCATGCAGGTTAACCACGGCAAAGCGGCGCCGCTGCGCCGCATCAGGCCCGGCGATGGCATCGTCTACTATTCGCCGACCACCATTTTGGGCCAAAAGGACGGCCTGCAGGCCTTTACCGCAATCGGCACGGTGCGGGACGGAGAACCCTATCAGGGCGAGATGGGCGGCGGCTTCACGCCGTTCCGGCACGATGTCGAATGGGCGGCGGCTGAAGAAGCGCCGATCAAGCCGCTGCTCGAGCGGCTTGAATTCACAGCCGGCAAGCTGAACTGGGGATATCAGCTTCGATTTGGCCTGTTCCAGGTAAGTGCGGCCGATTTCGCGCTTATCGCGCAGGCCATGGGCGCCGTGATCGCGGTCGCCGCCTAGCCTCTCAGGGCCTCGTATACCGCGATGCCGGCGGCGAGGTCTTCAAGCGCCGCGCCGACCGACTTGAACAGCGTGATCTTGTCCTGGCTCGCGCGGCCCTTTTTCTCGCCGCGCGCCAGTTCATGCAGGTCGGCTATGATCGCTTCCGGCCTCAGCACGCCGGAGGCGAGCGGGATGACGATGTCGCCCGCTTCCTTGGTGGCGCCGGCACGGGTGTCGACATAGACGCGTGCGCGCCTTATCGCGTCATCGTCGCTCTCGCGCATCGTCGGAGTGAAGCCGCCAACCATGTCGACGTGAGCGCCCGGTTTCAGGCGAGCCCCCTTTATCAATGGATCCGTGGCTATTGTGGCCGACGAGATGATATCGGCTTCGCTCAGCTCCGCGTCGAGATCGCCAGCCGCCTGCGCCGCGAAACCTTCCGCGCGCAGTTCCGCCGCGACCTTTTCGGCATTGGCCGGCGTGCGGTTCCAGATGCGTATGGCGGTGATCGGCCGCACGGCCGAATGCGCCTTGGCCAGAAACGGCGACAGCGCGCCGGCGCCGATCACCAGCAGCCGCGATGCGTCCTTGCGCGCCAGGTAGGATGCGGCCAGCGCCGAGGCGCAGGCCGTGCGCCACTGTGTCAGCCGCTGCCCGTCGATCAGGGCTTCTGGCTCGCCGGTGGCGCCGTTGAGCAGGAGATAGAGGCCCATCACCGCTGGCTTGCCGATGGTATTGTTGTCGGGCGAGACGGTGACGATCTTGACGCCGATATGGCCTCCGGAAGACGTGCCGGCGGCGTTGAAGTCGGTCCATGCCGGCATCAGCAGCAAGGTCGAGGCCGCTCCGTCGGGGCGCTCGACCGGATGATGATGCCTTACCGGCTGCACCGCACCCTTGCGAAAGGCCGCGCGCAATGTCTCGACCAGACCGGGGAAGGTAAGCGCACGATCGACCTCGGCGGCCGAAATGGTCAGCATGGAAAGCTCCGTGGAACGAAAATCGCCGGCCGGCGGTTCAAGGGGCCGGCTTCGGCAGCACCGGTCCCTGCGGCGCCGCGGGCGCGCGGCTGACCGCCTGGCGGAGGCTTTCCGCCTCGACACCACGCTGGCGCGCCAGCTTGCGGTAGCGGCCCTGCTTGACCCAGGTCGCCAGGCTGCCGACGATCATGCCGATGGCCAGGGCCAGGAACAGGAAGATGAACAGCGGCAGGCTGAGCGTCAGTTTCGGATTGCCGGGGTTGAACGGGTCGAGCGTGAAGGCGACCAGTTCGCGATTGGCGACGGCCAGCGCGATCAGGATGATCGCCAGGGGCACGAAGACCACGATGAGCATGAAGCGATTGAGCATGATATCTTCCGTCGCGAGCGGGCGGGACAGGGCCGTCCGGCGCTGATGTTGCGCCTACTTGCCGCCGTTCAGCCTTTCGCGCAATTCCTTGCCGGTCTTGAAGAACGGCACCCATTTCTCCTCGACCTCGACGGATTCGCCTGTGCGTGGATTGCGGCCGGTGCGCGCGGGACGGTTTTTCACCGAAAAGGCGCCGAAGCCGCGCAGCTCGACCCGGTTGCCCTCGGCAAGCGCGTCGGTGATTTCATCGAAGATCGCGCCGACGATGTTTTCGACGTCGCGCAGGAAAAGATGCGGATTGCGCGTGGCAATTATCTGCACAAGTTCGGACTTTATCATCAGACGGGTCCCCGTGAAGCAGTGCGGTCAAAATTATGAGGATGATTTTGTTGGCTTTTTCAGCAGTCCCAGACGGTCCTCAAGGGTGCCAGACCGAGACGAGACCGTCAAGAAACAAGCGGTCGGCGCCGAGTTCCTGGATGATGTCGCCACCATAGTCCGGCAGGCCGAGCGCGCTGCCGATGGTTTTCACCATGGCCTTCGACCACAGAAAGCTGCCGCGCCGCTCAGTGTCCTTCCATTCGACCACCTTGAGCTTGGCGTCCACACCCTTGGTCGCCAGCCAGTCGACCGCCTCGGTCTCGCCCCCGACGGCGTCGATCAGCCCGTTGGCGAGGCCTTGGCGACCGGTGAAGATCGAGCCGTCGGCAAGCGCCAGCGCCTGTTCGTGGGTCATCTTGCGGCGCTCCGCGACGATGCCGACGAACCAGTCGTAGCTGTCGAGGATGAGCTTGCGAACCATGGCGCGCTCGTCGTCATTGGTCGGCTTGAAGGGCGAGGGCGAAGCCTTGAGCGGCGAGGACTTCACTTCTTCCAGCTTGACGCCGAGCTTGTCCATCAGGCCGCTGACGTCAGGATACTGGATCAGCACGCCGATTGAGCCGACGATCGAGGTCTTGCGGGCAACGATGTGGTCGGCCGCACTTGCGATCATGTAGCCGGCCGATGCGGCAAGCGTGCCGACCTCGGCCACGACAGGCTTGTCGGCGGCCACCTTGCGCACTTCCTCGTAGATCTCTTCACCGCCAACGGTGGTGCCGCCGGGTGAGTCGATCGCAAGGATCACGCCCTTTACCTTCGGCGATTTGCGGATGCTCTCCAGCCGCTTGATCAGTTCCTCGTCCTCGGTGATCGTGCCTTCGATCTTGACCTTGGCGATATGGTCGACCGCGGAGCCGCCGAGATCGTCGCGATAGAACCATGCCGACAGCGCGATCACGCCGAGCGCCACGATGCCCAGGGCAACGACACGCCAGAAGGTCAGCTTGCGCCGCAAGCGGCGGCGGTCGATCAGGTCGTCGGCTCTCAATGCCATGGTCAGCCTCTCAGTCGGCGGGAAGAGACGCTTTTAGACCATGACGTCTCCATCGGGAAGCAGTTCCGTCTTCCCTATGGCGCGGCAATCCGCGCGGGCGGCCCTCATGCTGTACGTTTTGTGATTGGCCCGCGTCACGGGCGCAAGGTAAGGGAGAGCAACCATGGTGATGAAAAACGACGCAAAGACGTCTATTTCTGCTATGAAGCACGGGCTGTTGTGCTGATCTGGTTTTCGCCTGTACAAGGACAGCTGTCACATTTTTGCGGTTTTCGTCGGCTTGTGCTTGCGTGAGGGCACTGGCGTCCCACCTATAGGCGGTATTCCCCGGCGGGCGGGATTTTAGAAGAAAGCAGTCATGTTAGCGCGATCGAATGAACCGACCAGCCCGGAGACGGAGTTGGCTCCCCCGGCGGACGGCCGGTCGCGCAGCGATGCGTTCGACCGCGCCCAGCGTCATTCGCGCCGTGTGCGGGTGCTCAAATTCGCCGTGCCGCTGGCCGCGGCGTTGATCGCCATCGCCTTCCCCGTCTATTCCTACCTTGCCGCACCCGTCTCCGTTGCGGTGCAGGCGGAAGGCACGGCCTTTTCAAACGGCAAGCTGGTGATGGCCAATCCCAAGCTCAACGGCTTCACCAAGCAGAAACAGCCCTATTCGATGACCGCGCTGCGGGCCATACAGGATGTGAACACGCAAGGCATCATCGAACTCGAAGGCATCGACGCCAAGGTGCCGATCGCTCCCGACAATGTCGCGGCGGTAACAGCCTCGCGCGGAACCTACGATCGCGAAGGCAATACGATGAAATTGAACAGCGACGTCACGATCACCACGACCGACGGCATGCAGGCCAAGTTCAAATCGGTCTTCCTCGACATGGGCAAAGGCACTATGAAGACGGATGATCCCGTCGATGTCAGCCGTGGCGGGTCACAGATCACTGCGAATTCCCTGACGGTCCAGGACAATGGCAAGATCCTGGTGTTCGAGAACAGGGTGCGCGTCAACATCGATCCTGCCGCTCTGAAGGCGGCTGAGGCAGAGGGCAAAGAAGCGAATGTGGCTCAATAGTTCAATACGGCTTGCGGCCGCGACTTCGGCGCTACTCCTGCTGGGCCTTGTGCCGTCGCTGGCGCAGTCGGGCGCCACCAGTCAGGTGTCAGGCCTGAAACTGGCGGGCGACAAGCCGATCCAGATCGAAAGCGACAAGCTGGAAGTCCGGCAGGCCGAAAATGTCGCCATCTTCACGGGCAATGTCACCGTCGTCCAGGGGCCGACACTGATGAAGGCCGGCAAAATGATGGTCTATTACATCAAGGATCCCAATGCCGCGGCCAAGGGCACGGAAGCCGCCGGCGCTGCGATGACGGGCTCGGCCAACATCGACCATCTGGAAATCTCCGACAAGGTCTACATCAAGTCGGACCAGCAGGTGGCGACCGGGGATCAAGGCAGCTTCGACATGAAGAGCCAAGTTCTGGTGCTTTCGGGCAAGAAGGTCGTGCTGTCGCAAAACGACAACGTGCTGGTGGGCTGCAAACTCACCGTGCAGATGAAGAGCGGGCTGGCCCAGGTCGATCCGTGCGCTGGGCAGCGCGTCCAGATGTCGATCACGCCCCCGCCGAAATCGGATGGGTCGAAATCGGGAGCGACGAACCCCTGATGGCCAGCCTGTCGTCGCTGACGGCGCGTCTTCCGGGACGGGCCGCCGGCAAGATTTCGGCGCCGGCCACGGTGACCGTCGATGCGGGTAAATTCAAGGGAACCTTGATCGCCAAGGGCCTGACCAAGAGCTACAAGGGCCGCAAAGTCGTCAGCGGCGTGACCATCGGCGTGCGCGCCGGCGAGGCCGTCGGGCTGCTTGGCCCCAACGGCGCCGGCAAGACGACCTGCTTCTATATGGTCACCGGGCTGGTGCCGGTGGACGAGGGGTCGATCGAGATCGACGGTTTCGATGTCACCTCGATGCCGATGTACCGCCGCGCGCGCCTCGGCATCGGCTACCTGCCGCAGGAGGCCTCGATCTTTCGCGGGCTGAATGTCGAGCAGAACATCCGAGCCGTGCTCGAAGTGGTCGAGAAGGACCGCAAGGTCCGCGAACGCAACCTCGACGAACTGCTCGAGGAGTTCCACATCAGCCATCTGCGCAAGTCGCCATCCATGTCGCTGTCCGGCGGCGAGCGGCGGCGCCTGGAAATCGCACGCGCGCTGGCGACGCGCCCGGCCTACATGCTGCTCGACGAGCCGTTCGCCGGTATCGATCCGATCGCGGTGGCTGACATCCAGCAGCTGGTGCGCCACCTGACGGCACGCGGCATCGGCGTGCTCATCACCGATCACAATGTACGCGAGACGCTGGGCCTGATCGACCGCGCCTACATCATCCACGCCGGCCAGGTGCTGACCCATGGCCGGGCCGACGAAGTCGTGGCGAATCCCGACGTTCGGCGGCTCTATCTCGGCGAGGGTTTCACGCTGTAGGCGGCTCGCCGCTTCATGGAGCGGCGGCCATCCAGTCTCCTTGTTTTTTGGCGCAATGGCGGGATCGGTTTCGCTTCCCGGAAAATTGCTCTGCTTGGAAAAATTGTTTCCTGGCGCGGCTTTTTGCGTGCGGCGGCCCGTTTTTCGGCGATTTTGCTCCGGGCTAACGCTCCGGTAAGCGGGCTTTGCTAGGCTTTGCCTTGACAAGCAAAAGCCGGGCCAGTTTCTATAGCCGGCCGCGAAATTCATTTCCGGAAGTCCGGATGCGTACAGGAGGCGTTTGAGACCGAACCATGGCGTTGGCGGCGAAGCTACAGCTCCGACAGTCGCAGTCGCTGGTGATGACGCCGCAGCTGATGCAGTCGATTCGGCTGCTGCAGTTCACCCATGTCGAGCTGGAGCACTTCATCGACGAGGAGATCGAGCGCAACCCCCTGCTGGAACGCGCCGAGCCGCAGGACGATGCGGCGAGCGACCAGACGCAGAAGACCGAGGCGGAGCCACAGGCGGCCGCCGACGGCGACTGGTTCGAGAACGAGGTGGGATGGAGCGCCGAGGCGATCTCGGAAAAACTCGATACGTCGCTGGAAAACCTGTTTCCCGACGATCCCGGCACCAGCGAGCGGCTGGGCCCCGACCTGACGGCGCAATGGAAGTCGGCTTCGGGCAGCGGTGGCGGCTCCTCTTCCGAAGGGCTCGACGCCGGCGACATGGCTGCCGCCGCGATCACCTTGCGCGATCACGTCGGCGAACAGATCGCGCTAGCCTTCGCCGATCCCGCGGCACGGCTGATCGCCGGCGAACTCGCCGACGGGCTTGATGAAACCGGCTATGTCAGGGCTGACATGGCCGAGATCGCCGCGCGGCTCGGCACCGACGAAGCCGCCGTGGGCAAGGTGCTGGCGGTGTGCCAGACCTTCGAGCCGGCGGGGCTGTTCGCCCGCGATCTTGCCGAATGTCTTTCGCTGCAGCTTGCCGTGCGCGACCGGCTCGATCCTGCGATGAAGGCCTTGGTCGCCGATCTGGAGCTTCTGGCGCGGCGTGATTTCCAGACACTGAAGCGGCTCTGCGGCGTCGACGAGGAGGATTTGCTCGACATGCTGGCTGAAATCCGGGCGCTGGATCCGCGTCCGGGCATGGCGTTTTCGGGCGGCGCCAGCGATGCCATCGTCGCCGATGTCGAGGTCCGCGCCGCCAATGATGGCAGCTGGACCGTGGAACTCAATGCCGAAACCCTGCCGCGCGTGCTGGTCGACCATATCTATTTCGCCCAGGTCTCGCCGCACGCCAAGAACCAGGCGGAAAAGGATTTCCTGGCCGAATGCCTGCAGAGCGCCAACTGGCTGACGCGCAGCCTCGACCAGCGGGCAAAGACGATCCTGAAGGTCGCCTCCGAAATCGTGCGCCAGCAGGATGCTTTCCTCGTGCATGGCGTGCGCCATCTGAAGCCGCTCAACCTGCGCACGGTGGCGGATGCCATCGGCATGCACGAATCGACCGTCAGCCGCGTCACCGCCAACAAATACATGCTGACGCCGCGCGGCGTGTTCGAATTGCGCTATTTCTTTACGGCCTCGATCGCGGCGTCGGGCGGCGGCGACGCGCATTCTTCGGAAGCGGTGCGCGACCGCATCAAGCAGTTGATCGACGAGGAGAAACCCGTCGATGTGCTGTCGGACGACGCCATCGTCGACATGCTGCGGGAAAGCGGCGTCGACATCGCGCGGCGCACAGTCGCCAAGTACCGGGAAGGCATGAATATTCCCTCGTCGGTGCAGCGGCGGCGCGAAAAGCGGGCGCTGGCCAGCGCCGGGCGCTGAGGCCCGCCGTTTTTCCACAGCTTTCGAGCTTCATTGACAAGCCGCGGTGAAGTGGCTAGAAGCCCGCCCGCATGAGACGGGCTTGAGGCCCGCTAGCGGATGGTCCGTCACGACAATGACCTCGGGACGGTCAAAAAGGCGGCTTGTGATCAACCGGAAAGTTCGGATTTAAATCGGCGCGAGTGACGCCGCAAAGCTTGTGCGCACGGACCACGAGTATAAACTCGGGACAGTTTGAAGCCTGAGCAAGGAAGGTCAGTTTTCAGATGAATCTGCGCATATCGGGAAAACACATGGATATCGGCGATGCGTTCCGTACACGCATCAACGATCGTGTCGGCGAAGCCATCGGCAAATATTTCGATCGCGGTTTTGCGGGCCACGTCACCGTCATCAAATCGGGCTCGCGCTATTCGGCCGATTGCATGATCCGGCTGGATTCCGGCGCCTCGCTGCAGGCAACCGGCGATGCCCAGGATCCGACGCTCGCCTTCGAGGCGGCGGCCGACCGGCTGGAGACCCGGCTGAGGCGTTACAAGCGCCGTCTCAAATCGCACAATTCAGGCAATGGCAATGGCGAGTTGACCGACATCGCCTATACGGTCATGGCGCCGCTCGCCGATGACGACGAGGAAATCCCGGAGGATTTCGCGCCGGCCATCGTCGCCGAATCGACCATGACGCTGAAGACCATGTCGGTGGCTTCAGCCGTCATCGAACTCGATACCAAGGACAGTCCGGTGTTCGTGTTCCGCAATGCCGGAACCGACCATCTCAACATCGTCTATCGCCGGCCCGACGGTAATATCGGCTGGATCGACCCGTCCACGACCAAAGTCGCACAGGGATAAAAAGCCAGCCGCACGAGGGGTGGGGACTGGCGACGGCAGGCGAACAAGGATTTTCAAGAATGGATCTGAGCGATCTTATCAGCGTTCCGGCGATTTTGCCGGCGTTGAAGGCGAACTCCAAAAAGCAGCTTCTGCAACTGCTGTCCGAGCGGGCGGCGGCGATTTCGGGCATTCCGGAACGGGAGGTGTTCGACACCATCCTGCAGCGCGAGCGGCTGGGCTCGACCGGCGTCGGCAATGGCATCGCCATTCCGCACGGCAAGCTTGCCGGGGTGAAGCGCATCGCCGGCGTTTTCGCGCGGCTGGAGACGCCGGTCGATTTCGAATCGCTCGACGACCAGCCTGTCGATCTGGTGTTTCTGCTGCTGGCGCCGGAAGGGGCGGGCGCCGATCATCTGAAGGCGCTGTCACGCATTGCGCGGGTGCTGCGCGACGCCGATACGGTGGCCAAGATCAGAGGGACGCGCGATGCCACGGCGATCCACGCGCTCCTGTCGGATACGCCGGCCTCGCACGCGGCCTGAGCCATTTTTAACGGGACTCTGCAAGGGCCGCCACGAGCGGCCCTTTTCCTTTCGGCCCGCCAACCGCCGTCAGTGAATGGCGACGGTGGTCAGGTCGTTTTCCATGGCGCCGGCCAAGGCGCGGTCGCGCGCATCGGAGAGCAGGATCGGCTGGCCATTGGCGGCGAACAGAGCCCAGAGTTCCATGCCGGGCGCGATTTCGCCGATGTTGGGAAAGCGGCCGAGCAATTCGTCGCTCGAGACCTTGCGCAGATAGGCGACCGAGCCTTCGCCGAGATGGGCGAATTCACCGCTAGTCATGGTGATGGTTTCGTCAGTTCTGGTCATTTCAAGCCTCCTTGGCGCGAGACGCCGCCCCGTCCTGGGGCAACAGGCCATCCCGCATGAGAGCCATCGGCAAAGATCAGTCTTTCACCGATATGTTTATTTTCCGTACCAGCCGTTCGGCTTCCGGCCGATCGAGATCGATCGACAAAAGGCCGTTCTTCAGTTCCGCCGCGATCACCCGCATGCCGTCGGCCAGCACGAAGCAGCGCTGGAACTGGCGCGCGGCGATGCCGCGGTGGAGGAATTCGCGCTCGGTGTCGTCGGTCTGACGGCCGCGCACGACCAGCTGGTTCTCCTCCGTCGTCACATCGAGATCGCTTTCGGCGAAACCGGCCACGGCAAGCGTGATGCGCAGCCTTTCGGCCTTGCCGTCGACGCCGCTGAGGCGCTCGATGTTGTAGGGAGGGTAGCTGTCGCCGGATTTCGCCAGACGCTCCAGGGTCTTTTCCATGGCGTCGAAACCCAGGAGAAGCGGGCTGGAGAAAGGCGTCATTCGGCTCATGTTACACTGTCCTCTCAAGAGCGACATAAACTGGAAAAACCCTGCTGGCATTTTTCCCGATGCCCTTGATATGGTCCGCTCCGCGGCCAAGTTCAAGCCATCAAAGGACCCGCCCAAAAAGTCCCGGTCGTGGACTCACAGGAATAATCGACATGGCGCTTGAAACGACGCGCGGATGCAAGGAGAAGCGCGGGTCGGGGCTGTTCCCGATCGAGCGCTTCGGCGGCTTGCAGCCGGTTCGGCGTTCTTAGCGGGCATGCCCGGCCCGGTGAGCTCACGGCCAACCAAACAAGGAATTGAAATGCCCCAGCCACGCAAGATCATCATCGACACCGATCCCGGCCAGGACGACGCCGTCGCCATTCTCCTGGCGCTTGGCAGTCCTGAACTGGAGATCGTCGGCATATCGGCCGTGGCCGGCAACGTGCCGCTGAAGCTCACCGAAAAGAATGCCCGCAAGATCTGCGAGCTGGCCGGCCGGCCCGAGATCAAGGTCTATGCCGGCGCCATCCGTCCGCTGGTGCGCCAGCTCGTCACCGCCGAAGAGGTGCACGGCCAGACCGGCCTCAACGGGCCGCAGCTGCCTGAACCGGCGATGAAGCTGCAGGACCAGTATGCCGTCGATTTCATCGTCGAGACGCTGATGCGGGAAGAGAGCGGCACCATCACGCTCTGCCCGCTCGGGCCGCTGACCAACATCGCGCTGGCGCTGATCCGCGAACCGAGGATCGCGCCGCGCATCAAGGAAATCGTGCTGATGGGCGGCGGCTATTTCGAAGGCGGCAATGTCACGCCGGCGGCCGAGTTCAACATCTATGTCGACCCGCATGCGGCCGACATCGTGTTCCGGTCGGGCACTCCGATCGTCATGATGCCGCTCGACGTCACCCACAAGGCGCTGACCACCACCCAGCGCACCCAGGCCTTCCGCAAGCTCGGCACCAAGGTCGGCATCGCCACCGCCGACATGCTGGAATTCTTCGAGCGTTATGACGAGGGCAAATACGGCACCGATGGCGGGCCGCTGCACGATCCCTGCGTCATCGCCTACCTGATCAAGCCTGAGCTGTTCAAGGGACGCCACTGCAATGTCAGCATCGAGACCGCCTCGGAACTCACCATGGGCATGACCGTGGTCGACTGGTGGGGCGTGACCAAGCGGGAAAAGAACGCCATGGTGATGCGCGACATCGACCATGACGGCTTCTTCGCGCTGCTGGTGGAGAGGCTGGGGCGGCTTTAGGCCATTTCATCCATTGAGGAGCCGGTAGGTGTCGGCGCCGCTCCGGTGGTGCTGCCGCTCGACCCACACTGTCGAACCGATGACATGGGGGGTCTCGATCTCGCCATCGACAAACACCAGTTCGGCGGTGTCTTGGAGGCGGACTTCATATCGGTAGTGAAAGCCTTGGCCGACCGCGATTTTTGGATTGAGAGGCATCGTCGTGACATATTCGACGCTGCCCTCTACCTGTTGTGTGCCGACAATGGGGCCAGGCTGCCTCATCGCGGCAAACATCAGCGGCGCGAGGCCAAGAGCGCAAAACATCACTATGCCGACCACGAAATCGCGATATTCTGTCTCAAGCAGAAGCAAGCGGTTCCTGAAAGAGAGTCCTGTCGGTCCCATGCCCTATAATTAAGTAAAGCATGAAGCCGACTTCAATGGGATTTCCTGGAATATTATCGCCAAATTTGATCCAGACGACGCAAAGCTTATTCCGCCGGTATTCTCGCTGTGCTTCCATTCGATCGCAGCGTTCGGTCCGGTAGTCCTCGACGTGATGTCGCAGGCCACGCAAGAGGCGGCGACCCTCAATCGGCAAACCTGTAGAAGATCAGGCCGTTGGCGCGCGTGACACGCTCTATGCCAACGCGCGAGCCGATAAGGTGCGGACGTTCGTCCTCGACGAGAACCGACGGACCACTATCGAGAGCCAGGACGTAGATGGCCGGGCCTTTGGCCCATTGGACGCTTTTGACCGTGGCGCCGACCTTGTCCACCGATCGGATCGGGGTTGCGTCATTGGCCCATTTGTTCTGAGCTGACATGACCAATATAGCGAACAAACCGGCAAACAAGAGCACACTTGGCGCGTTCTTCTTCAAACCCTCATAGGCCGACAGTCCAGACATCAATCCCTCAATGTCCTTCATGTAACGAGCGCACGCAGACTTTCAATCGGTGAGGCCGTATCTATGCCATGCAGTGCGTCGGCCACCCATGACCACGGGCTTCTACTTCGACCTCGAAAACGCCAGCCACAGGCCGCCGCCGACCATGAAGCTGCCGCTGATCCTGGACAGGAGCTTGACGCGGCTGGCCGACAGCATGCGGCCGGCGCGGCCCGCGGCGAGCGCATAGGTCGAGTCCGACATGGCGGCGAAGATCATCGCGGTCAGGCCCATGACGATAATCTGCAGCGAATAATTGCCTTGCGGCGCGATGAACTGGGGGAAGAAAGCGCCGAAGAAGATCAGCGTCTTGGGGTTGCTCAGCGCCACCAGAAAGCCCTGCAGGAAGAAGCCGCCGCGCGGCTTTCGGGCTGTTCCGTCTGCGTTCAGCGTGCCCTTGGAGCGGAACATCTGCACACCCATCCAGATCAGGTAGGCGGCGCCGATCAACCGCACCCATTCGAACCAGTGGCCCATGCCCGATATCAGCGTGTTGAGGCCGATGCCGACGATGGCGATCATGATGGCGAGCCCGGCCTGCGTGCCGGCGACATTGGCGAGCCCGGCGCGGGCGCCATGGCGGATGCTGTTGGCGATGATCAGCGTGACCGTCGGCCCCGGCACCAGGATGATGACGATGCAGGCGACAACATAGGCGGCGTAAAGTTCGAGCGACATGATTTTTCCCTCTGGCGCGCCTGTGCGGCGCGGCTTTGGGCAATCAATGCATGACGGCAGGGCCGATGCAAGCCGGCCGCGAAACGCCGCGCCGCCACACGCGGATCAGGCGCCCGCGGGCCAGGGCAGCGTCTTTTCATAGGCAGCGGCGGCCCTGAGCACGGCGAGGTCGCCGCGCGGCCGGCCGATCAGCTGCATGCCCATCGGGCGGCCCCTGTCGTCGAAGCCGACCGGCACGTTGACCGCCGGGCAGCCGCCCAGCGTGGCGTAGGCCGAGACCTGCATCCAGCGGTGGTAACTGTCCATCGCCCGGCCGGCGACCTCGCGCGGCCAATGCGTGCCGACATCGAAAGGGAAGACCTGCGCGGTCGGCAGCGCGACCAGGTCGAAGCGGTCGAAGATCGAAAGCAGTGTACGATGCCATGACGTGCGCACGACAGAGGCCGTGCGGATCTGCGGCGCCGTCAGCCGCATGGCGTTTTCCACCTCCCAGACTGCTTCCGGCTTCAGCAGGCCGCGCTTCGAGGGATCGTCATAATGGACCTTCAGCGCGCAGCCGCTGCTGGCCTGGCGCAGAGTGACGAAAGCCTGCCAGAGCGTTTCGAAATCGAAGTCCGGCAGCAAGGGCTCGGTCGTGAAGGATGCGTCCGCGAACCGGCCAAGCGCCGCCTCGCACAGATCCAGAATGCCGGCTTCGAGCGGCAGGTGACCGCCAAGGTCGCCGAGCCATGCGACGCGGCCGCCTGTCGACGGTGTCGCCAATCCCTCAAGGAAGGAGCCTTGCTTATCGTAAGACAAGGGTGCCTGCGGATGGTAACCCGCCTGTACGTCGAGCAGCAGCGCCATGTCGGCGACGTTGCGGCCCATCGGCCCCTCGACGCCCATCTGGGCGTGAAAGACCTCGAAATCCGGTCCGCCGGGGACGAGCCCCTGCGAGGGGCGGAAACCGTAGACATTGTTCCAGGCCGCCGGGTTGCGCAGCGAGCCGCCGAAATCGCTGCCGTCGGCGACCGGCACCATGTCGAGCGCCAGCGCCACCGCCGAGCCGCCGCTCGAGCCGCCGGCGGTGAGCGCGGGATCGAAGGCGTTGAGCGTCGGCCCGAACACGTTGTTGTAGGTGTTGGAGCCGAGCCCGAATTCGGGAACGTTGGTCTTGCCGATAATGATGGCGCCGGCATCGCGGATGCGCTCGACGAAGAAATCGTCTTCCTCCGGCACGAAATCGGCGAAGATCGGCGAACCGAAGGACGTGCGCAGGCCCGTGGTCGAGGCGAGATCCTTGATCGCGATCGGCAGTCCGAACAACGAGCCGCTTTGCTCGCCGTGCTGTCGCCTGGCGTCGGCGGTATCCGCCTCGCGCAATATGTCGGCGCGCTCGCGCAGGGAGACGATGGCGTTGACCTGCGGGTTGACCGCCTCGATGCGGTCGAGAAAGGCCGTGACCACCTCGCGCACCGACAATTTCCCGTGCCGGATCGCGGCGGCCAGTTCGATCGCGGACAGGCGGCAGATGTCGCCGGCCGGCGGCACGGCGTGTTTGGTCTCAGGACGCATGCGTTTGCCTCAGCGGGACGTCTGGAGTGCCTGGTCGACTTCGGCGGCCAGCGGGATCGCCGGCTGGGCGCCCGGCTTGAGACATGCCAGAGAACCCGCAGCACCCGCGCGCGCCAGCGCCTTGTCGAGTGTGAGGCCAGAAGCGAGGGCGGCAGCGAAATAGCCGCAGAACGTATCGCCGGCGCCGACCGTGTCGACGGGCGTGATCTTCATGGCCGGAACGGTCAGGAAATCGTCTGGCGTCGCCGCCATGACGCCGTCGCCGCCAAGCGTGACGACAATGGTGCGACCAGTCTTCGAGGCGTAGTCGCGCATGCGCGCGGCGCGGTCCCGGCCGCTCAGCGACAGCGCCTCGCCATAGAGGTCGAATTCGGTCTCGTTGGCGACCGCATAGTCGGCCTTGCCGAGGAACGCTGCCGCGGCGCCGTTGAACGGCGCCGTGTTGAGCACGGTGATGGCGCCGGCCGCCCTTGCCTGGTCGAGCGCCGCATCGACGGTCCCCAGCGGGATTTCGTGCTGCAGGAGCACGACGACGCCCTTTTTCAGAAAGGCCTTGGAGAGGTCGCCGGGCAACACGGAAGCATTGGCGCCGGGCACCACGGCGATGATGTTTTCGCCATCGTCGCCGACCATGATCAGCGCCGTGCCCGTCGAGGCAAAGGTCTCGGCGACGCCGGATAGGTCGACCCGGGCTTCTCGCAGCAGCGCCAGCGCCTCGGCGGCGAAGCTGTCCTTGCCGACGGCGCCCACCATGCGCACCTGTGCGCCCGCGCGTGCCGAGGCAAGCGCCTGGTTGGCGCCCTTGCCGCCGGGCGCGGTGGCGAAACCGGACCCGCTCACCGTTTCACCCGGACTCGGCAAACGGTCGACATTGGCGATGAGGTCGAGGTTGATCGAACCGATGACGATAATCAAGGAATGCCTCCTGCCAGCGCCGGCCGGAAAATCTGGATCGACTTTCGGAAAGCACGATGTTGATTCAAGACGTTGGGGCTCATTTGCGCATCAAAATGGACGCACGTTACCCGATCGCGCGGGAAGCTACCGCTTCATAAGACGACTTTCCAGACCATGCCGGGATCAAACGCGATTTGTCGCGTCATTCGCACCGGACGGTGACCGTGCCCTGGTAGCTGCCGGCGGGAAAAATGCCGCTCGACCTGGTCGCGGTGAGATCGATCTGCATCGGGTGCGTGCCGTTGGCAACCCGCTGCGGCACGCTTCCCGAGACATCGGCCCCCGAACCATCGAGGCGAAACACCGAGGTGAATGTGACATTGGTGCCGCCGCCGCTCGGCGCGGACGAGAATGCGGCGGGCGCCGGCGCTGAAACCGAATAACAGTCGAGCAAATTGAGCAACGAGCAGAGCAGGGAGCTCGCCACGACGGTGGCGTTCGCGCTCGATCCGCCCGCCTGCTTGGAACTCAATGTGTTTATGGTCGGATTTGCCATCATCGTCCCCGATGACCCGACCATGATGGTGCAGGTGCCGACGATCGCGGCTCGTGCCGGAAGGCAGAGGCCGGTAAATATCGCCGCCGCGAGCAGCGCCCGGTTATTTCCTCTTCTTTTTCTTGCCATCGCTATTGCCGGTCCTGATGCTCCAGCCCTCATTGGCCCATCCGGGCGATGCGGTTGTGGGGGCAGCGGCGGCCACGCTCGCCGGCTGGCCGTCGGCGCCGACGCCCATCTTGAGGAGTTTCAGCTCCAGCTGCAGGCGCTCGACCTCGAGCTCGTAGAGGCGGCTGCAATCGAGGCGCTTGGGCGTGCGGCCGATCGGAATCACCACCCGGCCATAGGTTGCGACGCCATTGTCCGTCTGGCTGTTGCCCCTGATGACGCCGAGATCGAGATAGGCACCGGAGCCGGAAACGGCGGAACGGCAAGTGGTGCCGTCCGCGGCATGGACCTCGTCCTGGCCTTGGGGCAAGGTGACACCGGGCAAGTTGAAGCCGTTCTCGTTCTGGTTGAGATTGTAGATCTGTTCCTGGGCCTGGGTTGGAGCGGTGCTTGTCACAGCAACCGCAAGTGCCAGCGTCAGGACTTGCGGTGCCCAAAGAACTTTCCGCATATCTGTGCCCTTATCTGCGTCTGTTGATTGGGAAAGGGGATGCTCTCGGTACAGATACGCACTTTACGCTCGGCGGCGCCGCCGAAGGGCACGACCACGAGGACGGGGCGGGAAGCCTGGGCGCCCAGCTGGAAGACGCTCGGAGAGATTCTGGCGTCGACCGGCTGAAAGTCCTGGTCATAGACGTGGACTTCGACCTTGATCTTCTGGTCGTATGGATTGGCCGGGAAGACGCGCACCGCGAAGGCATCGGTGAAGCTGTTGACCTCGCCCCGCATCGGCGACATCGACTGGGCGCCGGCGGCGATGGGTATCAGGCTGACGGCAAGCGCCGTCGCCAGGATTCGTGCATGTTTCAAGGCCCCCTCCTTTGCGGCGGCGTTATTCGCAGCGTAGCGTTACCGTTGCTTGATAGTTGCCGTTGGCGAAGCGGTTGCTGCCGCCCTTGGTGCCGGCGAGATTGACCGAGACGAGGTCGGCGCCGGGTGTGGTGATTGCGGTGGCCGAGCCGGTCTCCACGATGGAATGCGCGCCCGCGGCGGAGTAGGTCGGTGTCCAGGTGGTCGACGTTGTGTCGGCCGACGGCACCGTCGTGGTGGTTACGGGATCGACACTCAGCGACACGCCTCCGGTTGTCGTCAGCGTGACAGTTCCAGCCGAGCCGCCGCTGTTGTGCGAACTGAGGGACTGGAGATCGGGACTGACCGTCATCGTGCCATTGGTGGCAATGACAAGCGTGCAGGTCGGGGTGATCGTGCCATTGAAAATGACATTTTGCGTCGTGGCCGATGCGGTCTCACCCAGGGAGGCGACCAGCAAGGCTGCGCCGATAGTGGCGCGAAACAATTTCATTGTGACCCTCCTATTAAATCGGATTGCCCGAATTAACAGGAGTCATCATCGTTTTATCGTGGTTAATTTAGGGTAAACTTAAGTATCCGTTCGAAATAAAACTCTTTGAAAAACCGAGGGTTGTGTCCGGTTGTAAACAAATATCTCGACGAAATTCGTACCAATACTTTGAATTTCCAATATTTGTATATTGCTTCAGTGGAAATCGGAAAAATCGATATTTCAAGGCGATACCTGACCCGCCTCCCATCCAAGGATCGCGCGTTTGCGGGTCAGGCCCCAGTGGTAGCCTGTCAGGTCGCCGGACTTGCCGATGGCGCGGTGGCAGGGAACCACGAAGGAGATCGGGTTGGCGCCGTTGGCGGCGCCCACGGCCCGGCTGGCGCTTGGCGAGCCGATGCTGGCCGCGATCGAGGAATAGGTGCGGGCCTTGCCCATCGGGATCTGCAGCAGCGCCTCCCAGACACGGACCTGGAAGTCGGTGCCGATCATGACGACATGCAGCGGCTGGTCCGGCCGCCACAGCGTCGGATCGAAGATGCGCGCGGCATAGGGGCCGGTCGCGGCCATGTCCTCGACAAAGCGGGCGTTCGGCCAGCGGCCGGACATGTCGGCGAAGGCGGCGCGCTCCTCTCCGGGGTCGCAGAAGGCGAGGCCGGCGAGGCCACGGTCGGTGGCGATGATCAAGGCGGTGCCGAAAGGCGACGAATGGTAGCCGTAGCGCATGGTGAGCCCGGCGCCGCGCGTCTTGTAGTCGCCCGGCGACATCGCCTCATGGGTGACGAACAGGTCATGCAGCCGGCCGGGGCCGGACATGCCCAGTTCAAACGAAGTTTCGAGCAGCGGCATGCCGGAATCGAGCAGCCGGCGCGCGTGGTCCAACGTCACCGCCTGCAGGAAGGCTTTGGGCGACAGGCCGGCCCAGCGGGTGAAGAGTTTCTGCAGGCCAGTCGGCGTCTCGCCAACCTCTTCGGCCAGTTCCTCGAGCGACGGCTGGTCGCGATAGTCGAGGCTGATCTTCTCGATGGCGCGACGCACGATCTCGTAGTCGCTGCCTTCGGGTGTGATGTCCTTCTTGAGGACTGCTGTGTGCGTGCTCATGGAAAATCTCCTTGGCCCGGAATATCGCCCCTTGGGGCGCCGTCCGCCACCCGAAACTTGCCTTCCTGCCGCGCATGCCCAGATAGACTCGCATTTCGTGAGCCTGTTCCATCCCGATGTGCAGGGATGGGGCTCTATCTTTGTGTTCGAGCATGATCTTTTCCGAAAACCGGCATCCACTTTTCGGGATCATGCTCTTGCGAGGAGTCACTCATGGCCGGCGAGAAAGTGAATCTGACCGGGGCAAAGGAAACCTTGCTCATGACGCTCTACGGCAAGGCACTGGAGAGCCGGCTGCCGCAATCGCTGCTCAGGGATCATTTCGCCGACGAGGCTGTGCGCAAGATCGACTATGATTTCTCCAGGCTCAAGGTCGACGAGAATCTCGGCGTCGGCCTGGCGATCCGGGCCAAGACACTGGACCTGCGCGTTCAGGATTTTCTCGCCAGAAATCCCGGCGCCATCGTGCTGCATCTGGGCTGCGGGCTCGATACACGCATCTTCCGTGTCGATCCGCCGTCAGGCGTGGACTGGTTCGATGTCGACTATCCCGAGGTCATCGAGCTCAGGCGCAAGCTCTATCCGTCCCGTGACCATTATCATCTGATCGCCTCGTCCGTGACCGAGCCTGATTGGCTCGCCCAGGTGCCGCGCAATCGCCCCGCAATCGTGGTGGCGGAAGGGTTGACACCCTATCTGCCGGCCGACGAAGGACCACGCCTGCTCGCCCGCCTCGTCTCGCATCTGGCCAGCGGCGAGCTGATGTTTGACGCCTACAGCCATTTCGGCCTCAAGCTGCTTCGGCTCAATGCGACCATCAGGGCGACAGGCGCCGAGGTCCACTGGGCGATCGACGATCCGCATGAGCTGGAGCGAGCCGTTCCGAAGCTGCGGTTCGTTGACGATATTTCCGCCTACAAGCCCGAACATGCCGCCCGCATGGGCTGGTCCGCCAAACTCTTCGTTCGGCTGTGGAGATACATTCCGGCCTTGCGCAAGGTCGGCAGGCTTCTGCGCTATCGTTTCTGAATCTGGTCTCTCGACGCAATTGCCGTTGCAAGAGCGCTCGCCTGTTCCCAGAAGTGCTTGGTTCAGCGTGTCTTGGCGGTTGCCAATGCCCGAGAGAAGGCGGTGGCGAAGCTCTCGCGGGAATCGGGGTCGAGAAAGCCGCCGATCGAGACATTCTTGCCCTGTGCTTCCACGGTCATCCGCGTGATGCCGATCTCGGCGTGGCGGGCGACCGAGAACTGGGTCCAGAACGGGTTGAAGCGATGGGCTTCCGATTTGCCCGAAGGCGCGGTCTTGCGGATGTCGAGGCTGGTGCGCGAGACCGACACTTCCTCGCGGGCGCGGGCGGCCCGGTAGTTGGCGCGGAAGGCTATGTAGACCGCGACCACGTCGAGGCCGAAGAAACCGAACACCGGCCAGGCGCCGCGCGACAGGAAAAAAGCCCCTGTCACCAGCCAGCCGAACATAAGTGCCCCCATCAGGATGAGGAAACCTGTCCGGCCCAGCGACCGGTGCGGGGTCAGCAGCGCGTGAAAGAAAGGCTCGTCGGCCTGGAATGAGGCGTTTGTGTCGCTCATGACTGGATATTATAGGAAGGGAATGGCGAGCCCCAAGTCCAAAGAATCCCCGATGCCCAAAAAAGAGTTGCCGGCCGGACGGCGCGACGGCTCCAACGCCAAGCCGCGTCCGAGGCCCGCGCGGTCGCGGCCGCTTTACAGCCTGGCCGAAGTGCACGAGATCTTCCGGCGCTTTTCGGTGCAGCGGCCGGAACCGAAGGGCGAACTCGAGCACGTAAACGCCTTCACGCTGCTGGTGGCGGTGGTGCTGTCGGCGCAGGCGACCGACGCCGGTGTCAACAAGGCGACGCGAGCCTTGTTCAAGGTCGCCGACACGCCGCAGAAGATGCTGGCGCTGGGCGAGGCCAAGGTCGGCGATCATATCAGGACCATCGGCCTGTGGCGCAACAAGGCCAAGAACGTCATTGCGCTATCCGAAGCATTGATCCGCGACCATGGCGGCGAGGTGCCGGATGACCGCGACGAACTGGTCAAGCTGCCCGGCGTGGGGCGCAAGACCGCCAATGTCGTGCTCAACATGGCCTTCGGCCAGCATACGATGGCGGTCGACACGCACATTTTCCGCATCGGCAACCGGCTTGGCCTGGCGCCGGGCAAGACGCCTGAACAGGTCGAGCAGGGACTTCTGAAAATCATTCCGGACGAATATATGCGCCATGCGCATCACTGGCTGATCCTGCATGGCCGCTATGTCTGCAAGGCGCGCAAACCGGATTGCCCGGCCTGCGTCATCGCCGATATCTGCAAGGCCGCGGAGAAGACCACCAGCATTCCGGCGCCGCTGGTGCCGATCGCACCGCTTGCGGCGGCGGAGACCGGGGATCAGATGCCGTAGCCGCGCGCCATCGCGGCGGCGAAGACCGGGATCAGCAGGAACACGAAGGCCTCGGCGCGGATATAGGCCTTCACCGAGGCCAGTTCGCCCGCCGGAACGGCAAAGCCGGGATCGGCGCTGGCCTGCCTGTTCCAGGAAATGAAGCGCACGGTCGGGATGATCGACAGCAGGCCGACGACCGCGAACGCCGCCATCTTGGCCCAGAATACCCAGTTGTAGATGTAAAACTCCCAGCCCTTGAGCCCCCAGAAGACACGGCCGATGCCGACGATGATGATCAGCGCGGCGAAGATGCCGTAATGGCGGTCGATGCCGGCAAGGCGCCTGAGCGTGGCGGCGGGCAGGTCGCCGCGGATCAGCACGAACTCCGCGCCGATGATCCCCGCCAGCGAAAACACCAGGAGATGGTGGACGATGGCAAGCACAAGATCGGTCGTGTCCATGCTTTTCCTCTTGGGTTTGAGCACCAACTGGAACTTGAGGAAAGTCGCGTTGCCAGGATGCTGAATCAGCCTGCGCGGAAAATAACACCGTCGGTCCGAATTCCCATAGCCGAGCTTGCGCAGGCCGTCGGCAATTTTGACGTCCGGTCCCGGCGCCGACGCGTCCGTCCTGGATAGTGGCGCGCGCCGGCTTGGCCCTTGCGGACCACCAGCGATTTGCTAAGCGCGCACGATATGAGCGAGGCCATTCCATGAAAACCGTACAACCGACCACCGCCCCCGTCATCGAGACCCAGCGAACAATCCTGCGGGCGCACGGGCTCGATGATTTCGATGCCTACACGGCGATGTGGGCCGACCCCACCGTCACCCGCTTCATCGGCGGCAAGCCCCGCACGCGCGAGGAAAGCTGGATGCGCTTCCTGCGCCATGCCGGCCTGTGGTCGCTGCTCGGCTACGGCTTCTGGGCGATCGAGGAGAAGGCGACCGGCCGCTTCGTCGGCGAGGCCGGATTTCACGACCTGAAGCGCGACATGGAGCCGTCGATCGAAGGCATTCCGGAGGCCGGATGGGCGCTGGCGCCTGCCGTGCACGGGGCAGGGCTCGCCACCGAGGTCGTCGGCCGCGTGCTGGCCTGGGGCGAAGAAACATTCGGGCCTGGGAAAACCGTCTGTATCATCGATCCGCAGAACACCGCGTCGCTGAATGTCGCGGGCAAGGTCGGCTACAGCGAAGTGCTGCGCACCACCTATCACGATGGTCCAACCGTGCTGCTCGAGCGGCTGTCGCGAACCGGAGCCTAACCGGCCTTGCGGCGCAGCGCCTGCGCCAGATCGCTCCATGGATCGGCGTCGGTCTTGCCGGCCGGTCCGATGCCGGGGCCGAGCAAAACGGTCGAGGCGTCGAAAGGCTGCGGCCGGGCGATGCCGTAGCCCTGGGCATAGTCGACGCCGATCGTCTTCAATGCAGTGGCAATGCCGTCGTTTTCGACAAACTCGGCGATGGTGCGCTTGCCCATGACCTTGCCGATGTGATGGATCATCTCGACCATGGCGCGGTCGATGCGGTCGTCCAGCATATCCTTGACGAAGCTGCCGTCGATCTTGAGGTAGTCGACCGGTAGATGTTTCAGATAGGCAAAGGACGACATGCCCGAGCCGAAATCGTCGAGCGCGAAACGGCAGCCGAGGCCGCGCAGATCGGCGATGAAGCGCATGGCGCTGGTGAGATTGGCGATGGCGCTGGTTTCGGTGATCTCCAGGCAGATCGTGGCGGGCGAGATGCGATGGACGAGGAACTGCTCGCGCAGGAAATCGAGGAAGGTCTCGTCGCCGAACGTCGCTCCGGAAAGATTTATGGCGCATGTGGCGATCGGCTGTATGCCCGGATCGGCCCGCCGCGCGGCCAGGACGCGAAAGGTGTTGCGCACCACCCAGCGGTCGATCGACGGCATCAGGCCGTAACGTTCGGCAGCGGGAATGAAGCTCTGCGGCGTGACGAAGCTGCCGTCCTCGTCGGTTAGCCGCAGCAGAATCTCGATATGCGCGCCCGCCTCGGCGACGCCATCGTTCAGCGGACGGATTTCCTGGGCGTGAAGCCTGAAGCGATCCTGCTCCAGCGCGGCGTGCAGGCGCTGCACCCACGCCATCTCGCCGAACCGTTCGCGCAGGGCCATATCGCCGTCGCTGTGGATCTGCACACGGTTGCGGCCCTTCTCCTTGGCCATGTAGCAGGCGACGTCGGCGGCCCGCAGCGTTTCCTCCAGGGTGACCTGCGCATTGACGATCTGGACCATGCCGATGCTGACGCTGGTGTTGAAGGGCCGGCCGTCCCAGGAAAAATGCAGGTCCTGCACGGCCGCGCGCAGCCGCTCGGCGATGTCGGCTGCGTTGGCGGCCTCGCAATCGATCAGCAGGACACCGAATTCGTCACCGCCGAGCCGGGCCAACACATCGCCGGAACGCAATTCATTGGTCAGCAGTGCGGAAATATGGCGCAGCAGCTGATCGCCCGCTGCGTGGCCGCACGTATCGTTGACCAGCTTGAACTGGTCGAGATCGAGATACATCAAGGCATGCTGCCGGGGGCGGCCCTGCAATTCGACGATCGTGCGTTCCAGCCGGCTTTCGAAGTCGCGCCGGTTGGCGAGCCCGGTCAAGGCGTCATGCGAAGCCTGCCAGGAGAGCCGCTCGATGTAATCCTCTTCCCGCGTCATGTCGTGGAAGGCGAGCACCGCGCCGACGATCTGGCCGGCAACCAGCAGCGGCGCGCCGGTCAGCGCGACCGGAACCACGGACCCGTCCGGCCGCTGCAGCAATTGCGGGCGAGGGCTTGAGCGGCGCGGCTCGCCTGCCAGCAGGCGCTCGAGCAGCCGAGGTTCCTCAACGCTGGTCTCCTTGTCAACGAGGCGAAACAGCGATGCGACCGGCCTGCTCCTCGCCGTCGCGAACGGACAGGCAAGCAGCGTCTCGGCGACCGCGTTCATATAGTCCAGGCGACCATCCGGATCGATGCTGATGACGGCCTGGCCGATCGAGGCCAGGGTGATCTGGGCGCGCTCGCGCTCCGCATTGAGTGCCGACTGGAAGGCCTGGCGCTGGGCAAGCAGTTTGCGCGTGCGCCAAACAGCGAGCAGGATCAGCAAGGCGGCGGTGATGAGATTGGCAAAGGTGAGCAGAACGCGGATGAAGCGCGATCCTTCGCCGAGACTGTCGGAGAAAGCCTTGGACAAGGGCGTTATCTGGCTGTCGAGCTGGTGGATCTGTGTTTTCCAGTCATTGATCTGACCTGCCGAGGCCGGCCCCTTGCCCAGTTCCTCATGTATCGTGTCGCCGAGCCGTTGAATGGCCAGGATCATGGTGTCGGCCGCCGTCCAGTGCCTCACGGCGGCGTCGAGGTAGCTGAAACCGCGAAAATTCTGGAAGAGCCAGATCAGCCCGGCAACGTCGTCCGGATGGTTCCTGGCCTGCAGGAAGCCGGCGCGGGCCGCCTTCGTGTCGGGTTCCGGTTGTTCCAGGGCCAATCGGGCAGAACGGTCGGCCAGTGGAACGGCGATCGCTTCGCGGTACTCGTTGAAGAACTCTTGCCTGCCGGTGTCGGCATAGAGACTGAGGAAGTAGATGGCGTGCTTCTGCCCCTTCGACCACTGGCTTTCGCCGCCGACATAGGCGCGTACCGCCGAAAGCGTATAGAGGCTCAGGCTGGCGACCAGGGCTTGGGTGAGGACAACCGCGATGAATGGCCAGACGAGCCCGAGAAGACGGGGGCTGGCGTCCATCGATGACAGCTTCATCGACTTCATGGACGTGCCATGATCCTGTCAGCGCGTCTGTCCGACTGTTTCACCCGTCGGTTGAGACGATGTTCTTTCCTCATGTCGCTCTATGGGCGACATGACCCGGTTATCATGAGGGGCTTAACAGCGGATAAATAGTTCGGCTCCGCCGGGCGGCTGATTCTTTGGGTGAGGCGGCCGAATATTACGCAGCGTCATGAGTTGCTTTGAAATCCGGTGTATTCGTGGTGCTTCCGGATCTCGCGAGCAGATAGCTGTCGCTTGCTAACAGCCAGCCTGGGCACTCGTCTCTTCGAGCAGGGAGGCGTCCTCGCCGAAAGCGCGGGTGGCGCGCGCGGCCGCCTCGAGCAGCGGACGTTTCATGCGCTGAAGGAACGCGGCGTCGACGCGGGTGCTCGGACCGGCCAGCGTCATGGCGCCGAGCAGGACCCGGCCCGGCCCGAAGACAGGCGCTGAAACGCCTGATGTTTCGGGATCACGGTCGCCGACAGCGAGATAGGCCTATTCCTGGTCGACCGGCTCGGGATCAGGAAGCTTCAGGGTCTTCACCAGCGTCGAGAGGTCGGGTTCGTCGATAAGCATCGCCGCCTCGGCGGGCGTCAGCCAGGCGCGCTGCCGGCGTCTGGCTTCCTGCCAGTCGGCGAGTTCCTCCGTCACCTCGAGCAGGTAGACGATGACGTCGACACGGACAAAGCGGTTGGCCAGCCGTTTCCAGTAGGAATAAGTGCCGGCCGGCTGCTTCAGCGTCCTGCCGAGCACGCCGGCTTCCTCCTGCGCCTCGATGGCGGCCGCCTTGCGTCCGCTCTTGCCCTTCATCGGCCAGCCCTTGGGGACGATAAAGCGCCGCGTCGTCCGTGACGTGACCAGCATCACCTCGATATCGCCGCGTTCGTTCAGCTGAAAGGGGATGGCCGCCACCTGGCGGATCCGTTCCCCTTTCTTGGCCTTGCGCACGGCCTTTTTGTTGGTGGCTGCCATTCATAAAAATCCGGTCTGTGCAGTGCCCCATAGCGTGATGCGGCGCCTTTGCAAAATCCAAACTGCCGCTGGGGCATATGAATGCCCCTAGCATGTAAGTCGGCTAAATAAAAGCAGAGCCTGGCGTCAGCGGCAGGTGCTCACCGCAGTGCTGCCGATTATCTGGGTCTGGCAGCTCGGCCTGACCTGCGGCACGACAGGCGGCGGCTGCTGGACGATCACCCGGTCCTGGGCGCGATATTGCTGTTGCTGCTGCTGAAATTGCTGCCGCTGGATCCGGTTCTGCAACGCCTGCAGGTCGTTCTGCTGGATCTGCGCACCGCCGCTGGTCGAGGGAATGACGATCTGCGCCGAGGCCGGCAGACACAAACCCGCAATGACTGTCGTGGCCATTACGGCCGATATGCAAACCATTGATGCTCGAAATGCCGACATCAGCTCATTCCCGGAAACAGAACACCCGCTACCGTTGATATAGGACGTCCACGCGGCAATGCCATAAAACCGGGCCTGGGCCGGTTGAAATAGCCGCCGCATCACCCGCGAGCCACACCCCGGCCGAGAACCATTAGACAGTCGTCATATGACGACTAGGCAATGTCGGCGGCTTTGGTCAGTGTCCCTTACGTAAGTTTTCGATTCCATCTGGCACAAGTTAATGTATTCTAATTGAGCCAGAGCTGCATAAGTGGGAATGCGAGTGCGCGGGCTCTGAAGCATTGAACCTTACTGCAACGTGCCGGCATTTCTACTGCATGGACTGACCATGGACGCGGCGCCGAACTCAAGGAGGGATTGAGGGCGACCGCGAAACGGGGGGTAAGTGCATGGCTTTGTTTTCAAGGCGCGTGAGCGTCGTTGCGGACGAATCGCGTCCGAGCTCATCGACTGGATTTCGCTCTGGTAGCGTGGGCAATTCCAGCATTGCGAAATTGTTTGGGCATGCTGCGGACTCGGGCGAGGCGTTGCCTCGCCTTTCACTTTGTTCGTCCCACGCCGCGCATTCGCAGATATTGTACAAAGTTGGACCCGCTACATCGGTTTCATCGGCAGGGCGAGAAATCCGGCCGTGGCGCCTATCCCGGTTCCTGACCTTCACCGCGTTGGCTGGTCTCGTTTCCCTCGTGCCGGTCTCACTCCACGCGCAGGTCACCACCGTCACCGGCGCTGCGGGCAATAATGGAAGCAACGTTGTTGTGACTGGAACCAACGGCGGTCCCGGTCATGCACCATCACCGGATCCACTTGTCGTCAACAACAACCTGGTGATTTCCAGCGGCGGTCCAGTCTTTGGCGCCATATCCACTGGTGGTGCCGGCGGTAAGGGTGGCAATGCCATTGGCGTGGGAATTTGCCCATTGTGTACCCCGGTAGCGCTTGGTGGCGATGGCAATAGTGGAGCGACAGGCGGAACTGTTACAGCAGGTAACACTGGAACCCTGACAGGCAGCGCGGCTGGCGGCCATGGATTGGTCGCCGAATCGATCGGTGGTCGCGGTGGCGACGGAGGGTCGGTTACCGGTATTGGCAATGCGCTGGTCTCCAGCGGCGGCGATGCCGGCAGCGGCGGCAGCGGCGGTTCGGCGACCGCCAACGCCGGTGTGGGAAGCGTCATCAGCACCACAGGTCCGAACGCCTTTGGCATTCTGGCCCGATCGGAAGGCGGATTTGGCGGCGACGGTGGTGGTATCAGCGGCCTCAGCCCTTTGTCGGCTCAGGACGCCGGCAATGGCGGTGGCGGCGGATCAGGGGGGAGCGCCGAGGCGACAAACGATGGTAACGTGACAACCATCGGAAATTTTTCAACGGGCATGTTGATACGATCGGCCGGCGCGGCCGGCGGCAGCGGCGGCAGCGCCGGCGGCATTATTCCTGGCATTATTGCAAGCGGTGGCAACGGCGGCCCGGCCACAATCGGCGGATCGGCGACCGGCACCAACAACGGCAGGATTGAGACCAGCGGTGACCATGCCAGCGGAATGGTCGTCCAATCCGTGGGCGGCGGCGGCGGCGACGGTGGAGGCGCGTTCGGACTGTTCGGCGGCGGCGGGGCGGGCAAGGACGGCAACAACGGCGGTACGGTCACCGGCACGAATACCGGGACCATTATTACCAACGGCGTCGGCTCCATCGGCATGCTTGTCGAATCTGTCGGCGGCGGTGGCGGCGACGGCGGTGGCGCGATTGGGTCGATCGCATTGGGCGGATCGGGCGGCGGCGGCGGCAAGGGCGGCGATGTCTTCGGAAATATCGGCGGCAGCATCACGACCGGTGCCGACGGCAGCGGCAACGGAGCTCATGGTATCGTCATCCAGTCGGTCGGCGGCGGCGGCGGCAATGGCGGCTTCGCGATTGGTGTCGGCCCGGTCGCGGCTGTCGGCGTCGGCGGTTCCGGCGGAGCTGCCAGCAATGGCGGGAACGTTAACGTCCAGCAGGCAGCAGCCGGTCCGACGGTCGAA
Organism: Mesorhizobium sp.; assembly: GCF_017306585.1. Taxonomy (GTDB): domain Bacteria; phylum Pseudomonadota; class Alphaproteobacteria; order Rhizobiales; family Rhizobiaceae; genus Mesorhizobium. The sequence goes on along the minus strand of NZ_JAFKIC010000119.1, from coordinate 55,458 downwards.
ACGAGTGGAACCTCCGCTATCGGCATTCTAACGCAATCGGTTGGCGGCGGCGGCGGCAATGGCGGTGGGGCCTATACAGTCAGTGGAGCCGTCTCGGTTTCGGTTGGCGGCAAGGGTGGCGCCGGGGGCGAGGGCGGCAACGTCATCTACAATGTCGGCACGTCGCATGTGACGACGCACGGAACCGATTCTACCGGCATACTGACCCAGTCGGTGGGTGGTGGCGGCGGCAATGGCGGCTTTGCCTTGGCCATCTCGGCACTCGTCTCGGTCGGCGTTGGCGGCGAAGGCGGACCGGGCGGCAAGGGCGGCACGGTCGACATGACGACCGGCGGCAGTGTCGAAACCTTCCAGGACCGCTCCGCCGGTATCGTCGCACAGTCGATCGGCGGCGGCGGCGGCAATGGCGGCGGAAGCGTTTCGGGCAGCGCCGGCGTCAGCGTCGGGATCGGCAGGAAGGGTGCCGGTGGCGGCATCGGTGATGCGGTGACGTTCAACGGTACCCAGTCCGATGTCACGACCCACGGCACGGATTCGGCGGGCATCATCGTGCAGTCGGTCGGGGGCGGCGGCGGCAATGGCGGCTTTTCCATCGCGGTGTCGGCGATCGTTTCAGTGGGTGTTGGCGGGAGCGGCGGTGCCGCCGGTGACGGCGGCGTTGTCGATGCGCGCTCCAATGGCAATGTGACCACATCCCAGGGTCGTTCCGCAGGCATTATCGTGCAATCGATCGGTGGCGGCGGCGGCAATGCCGGTGCGGTGATCAGCGGCAGCACTGGCGTGAACGTTGGCGTGGGCGGCAGCGGCGGCGGTGGCGGCAAGGGTCTGGCCGCGAGCTTCTATACGGACAATTCGGTGGTGAAGACGGACGGCGCCGATTCGATCGGCATTCTTGTCCAGTCGATCGGCGGCGGTGGCGGCAATGGCAGTTTCGTCGGCGGCCTCGGTCTGGCAGCCTCCGTCGGCATCGGCGGCAGCGGCGGCACGGCGGGTGACGCCAGCGCGGTCAAGCTCACCGACAATGGCGGCTCCGTCACCACCACGCATGACCGGTCTTCAGCCATGGTCGCACAGTCGATCGGCGGCGGCGGCGGCAATGGCGGGGGTGTCGTAGGGCTCGGCCTGGGTGTCAATATCGGGATCGGCGGCAAGGGTGCCGGCGGCGGCACCGCAGGAACCGTTGACGTCATCAACTCGGCTGCCCTGACCACAGGCGGATACAATTCGCACGGGCTGCTTGCGCAGTCGATCGGCGGCGGCGGCGGTTCGGGCGGGTTCAGCGTCACGGCCGGTGGCCCGTCCTTGTCGCTAGGTGGCTCCGGCGCAGCGGCCGGCAAGAGCATGAAAGTTTTCGTAAACAACTCCGGCAAGATCGTTACGGGTGGCGACCTGTCCAACGGTATCTTCGCGCAATCGGTCGGCGGTTCAGGTGGCGATGGCGGCTTTGCCTTGGCGGCCGGGCTTTTCGCAGCTGTCGGCGTCGGTGGCGCTGGCGGCGCTGGCGGCGAGGGTGGCGTCGTAGAGGTCATCAACAACAGCAACATCACAACCAGCGGAGCACTCTCGAATGGCATACTAGCGCAATCGATCGGCGGCGGCGGCGGCAATGGCGGCAGTACGGGAGCCCTTGCCGCCGGCGTGTTTGGCGCAGCCAGCGTGGCGATCGGTGGCGGTGGCGGCGACGCCAACCTCAGCAAGGACGTTACCGTTACCCACAAAGGAGACATTCACGTCGCGGGCCTTGGTTCAAAGGGCATTCTTGCACAATCTGTCGGTGGAAGCGGTGGCAATGGCGGTGCTGCCTATTCTGGTGCTTTCAGCGGTGGCCTCTACGCTTCCGCCGCTGTAGGCGTGTCTGTTGGCGGTGCGGGTGGCAATGGCGGCCCCGGCGGCAAGGTTACCGTCAAAGCGGATGGCAACATCATCGCCGATACCGACGCGGTCGGCTCTGGCGGTATCGTCGCGCAGTCGATCGGCGGCGGCGGCGGCAACGGCGGCCGGGCAGTCACCATGACTGGCGCGGTCAGCACCAACGCCAGCATCAGCCTCGGCGTGACAGTTGGCGGTTGGGGCGGTGATGGCGGCCTTAGCGATCTGGTGACGGTCGAAACCGGCATCAATGGCGGCGGCAGCATCGTTACCAAAGGCTATCAGGCCGTCGGCATTCTCGCCCAGTCGGTCGCCGGCAGCGGCGGCAACGGCGGCGATTCGTGGGCGGCAGCGGGCGGTTTCGGCTCCGATGTGAGCGTCAATGCGACGGTTAGCATTGGAGGTGGCGGCGGCAAGGGCAATATCGCCGGCAATGTCGATGTCACCAATGCCATGACAATCCAGACAGCGGGCGACATGAGCGCGGCGATCCTCGCGCAGTCGGTTGGTGGTGGTGGCGGCAATGGTGGCTCCACCAACGGCGCGACGGCGGATCTCAGCGGCAGCGAGGTCAATGTCGCGGTCAATGTTGGTGTCGGCGGCGGTGGCGGCTCGGGCAATATGTCGGGCGCGGTCGATGTGATCAACAGCGGCAACCTGACGACGACGGGCGATTTCTCCTCGGGCATCGTGGCGCAATCGCTGGGCGGCGGCGGCGGCATGGGCGGGGCGAGCAATGCCAAGGCATTTCACGTCGGCGGCACCAGCGAGACCAGCGTTAGCGTGAATGTCGGCATTGGCGGCAAAGGCGGGTCCGGTAACGACGCGGCGTGCTCAAAACTGGACAATGACGGAAACGTCATCTGCACCGGCGTGCATGTCGACAATTCGGGCGAGATTCGGACCCAAGGCTTCAACTCCATAGGCATCCTGGCGATGTCCGTCGGCGGCGGCGGTGGCGGCGGCGGCGCGGCTTCCACCGACGAGGAGATCGTCGGCGGCGGCAGCGAAGGCGACACGTCGGTGGGCATTGGCGCGGCGATCGGCCTTGCCGCGGGCGGGGCCGGCAATGGCGGCACGGTTTCGGTGACGAACCGCAGCTTGATCGTAACAGATGGCGCGGATTCGTACGGCATCAGCGCCAATTCAATAGGCGGCGGCGGCGGCGTCGGCGGGTCGGCGACATCGGGAGTCATTGGTAAATATGCCATCGGTGGCGCGCTCGGTGGGGCAGGCGGCGGCGGCGGCAACGGTCTCCAGGTTGATGTCACGAATCTTGCCACAGGCGAGATCTGGACCAAGCAGGAACGTTCGATCGGCATCTTCGCCCAGTCGGTGGGTGGCGGTGGTGGCGCCGGGGGCGCTGGCCAGAGCACCGGCAAGACCGACAGCTCGGAAGTGAGCGTCAATCTCTCGCTTGGCGGATCGGGCAACGTCGGCGGCAATGGCGGCAAGGTGAACGTCGAGAACGACGGCTATATTCATACCGAGAAGGCCTATTCGCATGGCATCCTGGCGCAGTCGATCGGCGGCAGCGGCGGCGTCGGCGGCGCTTCAGGTACGTCCGCCAAAGATGCCAATGTAGCGATAACATTCAGCCTCGGCGGTGCCGGTGGCGATGGCGGCTTCAGCGATCTCGTTCATGTCACCAATTCCGCATCGGGCACGATCCTGACAAAGGGCGACAGTTCTTACGGCATCTTCGCACAATCGATCGGCGGCGGCGGCGGCGCGGCAGGTGGTGGCTCGACCGAGACGGGCAGCGCCGACACTTCGGTGACGATGTCGATCGGCGGCTTGGGTGGCTCAGGCAGCCGCGGCGGCGACGTGCTTGTCGACAATCATGGCCAGATCACAACCCTGGGCTATCTTTCGCACGGTATCTTCGCGCAATCGGTTGGCGGCGGTGGCGGCGCATCGGGCGCGGCGGCCAACACATCCAAGGCCGATATGACGATCGGCGGCGCGGCTTCGTTGCCGAGCGGCGACGGCGCCAATGGCGGCCACGTCACAGTGAACAATGATGGTGCCATCGAGACCTGGAAGGACGGGGCGATCGGAATCTTCGCCCAGTCGGTTGGCGGCGGCGGCGGTTATGGCGGCGTGGTGTCGGCTGATACGGCGGGAGACAATTCGGTTGCATTGCAGCTCGGCGGCTTCGGTGGCAATGGTGGCAATGGCGGCCAGGTCGATGTGACCGTTTCCGGCACCATCATCACCCATGGCGAACGCGCGCATGGCGTGGTCGCGCAATCGATCGGCGGCGGTGGCGGCTACGGTGGCGATGCCAAGGGCAAGAGTTCGAATGCGCTGGCCATTGGCGGCACCGGGGGCAATGGTGGCGACGGCGGCAACGTTACCGTCATCCGCACCGGCACGATCACGACCACCGGCAAGGATTCCATCGCCATCTTCGCCCAGTCGGTCGGCGGCGGCGGCGGTTTCGGCGGCGCGGGTTTCGGCCGCTTCGGCGCTGACGACGATGGTGGCGGGCCGAATGCGATCGGCTTCAACACGCCTGGCGGGACGAAGGGCACCGGCGGCATCGTCAAAATCATCCAGTCGGGCGCCATCGAGACCGATGGCGACCGCGCGCACGGCATCGTTGCCCAGGCGGTTGGCGGTGGCGGCGGCGCGGGCGGCACGGATTCGCTGGCCATGGGCAGTTCGGCGGCCGGTTCACAAGGCGGCATCGGCGATGCCGACGCGGCATCCGCAAGCACCGACAGCCAGGTGTGGGTCAAGGGCGCGAGTTCCTACGCCATGTTCGGCCAGAGCGCGACCGGCGACGGCAACGCGCATGCGGTCGACCTGACGGCGGGCGACAGCCTGTTCGCGCAGGGCGCGGATTCGGTTGCCGTCTATGGCGAAAGCACCGCCGAGCATGGCAAAGGCAACATCACCATCAATCTCAATGGCAAGTACACGATCGGCGGGTCCGGAACGGGCGTGGCCGCCATGCTCGTCGGCGGCGCTGATAACACGCTGACCAATCACAGCCTGCTCTATGCGATGGGGCCAAATCCGACATTCCAGGTCCAGGCGTCGCAACTCCAGGCGTTCCATACCTTGCTGCTGGCGCCGGGCCCGGTCGTGCCGACCGATGCGATCCTGGCATCGCTTCTGGACGACTTCAGCCCGTTCGCCATCACCGGCACGTCTGGCGACGATCATATCGACAATTCGCCGACGGGGGACACACTCGGCCGCGTCATCGGCAATATCGACCTTGGCGGCGGCAACAATAGCTTCCACAATTTCGCTGGCGCCTCGATGGTTGCCCTCAAGACCATCGACCTCGGCGGCGGGCTGTTCACCAATGACGGGCTGTACACCAACCAGGGAATCGGCGTGGTCGCGTCGGTCGACGTCACCGGCGCATTCACGCAGGACGTCAGCGGCAGCTTCGTCACCGATATCGACCTCAACAACCAGATCACCGACAAGCTGATCCTGACCGGTGCCGGCATTTTCGACGGCACCGCGCCGCTCAACTTCCTGTCCATCGACAAGCTGTTCACGCAGTACGTGCTGGCGACGGGTTCCTCGATGGCCGACAACTATCTGAAGCCGACGACGCTGCATCCCTATGTCGGCTTCAACTTCCTGACCAAGGTCGACGGTAACGACCTGGTCCTCTACACCGACAACAAGACTTTCCTCCAACTGGCGCAGGATCCGGGCTCCGGCACCACCGATCCCGGCGTATTTCAGATGGCGCAGTATCTCGACGACGTCGAGGCTGCATCGAGCCCCGACAATCCGATGGCCCGGCTGATCAACATGCTGCGCTTCCTACCCAACGAAGAGGAACTGGGCGCGGCGTTGACGCGGCTGACGCCGAACTACGCGGTGCATACGTTCGACATGATCAACCGCGAAGCCGACATGATGCTTGACGCGGCGCGCGAATGCACCGGCGTGCCCGCCTACAAGAATCCCGATGGCCGCTGCATATGGGCCTCGATCAGCCCGCAGGCGGAGTACAGCCGCGATGCGGGCGCCGGGACGACAAGCCGCGACGATGTGCTGAAGACCATGTCGCTCGGCGGCATCAGCGAGGTCGGCCACAACTGGTCGCTCGGCGCGACGATCGGCCGGACTGAGTTCGATTCGAAAATCGGGTTCAATGGCGCCCAGCTGTCGGAAACGACCGGCGAGGCCTGGCAGGCCTATGCGCTGGCCAAATATGCCGACAAGAACTACTTCGTTGATTTCGCGCTCGGCGGCGGCACCGGTTCGTTCCAGGGCGAACGCGATACCCATATCGATCCGGCGTTCTTCATTCCCGGCGAGACGCTCGAAGGTGTCTATCTGCCCGAGGAAGAACTGCCCGGTATCGGCAACAGCGTCACCTACACCCAGAAAACCGCGATGTTCGGCGGCTCGGCCCGTCTCGGCTTTACCCAGGAGATGGGTGCGTTCTACCTGCAGCCGACGCTGCAGCTGGATGCCCGCTGGCTGCGTGTTTCCGGCCAGGAGGAGGGTTCGGTTGCGGCCTTCACCTTCAGCGGCAGCGCCAATACCTATTATTCTGCAACGCCCGCTATCGAGATCGGCACCGACATCGCGCTCAGCGACATCGCCAGCCTTCGCGTCTACGGAAGGGCCGGGGCGGAGTTCTCCAACAAGGAGTGGGAAATCGAGGGCCAGTTCACCGCGGCGCAGAATCTGCCTGGCAACCCGGCATTGCACTTGACGGAAGCCGTCGATTCGCCGCTCTATCGGGTCGGCGCCGGGCTAGAGCTGAATGGCGTCAATGGCGTCGGCCTGTCGGTCAGGTATAACGGCGCCTTCGGCGAAACGGTAAAACAGAACGCAGTCAGCGCGTCGCTCAAGGTCAGTTTCTAGCTGGCTCGAGGCGGAGCCGGGCGGGAGGGGTCTTGATGAGGAAGTACGTGTATTTCGCGGTGATGCTGGGTGCGGCCTGCATCGCAGGGTTGCCGGCTGTTGCCGCGCAGACCAAGGGCGACAAGGTGGCGGCAACGCCTCCGGCCGCGGCCGACGCCCCGCAACTGCCTGGCGGTGCATCGGCCTTGTCCGAAACCCATGGCGATTGGACGGTCAATTGCCAGATATCGGGCACGGCCAAGGTCTGCAGCCTGTCGCATCAGCAATTCAACAAGCAGAACAACCAGCGCCTGCTGGCGATCGAACTGTCGAGCAAGACCGGCGAGGATGCCAGTGGAACCCTTGCCCTGCCGTTCGGGCTTGCGCTCGCCAAGGGCGTCACGCTGACGATCGACGACCAGAAGCTCGACGGCAGCCTGCCGTTCAACACCTGCCAGGTCGTCGGCTGCCTGGTGCCGGTGGCGTTCGATGCGACCGTCACGCCGATGCTCAAGGCGGGCACGACGCTCAAGATCGACGCCTTTGCCGCCGACACGGGTCAGCAAGTGAGCTTTTCCATCCCGCTCAACGGCTTCAGCGGCGCGCTCACCCGCACGGCTGAACTGCTGGCCAACTGACCGGCAAGTCGCCGGATCTTCGACAATCCGCAGCGTCTGCCGTCATGAAGCGGCAGGCGCTGTGTTCTTTCAGGGCATCCGGCAGCAATCCGGTGCCGCGCGCAGAGCTCAGACGACGGTCGTTTTGAGCCGTTCGGCAATGAGGGCCGCAAGCCGCGCCGCGACCTCGTCCTTGGTCATTTCAGGCCATTCCTCGACGCCGGCCTTCGATACGATACGCACCCGGTTCCGGTCGCCGCCCATCACGCCTGAGGGACCGATGCCGCTTTCGTGCGAGACATCGTTGGCAACGATGAGATCGGCGCCCTTCTTCACCAGCTTTGCTTCGGCGTTGCGCAAGAGGCCCTGTGTCTCGGCGGCGAAGCCGATCACCAGGCCGGGTCTTTGCCCGTGATGGCCGACCCCGGCGAGGATGTCGGGGTTCTCAACCATCCGCAGCGTCGGCGGGCTTTCGCCCGCGACCTTCTTGATCTTTTCGCCGGCCGAATTCTCGGTACGCCAGTCGGCGACCGCAGCGACGAAGACCGCCGCATCGGCGGGCAGCAGCTGCTCGACCGCGTCGCGCATCTCCTGCGCGCGCTCGACATGGATGGTCTTTACGCCCGCCGGGTCGGCAATATTTACGGGGCCGGAAACAAGGTGCACATCGGCGCCGAGCCGCGCCAGAGCGGCCGCGATCGCATGGCCCTGCTTGCCGGACGAGCGGTTGGCGATATAGCGCACCGGATCGATCGGCTCGTGCGTCGGGCCAGAGGTGACGATGATCCTGCGGCCGGACAGTGGTTTGGGGCCGGCATCGAGCAGCGCCTCGATGGCGGCAACAATCTCAAGCGGTTCGGCCATGCGGCCTTCACCGGCCTCGTTGCTTTCGGCCATCTCGCCTTTGGCCGGGCCGACAAAGGCGACGCCATCCCTGCCCAGCGTGGCGCGGTTGCGCCGGGTGGCGGGATGCGCCCACATCCTGGGGTTCATCGCCGGCGCCATCAGCACCGGCTTGTCGGTTGCCAGGAGCACGGTGGAGGCGAGGTCATTGGCGTGGCCGTTGGCGGCCTTGGCCATCAGGTCGGCCGTGGCCGGAGCGACGACGAGGAGATCGGCCTCCCGCGACAGCCTGATATGGCCGACATCGTGTTCGTCGTTCCGGTCGAACAGTTCGGTAAAGACATGGTCGGCCGATAGCGCACCGGCCGACAGGGTGGTGATGAATTCCTGGGCGCCGGCCGTCATCACCACGCGCACCGCCGCACCGCGCTCACGCAACCGGCGGATCAGGTCGAGAGCCTTGTAGGCCGCTATGCCGCCGCCGATGATGAGCAGGATGCGTTTATCGGAGAGGGTCATGGCCGGGACCGTTTTTTGTCCAGCGTCGACAAGCGCCCTGGGCGATTTTTCCGATTTCTGCCCGAGTGCGAGGATTTCGTCAGGTGATGCCGCCAATCGCCACGTTTGACTTTGAGCACTGGGAGCGGCAGCCACGGATTCGCTCAGGGCGTCCCGTACTTCCTGCTCCATGGAAACACCGCGCGCGGCGGCGCGCTCGCGAAGCACTTGCTTCACGCTGTCGTCAAGATTGCGGATTGTTATCGTGCTCATCGTTTGCTCCTTGCCCTAGGATAAGCAATGAGCGACGTGACAGCAATGCTAGCATTGCATGCACTCAGAGCAACTTCCATGCTATGTAGACCAAGGTCAGCGCGATCACCCACAGCGCGACCCGGCCGGAGCGGCTGTAGCGCGCCTCGGCCTTGCCGATGGCGCGGGCGGTGGTTTCGTCGAAGCGCAGGCCGTGCTCGGCCATGAGGTCGATCTCGCGCGACAGCCGTTCGGTGCGCGCGGCAAGCTCGGGCGCCTGGCGGGCGAGCGTCAGCAATGCCTTGGCGCCGTCGCGGGCATCGATCATCATGCCGCGCGGGCCGAGGTTTCCGGCGATCCAGCCGCCGACCACCGGCTCGGCGGTCTTCCACATGTTGAAGGCCGGATCGAGCGTGCGCGCCACGCCCTCGACCACGACCATGGTCTTCTGCAGCAGGATCAGTTCGGGGCGCGTCGCCATGTCGAAGAGTTCGGTCACCTCGAACAGCAGGGTCAGCAGCTTGGCCATCGAAATGGTCTCGGCCGGCTGGCCATGGATCGGTTCGCCGATCGCCCGGATCGCCTGCGCGAAGGCGGCGACATTGTGCTGGCGCGGCACATAGCCGGCCTCGAAATGCACCTCGGCGACCCGCAGGTAGTCGCGCTGGATGAAGCCGTAGAGGATTTCGGCGAGGAAGCGGCGCTCCTTCTTGCCGAGGCGCCCGGCGATGCCGAGGTCGACGGCGACGATGGTGCCGTTGGCCTCGACGAACAGATTGCCGGGATGCATGTCGGCGTGGAAGAAGCCATCGCGCAGCGTGTGGCGCAGGAACGACTGGATGAGGTTGGCGGCGATCGCCTTCAAGTCGTGGCCGGCGGCCTCGAGCCCGGCGATGTTGTTCATCTTGACGCCGTCGACCCATTCCATGGTCAGCACGTCACGGCCGGTGCGCTCCCAGTCGACATAGGGCACGCGGAAGCCCGGATCATCCCTGGTGTTCTCGCCAAGCTCGGAGAGCGCGGCGGCTTCAAGGCGCAGGTCCATCTCGATCTTGGTGGTCTGCGCCAGCGTCTCGGTCACCTCCACGGGCCGCAGCCGGCGCGAGGAGGGGATGTATTTCTCCTGCAGGCGAGCAGCCAGGAAATAGCTTTCGAGGTCCTGGAAAAAGCGGCGGCGCACGCCCGGCCGGATGACCTTGACCGCGACCTTGGTCGCCGTGCCGTCGCGGACTGTCTCGGCGGCATGAACCTGGGCGATCGAGGCGGCAGCGACGGGATCGCCGAATTGCGCATAGAGATCGCCGATCTTGCGCCCGAGCGAAGCCTCGATGGCGGCAACCGCCTCTGCCTTCGGGAAGGTATGCATCTTGTCCTGCAGCATGGCGAGATCGAGCGCCATGTCGTTGCCGACAACGTCGGGCCTTGTCGCCAGGAACTGGCCGAGCTTGACGTAGGACGGGCCGAGCCGGACCACGGCCTTGGCCAGCCGGTCGCTGCGTTCATAGGCGAGCGCGCGGCGGCGGGTGAACAGGCGCGCCAGCCGCCAGCCGAATTTCGGCAGGCCGGACAGTTCCTCGCCCGGCAGGGCGGCAACGACGCCCTCGCGCACCAGCACCCAGCCGGCGCGCACGAGCCGGAATCCCGCGCTGACCGTGCTCATGGCCGCTTCCGTCCCGCCGGTTCCTCGAACCGGCGCGGGACAAATCGGGGCTGGGACATGCGGCGCAGCCTCAAAGTTTCCAGCCCGAATGCAGTGCCGCGATGCCGCCGGAATAGTTGCGGAAGGAAACGCGATCGAAACCGGCGCGGGAAATCATCGCCGCGAAATTCTGCTGGTTGGGGAATTTCGCGATCGACTCGACCAGATAGGAATAAGGCTCGCCGTCGCCGGTGACCATCTTGCCGATCCTGGGAATGGCGTTGAAGGACCAGGCCTCGTAGGCCTTGTCGAGCAGCGGCATCTCGACCTCGGAAAACTCCAGGCACAGGAACCGCCCGCCGGGCTTCAGCACGCGGAAGGCCTCGCCAAGCGCGACATCGATGCGTGGCACGTTACGGATGCCGAAAGCGATGGTGTAGGCGTCGAAGGTGGCGTCGGGGAAAGGCAATTCCTCGGCATTGGCCTCGACGAAGTCGGTGCTGCTAGCCAAGCCCTTTTTTTCGGCCCGGTCACGGCCGACGGCAAGCATCGAGCCGTTGATGTCGAGCACGGTGGCATGGGCGTTGCCGCGGCTGGCATCGATGATGCGGAAGGCGATGTCGCCGGTGCCGCCGGCCACGTCCAGGACTTTCCAGCCCGACCGCTTCGGCGGGTTGAGCCAGGCGACCATTGCATCCTTCCACAGCCGGTGCAGGCCGCCCGACATCAGATCGTTCATCAGGTCGTAGCGGTTGGCGACCCTGTGGAAAACATCGTTGACCAGGGACTGCTTCTCGCCTTCCCCCACACGCTTGAAACCATAGGAGGTTTCCATGCCGCCCGCGGCCGTGGTTCTCTCAACTGACATTTTTTTGATCCGTCATAAAACCGGCGGGACCATAGCCGATCGATGGTGCGGGCGCTATTGTTTAAGGCGCGGTGTTCAGCCGCGCTTCCAGGTGGTGGGTTTTGAAGACCTGGACTGACCGACGGGATGTTTGAATGCCTTTGAAAGCGGAATTGCACTGCCACATTGAAGGGGCAGCGGCGCCCGAGCTCGTCATCCGCCAGGCGCAGAAATACGGCAAGGATACCTCGCCCTATATCCAGAACGGCTCCTTCGTCTGGCATGATTTCACCTCGTTCCTCGCGGCTTACGATTTTTCGGCCGATCTGTTTCGCACCGAGGAGGATTATGCGCGGCTGGCTGATCATTACCTGACCAGCCTCGCCCGCGACGGCGCGATCTATTCGGAAGTGTTCACCTCGCCGGACCATGCGACGAAGGCCGGGCTGTCGCCCAAGGCCTATACGGACGCGCTCGGCGAAGGCATGGCGCGCGCCAAGGCCAAGACCGGCATAGAGGGCCGCATGATCGTCACCGGCGTGCGCCATGTCGGCGTGGAATCGATCGAGCAGGCGGCGCGTTTCGCGGCGCGCTGCGGGCACCCGCTGGTCACCGGCTTCGGCGTTGCCGGCGACGAGCGCATGGGCGAGATGGAAGACTATGTCAGGGCGTTCGAGATCGCGCGCGAGGCCGGGCTCGGCATCACCGTGCATGCCGGCGAGTTGACGGGCTGGGAGACGGTCCAGGCCGCGCTCGACCATATCCGTCCCTCGCGCATCGGCCACGGCGTGCGCGCCATCGAAAACCCGGACCTTGTCCGCCGCATCGCGGATGAGGGCGTGGTGCTGGAATGCTGCCCAGGTTCCAACATCGCGCTCAAGGTGTTCGACAGTTTCGCCGACCACCCGTTTCCCGCGCTTCAGGCGGCGGGCTGCAAGGTGACGCTCAATTCGGACGATCCACCTTATTTCTGGACCTCGCTGAAGCGCGAATACGATATCGCGTCGGATCATTTCGCGATGAACGAGAAGGCCTTGGCCAACGTCACGCGAACGGCCATCGAGGCGGCTTTCGTCGACAGGAAGACCAAGGCAGCACTTCTTGCGCGGCTGAACGGCGCCGCCCGCTGATTTCTCCCGACAAAACTGTGGTCGGTGCCGGCCAAGCGGTTCCTTGGCCGGTGCATTGCCGCTAGGGTTCACCCAAGCAGCTTGAAGCGCGACATGTCCGCAAGGTCCATCCGTGCTTGGGAGCGACACGCATCAGGAGAACATCATGAAGGGCGTCACCGTCGTCGATCATCCGCTTGTCCAGCACAAGCTGACAATCATGCGCAAGAAGGAGACCTCGACGGCCGGCTTCAGGCGGTTGCTGCGCGAGATATCGCTGCTGCTCGGCTATGAGGTCACGCGCAATCTCGAACTGACCACCACCACCATCGAAACCCCGATCGAGGAGATGGAAGCGCCGACGCTGGAAGGCAAGAAGCTGGTGTTCGCCTCGGTGCTGCGCGCCGGCAATGGCCTGCTCGAAGGCCTGCTCGACCTGGTGCCGGCGGCGCGTGTGGCCCATATCGGCCTCTACCGCGACCATGAGACGCTCGAGGCGGTCGAGTACTTCTTCAAGGCGCCGAGCGATCTCGCCGACCGGCTGATCATCGTTGTCGATCCGATGCTGGCGACAGCCAACTCGGCGATTGCGGCGATCGACAAGCTGAAAGGGCGCGGCGCCACCAACATCCGGTTCCTGTGCCTGCTGGCGGCGCCCGAAGGCATCGAGCGCTTCACCAAGGCGCATCCCGACGTTCCGGTGTTCACGGCGTCCATCGATCGCCAGCTCAACGAGAAGGGCTACATCATGCCCGGCCTTGGTGATGCGGGCGACCGCATGTACGGGACCAAGTAGTACCCGGCAAAGGCGATCGGGGCGATTTACCGAATGTTTACGCAATGGCGGGGTTTTCGCCTGCGTTAAAGCGGCAAATACCATGTAGCGCTAAAGGATTGGCACTCACTACAGGGCCACGCGTCGACTCGGACGCGCAAAGGACGCTGTAGCACTCTGATTTTGCGCATGATCCTTTCCGAAAATCGGTCACGGTTTCGGGGGTCATGCGGCGGGGCCGATCCATGTTGCGCAAGCTTCTCATCCTCAGCGTCTTTGCCGGTGCATCGGCATCGATCCCGGTTGTCTACCAGTCGAACCCAGAGATGTTCGAGCATCTGCTGAAGTCGGCGGTGACGGCCAAGCCCGCCGCCGACGCCGAGCCGCAGGTCAACCTGGCCTCCGTTCCCGACAAGCCGCTGGCGCCATTGCCGACCGGCCGCAAGGTGGTGGTCAGCGCGGACGGGCGCGGGCATTTCTCGTCGACCTTCAAGCTCAATGGCCGTCAGATAGACGGCATGATCGACACCGGGGCGACGCTGGTCGCCATCAACAGCTCGACGGCGCGCAGGATCGGATTGTCCTTGAATGCGTCCGACTTCAACCGTGAGGTCAACACCGCCAACGGCACGATCAAGGCAGCCGTGGCGATGATCGATCGCCTGCAGATCGGCAGCATCACCGTCAACGACGTGCAAGCCATGGTGCTCGACGACAAAGCCCTGCAAACCAACCTGATCGGCATGAGCTTCCTCAGCCGGCTCGGCAAATATCAGGTCGAGAACGGGACATTGCTGCTGGTGCAGTAACTAGCGCGGCAGGATGCGCCGGATGACGGTCTTGTCGGCCGGCGGTTTCGAACTGCCGATCGCATAGGCCGACAGCACGGTCGCGACCGCCGCCTCGGCGTCGAGCGGTGAACGGGCGTGGATCAGCGCCAGCGTATCTCCGGCCTGCACTTCAGCGCCAATAGGCAGCAGCCTGGTGACGCCGACGGCCGGATCGATCTTGTCGTCGGGCCGTGTGCGTCCGCCGCCGAGGCCAACGACCGCGAGACCGATATCGCGGGTGGCGATGCCGGTGACGAAGCCGTCCGCCGAGGCCCGGACCGCCAACTCCGTTGCCGCCCGCGGCAGGTATTTTTCCGGCCTCTCGACAAAATCCGCGGGGCCGCCAAGCACCGTCACCATGCGCGCGAAAGTCGCGGCGGCGCGGCCGCTGGCCAGCGTCTCGGTCGCGCGCCGCATGCCGTCCTGGTTGGACGACACCAGGCCTGCCGATTGCAGCATTTCGGCGGCCAGCGCCAGCGTCACATCCTCCAGCCGATGGTCGCGCAGGCGGCCGGTCAGAAAATCGACGGCGTTGCGCACCTCGACGGCGTTGCCGGCGGCCGAGGCCAGCGGTTCGTTCATGCCGGTAATCAGCGCCGAGACCTTCAGTCCGGCGCCGCTGGCGACCTCGACCAGGCTATTGGCAAGTGCCGTGGCGTCACGCGACTTCTCCATGAAGGCGCCATTGCCGACCTTGACGTCCAGCACCAGGGACCGCAGGCCGGCCGCGAGCTTCTTCGACAGGATCGAGGCGGTGATCAGCGGGATCGATTCCACGGTTCCCGTCACGTCGCGGATAGAATAGAGCCGGCGGTCGGCGGGTGCGAGATCGGCGGTCTGGCCGATGATGGCGCAGCCCGTCTCCAGCACCGCCTTGCGGAACAGGGCGATGTCGGGCTGGCTGACATAGCCCGGTATCGCGTCCATCTTGTCCAGCGTGCCGCCGGTATGGCCAAGACCGCGGCCCGAGATCATCGGCACATAGGCGCCGCAGGCGGCGACAATCGGCGCCAGCATCAGCGAGACATTGTCGCCGACGCCACCCGTGGAATGCTTGTCGGTGACCGGGCCCGGCAGGTCCGACCAGTCGAGCACGTCGCCGGAATCGCGCATGGCCAGCGTCATCGCCACGGCTTCGTCGCGGTTCATGCCGTTGAAGAACACCGCCATCGCGAAAGCCGCGACCTGGCCGTCGGTGATGGCGCCCGACGTCACGCCTTCGATGAAGGCCGCGATTTCGGCAGCAGGCAGCCTCTGCCCGTCGCGCTTGTGGCGGATGATCTCCTGGGGAAGCATCAGCTCTCCAGCAGCCCGTCGCGGAACACACGCTGCAGGACCGTGGCCAGCCGCGATCCGCCCACCGGCGCCATGTCCTTGGTCTCCTGGTGCGAAAGCTCGGCGCCGGTCATGCCGGCCGCCAGGTTGGTGATGACGGAGCAGGCGGCGACGCGCAGGCCGAGGAAACGGGCGAGAATGACTTCCGGCACGGTCGACATACCGACGGCATTGGCGCCCATGATGCGCGCCATGCGGATTTCGGCCGGCGTTTCGAAGCACGGGCCGGAAAACCACATGTAGACGCCCTTGTGCAGTTGGGTGCCGGTCGCCTTCGCGGCACGCTCGATCGCGTTGCGGATGCCGGCATCATAGGCCTCGGTCAGGCCGACGAAGCGGCGGTCGCTGGGCTCGCCGATCAGCGGGTTGGTGCCGGAGAAATTGATGTGGTCCGTGATCAGCATCACCGAGCCCGGCGGCATATCGGGATCGACCGAGCCGGCGGCATTGGTGAGGATCAGTTTCGTGATGCCGATGCCGGCAAGCACTTCCAGCACCGGGCGCATGGCTGCCGCGTCACCGTGCTCATAGTAGTGGGCGCGGCCGGACAGCATCAGCACCGGCGTGCCGGCAAAAAGGCCGGCCACCACCTCGCCGGCGTGGCCGCTGACGCCGCTGCTCGGGAAACCGGGCAGATCGGCATAGGAGACACGGACCGGATTTTCTATCCGGTCGACCAGGACGCCGAGCCCCGATCCCAGCACCATCGCAGTCGACGGCGCCAGGCCGTCCAGCCTTTCGATCAGATGGTCCACCGTCTTTTCCGTCATGTCAGCCCGCTCTCTATTTGAGAATGTCGCCACGGAACCCGTAGGGCAGCATATCGCCCATTGTCACTGTCTCGGCGACGCCGGCGTTATCGCAGAGATAGAGTTTTGTGTCGGGGCGGCAGAATTCGGCCAGTCGCTGGCGGCAGCCGCCGCAAGGCGAACATTTGGCCATGCGTTCAGCGAGCACGGCGATCTCGACGATCCTGCCGCCGCCGGCCATGATGTAGTGGCCAAGCGCCGTCGTTTCGGCGCACCAGCCTTCCGGATAGGAGGCGACCTCGATGTTGGCGCCGGTAAAGACGCGTCCATCCTCGGTGCGCAGGGCGGCGCCGACCGGAAACTTCGAATAGGGCGCATAGGCCTTGGCCATGGCAGCCTTGGCGGCTTCGAACAGATCATGCGACATTCAGCAGTTCTCTCCGATGATCATGTCCAAAACCCGGCGCTTCGGCGCACCGGGTCGAGCATTGCGCTCAGCGTTCCTTGACATAGGGAACGCCGCCGGCGCGCGGCGGGATCGCCTTGCCGATGAAGCCGGCAAGCAGGATGACGGTGAGCACATAGGGCAGGGCCTGCATGAACTGCGCCGGCACCTTGCCGATGACGGGCAGCGGCGAGCCCTGCAGGCGGATCGACGCTGCGTCGAGGAAGCCGAACAGCAGACAGGCGAACATGGCGTTGACCGGCTTCCACTTGGCGAAGATCAGCGCCGCCAGCGCGATATAACCCTTGCCGGCGGTCATGTCCTTCACGAAGCCGCCATTCTGCACCATCGACAGATAGGCGCCGGCGACGCCCGTGAGGATGCCGGTGCAGATCAGCGCACGGTAGCGCAGCCAGGCGACGGAAATGCCGGCGGTGTCGACGGCGGCCGGGTTCTCGCCGACGGCGCGCAGCCTGAGGCCGAAGCGGGTGCGAAACAGCACCCACCAGGTGAACGGCACCATGGCGAATGCGAAGTAGACGAGGATGGAATGGCCCAGCACAAGCTCGGCGAATATCGGACCGATGCCGGGGATTCTTGCAATGGCGTCGAACAACAGCGCCGGGAGGTAGAGGATGAGCCCGCGTATCGAAACTAGCAGATCGGCAAAGCTGGCGGTGCTGAAACTGTACGTGGCGAGGAAGTTCGAGATCACGTCGGCGGTTATCGATTCGAACCGTTCGCCCGGGCCAAGCGCGGGCGTGCGCCCGCCCTGCTGGAACCAGGCCTGGCCGAGGATGATTGTCGAGCCGGCGGCAATGAAGTTGATGGCGACGCCCGAGACGATCTGGTTGCCGCGATGGGTGATCGAGGCAAAGCCGTGCACCATGGCGAAGGCGACCGAGATCAGGATGGCCATGCCGAGGCCGATGAAGGCGGAATGGAAGACGGAGGCCGCGGCGGCACCCGCGAAGGCGCCGACCAGCATCTTGCCTTCGAGACCGATGTCGAAAATGCCGGAGCGCTCGGAATAGAGGCCGGCGAGGCAAGCAAGCAGCAGCGGCACCGAGAGGCGGATGGTGGAGTCCAGGACCTGGACGATGGCGTTGACGGTATCCATCTCAGGCGCCCTTTCCCTTGACCGCTTCCATCCCCACCGACCTCGGACTGAACGAGGCGAACAGCGCCTGGATGTAAGGCCTGAACATGTGTTCGAGCGCGCCGGCGAACAGGATGACCAGGCCCTGGATGATGACGATCATGTCGCGGCTGATCGCCGGCATCTCGAAGGCGAGTTCGGCGCCACCCTGATAGAGCATGCCGAACAGGATCGCCGCCAGCACGATGCCGACAGGATGCAGGCGGCCCATCAGGGCCACCGCGATGCCGACGAAGCCGGCGCCAGAGACGAAATCGATCGCCACATTGTGCTGGTCGCCCATGACAGGGTTGAGCGCCATCATGCCGGCGAGAGCACCGGATATCATCATGGCGGTGATGATGATGCGGGTCTCCGAAATACCGGCATAGCGTGCCGCCTTCGGGCTGTGGCCATAGGTGCGCATCTCGTAGCCGAGCCGGGTGCGCCAGATCAGCAGCCAGACCAGGAAGGCCATGATGAGCGCCAGCAGGAAGGTGATGTTGAGCGGCGCCGAACGGATCTTGGCGCCGAACAGCTCGATGATCCAGTTGAGCTTCGGCAATTCCGCGCCGGCGAGGAAGTTGCGGGTCTGCGGCGCCTGCGAGGTGGCCGGCTTGAGCGGGCCGACCAGCAGGTAGACCATGATCGACGCCGCGA
>NZ_JAFKIC010000119.1:0-36989 GCF_017306585.1 Mesorhizobium sp. | reverse complement strand
TTGAACATGATGGTGGTGATGACGATGTGCGAGCCACGCCTGGCCTGGAGGTAAGCGGGGATCAGCGCCCAGAGCGCGCCAACGAGCGCGGAGGCGACGATGGCCAGCGGAAAGTTGACCCACCAGGGCAGCACGCTGTCGAAGGACAGGCAGACGATGGCGATGCCGAGGCCGGCAATATAGGCCTGCCCCTCGGTGCCGATGTTGAACAGGCCGCAATGCGCCGCCACCGCCACCGAAAGTCCGGTGAATATGAAAGTGGTGGCATAGAAGAGGGTGAAGGCGATGCCCGTTCCCTTGCCGAAAGCGCCCTCGACCAGAATGACGGCGGCGCGGAACGGATTTTCACCGACCAGGAGCACGACGAAGCCGGCGACGATGAAGGCCACGGACAGATTGATCAGCGGGATCAGCCCGTAGTCGGCCCAGGCCGGCAATTTGGCGTAAGGCGTGCTCATGCCGCGGCCTCCTGCTCGACGCCGGCCATCAGCAGGCCGAGCTCGCCTTCGGTCGCTTCCGGGCCGCGCTCGCCGACAATGCGGCCGGCGAACATCACCAGGATCCTGTCGGAGAGCGAGCGGATCTCGTCGAGCTCGACCGAGACGACAAGCACCGCCTTGCCCTGGTCGCGCATGGCGATCAGGCGCTTGTGGATGAACTCGATGGCGCCGACATCGACGCCGCGCGTCGGCTGGCCGACGATGAGAACGCCGGGGTCCTGCTCGATCTCGCGCGCGAGCACGATCTTCTGCTGGTTGCCGCCGGAAAAATTGGCCGTCTTCAGCCGCGGATTGGCCGGGCGGATGTCGTATTTCTCGATCTTGTCCCTGGCATCGGCCATGATGGCGTCGATGTTGAGGAATGGTCCTTTGAGATAGCGCGGGTCGTCGTGATAGCCGAGGATCGAATTCTCGTTCTCCTCGAAGGCCAGCACCAGCCCGACATGGTGGCGGTCCTCCGGCACATGCGCCAGTCCCCGGTCGCGCAACTCACCGGGATCGGCGGCGCCGGTCAGATCTATCGGCTTGCCGTCGAGCATGACCGAGCCGGAAACCGCGCGCCTGATGCCTGAAATCGCCTCGAGCAGTTCCGATTGTCCGTTGCCGGCGACGCCGGCGATGCCGACGATCTCGCCGGCGCGCAGGTCGAAGGAAATGTCGTCGACCATGGTGACGCCACGGGAATCCTTCACCGTCAGGTTCTTGACCGCGAGCTTGACCGCGCCGGCTTCCGCCTCGCCCTTCTCGACCCTCAACAGCACGCGGCGTCCGACCATCAACTCGGCCAGCTCCTCGACAGTGGTTTTCCTGGTCTCGCGGGTCGCCACCATCGTGCCCTGGCGCATCACCGACACGGTGTCGGTGATGGCCATGATCTCGCGCAGCTTGTGGGTGATCAGCACCACCGTCTTTCCCTGGTCCTTCAATTGCTTGAGGATGCGGAAGAGGTGGTCGGCCTCGGCCGGCGTCAGCACGCCCGTCGGCTCGTCGAGGATCAGGATTTCGGCGCCGCGATAGAGCGCCTTGAGGATTTCGACACGCTGCTGCAGCCCGACCGGCAGTTCCTCGATGATGGCGTCGGGATCGACCTCCAGCCCGTATTCGCGCTCCAGCCGGTCCAGTTCGGAACGCGCCTTGGCTATGCTGCTCTTCAGAAGCGCGTCGTTCTCGGCGCCGAGGATGATGTTTTCCAGCACGGTGAAGTTGTCGACCAGCATGAAATGCTGATGCACCATGCCGATGCCGAGCGCGATCGCGTCGTTGGGCGTCTTGATCGATGCCGGCTTGCCGCCGACGCGAATTTCGCCGCTGTCGGCCTGGTAGAAACCGTAGAGGATCGACATCAGCGTCGACTTGCCGGCGCCGTTCTCGCCGACGATGCCGTGAATGGTGCCGCGCGCGATTTCGAGGTTGATGTCGCGGTTGGCGCGAACGGCGCCAAAACTCTTGTTGATGCCGATCAGTTCGATTGCGGCTTGCGCCATGCAGCCTGTCCCACTCTTATTTTTTATCGCTTGGTCAAAATGCCTAGCATGACCCTCCGCCCATGCCAATTGGCCGGAGCAGCGATCACTCTCGGCAAATCCCGGTGTGCTTGTCAATTTCCAACGTGGCCGAAGCCCTCACATTCGCTAATATGACCCGGCCGAACACGTGTGCGGCGCAAGACTAGGGACCTTCGCATGATCATGCCCGCCGACCGGTTGACGACGCTGGAAATCCGCGCCGCCGAGCAGGAAAAGACCATCGAGGAACTGTCCGGCCAGATCGCCGAGCAGTGGACGGTGATCGAGCGCATGCAGCGCAAGCTCGACGCGCTGACCGACCGTTTCCTGGCGCTGGAGGAACAGGCGGCACCCGACGTGCCGGTGACCAAGCCGCCGCACTGGTGAGGGAAGGGGAGGGCGCCTGTCATGGTCAGTGAAAGCGACCGCGTCGCCAGGGCCGGCGACTATGTGCTGGGCCTGATGAACGACAGGGAAAGGGAGCGCGCGGAGCGGGATCTCCAGATCGACCCGGCCTTCCGCGACACGGTCATGCGGCTGGCCGAGCGCATGCATGTCTTCGATCGAGTCGAAAAACACGCCTTACCCGCCAATCATTGGGAACTGGTGACGCAACGTCTCGCCGAATTGCCGCAGATGCGCAGCGTTGGACTCGGCAATGATGCCGGGGCGCGTCCGGTGATCCGAAGCCTGTCCCGGTCCCCGTACGGCGTCGCAGTGCATTCGCTCGGCGGCCGACGCGGATTTGTCGTCGCCGACATGCTGATCGCGGTCTTCGCGCTGGGGTATCTCGTAGGCCGGTTATAGCTGGATTTCGCGCGCCATCAGCAGCATTGCGCCACCTTCCTGCTCGAACTGCTCGACGACCACCCAACCAAGCCCGGCATAGAAATCACGCGCTTCCCAGGTATAGAGGTAGAGCCTCTGCACGCCGATCGACGCCGCATACGCTTCGATAGCCGCGACCAGCGCGCGGCCGATTCCTCGGCCTCTGTACGCGTCATCGACGACAAGGCCGGCCAGCCATGGCGTCAGCTTATGCGCGGGCTCCAATTCGTGGCGAACCAGCAGGCATGTCCCGACCGATACGTCGCCAATCCGCGCCACGAGCGCCGTCTCGAAGCCGTCCCCGGGCAGTAGCATGCGAAGCCCGGCGGCATCCTCGTCCGGCGTCCTTGCGGTGCTCTCGAAAAAGGCTGCGACGCGCAATCGCGCCATAGCCTCGACGTCGCGTTCGGTCATGGGTTCTATGATCGGCGTCACTCTGGCCTCGGTCGTCGGAAGTCTTCCAAAAACAAAACCGCCGGGACAGGCCCGGCGGTTCGCAAATTGGTGTTTGCCGATCAATACGGGCAGGCGTTGTCGGCCGTATAGTCGTGCACCTCGATCTTGCCGGCGATGATATCGGCCTTGGCCTTTTCGACGGCGGCCTTCATCTCGTCGGTCACCAGCGCCTTGTTGTTGTCGTCCATGGCGTAGTCGACGCCGCCTTCCTTGAGGCCGAGGTTCTCGAGCCCGCCCTTGAAGGTGCCGTTCTTGCCATCCATGAAGGCGTTGTAGACGGCAACGTCGACGCGCTTCATCATCGAGGTCAGCACCTTGCCGGGCTGCAGGCCGTTCTGGTTGGAATCGACGCCGATGCCGAGCTTGCCGGCATCCGCCGCCGCCTGCAGCACGCCGACGCCGGTGCCGCCGGCGGCGGCATAGACCACGTCGGAGCCCTGGTCGATCTGCGTCTTGGCGATTTCGCCGCCCTTGGCCGGGTCGTTCCAGGCGGCCGGCGTGTCACCGGTCATGTTCTGGATGACCTGGGTCGCGCCGGCTGCCTTGGCGCCGCCGACGTAGCCGCATTCGAACTTGCGGATCAGCGGGATGTCCATGCCGCCGATGAAGGAGACCTTCTTGGACTTCGAAGCCATCGCCGCCATGATGCCGACGAGGTAGGAGCCTTCATTCTCCTTGAAGACCAGCGAGCGGACATTAGGCAGGTCGACGGCATCGTCGATGATGGCGAAGTTGAGGTCGGGATAATCTTTCGCGACCGCTTTCAGCGCATCTTCCCAGGCAAAGCCGGCCATGACGATCGGGTTGCGGCCGTCCTCGGCGAAGCGGCGCAGGGCCTGCTCGCGCTGCGAAGCGTTGGAGACTTCGAACTCGACATAGGCAATGCCGGTCTCGGTCTTGAATTTCTCGGCGCCGTGATAGGCGGCCTCGTTGAAGGACTTGTCGAACTTGCCGCCCAGATCATAGAGGATGGCGGGCTGCACGTCCGCGGCGAAAGCCGGAAGAACCATTGCGGTTGCGGCCAGGAGGCCGAGAACGATACGTTTCATGTGATCCACACCCTGTCGGTTATTTTTTCCGTTACGCCTCGCGTGACTGCCCGGTTCTGCGGCAGGCACGCGACGTCAGCCAGGAGTGTACTCCCTCCCGCTTGGCGGCAATCTGGCACGGCCCGAAACAAAACTCACGCGGAATTTTGACCTTTTGGAAAAGCATGCCAAGGGCGAACCGCGCGGCAACTCGGGCATGGCGCGCATGCCCGCTTTGCGAGAAGCAGGCCGCGCGGATCAGGTGGCCGCGAACCGTCCCGTGCGCGGCTGGCGCCTGTAGCCGATCGCGTAGAGCAGGAAGGCCAGCACCGCGAACACGGCAAAGCCGGGCTGGTTCAGCACCCAGGCGATGACGCCGTCCCACAGCAGCGGGCCGGCCTTGGCGCGCACGTAGGTTTCGAAAGCGGCCCGCGTATCCGGCGAAACGGCCAGCCAACTGGCGTTGAGCGGGGTCAGCACAAGGGCCGAAGCCGCCACCGTGCGGGTGGTGTCGAGCACCGCCATGATGACGGAAACCGACAGCGCGACCATTGCCGCAAGACGAAAGATGAAACGCAACATCAAGGCTCTCCCCCGGCGAAAACCGGACGTCTTCCAGCGGATCCGCTGCACATGTCCCAGGAGCAGAAATAGAATGGCAGCGGCCTCTCCGCAATCGCGATCCGCGAATTTGAAGGCGCGTGTCCGATCACCCTATACGGCTGGCTTGCGCGGGCGCCGGTGAACGAGCCAGACGGCAAGGATGCCGCCGGCAATGGCGCCGACCACCAGCCCCGCCAGGCCGATGAACACGGCGAAATAGCCGCAGCCGCCCTCGAAGCAGCTTACCTCGGCGACATCGGCGATCACCGAGCCGGCCAGAAAACCGCCAACGGCGCCGATGACGGCGCCAAGCAGGATGCCGAGCAGGGCGGCGACGATCGAAACATAGACCGGCGGCGCTTCGGTTTGCGGCTTGGCATAGACGGCCTCCGCGCCGGAGCCCCGGCGCAGCAGGTAGATGCAGAGCAGGCCGATGGCGATCTCGGCGCCGCCTATGAGCAGGCTCCTGGCGGTGAATACGAAAGACGGCATCGCAAGCACATAGGCTTGCCTCGCCAGCACCCAGACGATGAGCGCGACCTGCCAGATGGTGAACTGGCGCGGGAAGCGCGCCGAGCGGCCGAAGGCGAGGCCAAGCAGGTAAAGCCCCCACAGAACGGTGATGACATTGACCACGAGCCCGCCGAGGAAGAAGTAGAGGACCGCGTCGGGCAGGCTGGAACTTCCGAACAGCCACGACGCCGAAGCCAGACCGTAGAGCGACCACGCCATGACGATGACGAGCCAGCCCACGGGAACATAGGATAGGCCGTTGTCGGGGCCTCCGGCCGGTGTTTGTCCTGTGCCTGTCGTCATTGCGCGACGATGCTCCCCCGCAAAGTCCGCCGATCGCTCGGTCACGGGCACTCGACCGCCACGCCCGGGCGAAGTCAAGCATGCCCGGCCCTGCGGTCCCGGCTGTGCACATCATTCGGCGGCAAAGCTTGCAAAAACGCCACGCCGGCGAGGGAACCAGGCCCCGCATGACGGGTACGGTGAATAGACTGCCGTTATGGCTTGGCATTCGGCGCGGGATCGACTAGATGAGCCCCGCGCCTGTTGCTTTGACGGCTCAGGTGCGGGGAAGGACGCCAACTGGTTGGGCGGCGTCCATGGCGCGGAGATACCGCATCAGAGCCCCGAAGGAGACGCATCTCCCCAACCCGCGCGGCGAAACCGGCCGGCGCGAAGGCAACGACGGAGAGGTGGCCGAGTGGTTGAAGGCGCACGCCTGGAAAGTGTGTTTACGGGAAACCGTAACGCGGGTTCGAATCCCGCTCTCTCCGCCATAATTTTCCTAATAATATAATAAGTTCAATAATTTAATGGAATTGCAAGGTCGCTAAAGCTGAAACATTCCTGATTTGTGTAACAAGCCGCTACGAATCCGCTTAGTGCGCCATGC
This sequence comes from Mesorhizobium sp., assembly GCF_017306585.1. Classification (GTDB taxonomy): domain Bacteria; phylum Pseudomonadota; class Alphaproteobacteria; order Rhizobiales; family Rhizobiaceae; genus Mesorhizobium. The sequence goes on along the minus strand of NZ_JAFKIC010000119.1, from coordinate 30,664 downwards.
CATCGACAAGGCGGACTTCTCCCGGGCGGAGGCGGTGCGCTAAGCGGAGCCACCGGTTTCAGTTGGAATTGAAGAGGCTGCCATCCTCGAAAGAATAACTATCAGGTTTTGAGGCTAACTCCTTCTCATCCCCTAGCTCATGGCTACGGATGGAACCCGATGGGCTTCGAGCGGAGTGTTGCATGTGAGATTCTCCAGACCCTGCGAAGTGACAACGAAACAGTCGCCGACATTTGCGCCTGCCACTAAGGGTTCGAGCCATTGAGAGTGAAGGACAAAAACCATGCCCTCTTCCAGCCGGTCGTAATTGTTCGACGAGATGTTGTACAGCGGCATGCCTGGAAGCCCGACCTCGTGTCCGAGATTCGGGTTGTGCGGGCCGTGCTGCGCGGGATAGACATGGTTCAACCGGCGACCCTGCCGCTCCCAATCCGCGTCGTGGACATGGCGCCGCTCGATGGTTCTCGGAGATCCATCAGGCATCGATTCCCAATTGAACGGCATGGTCCTCGCTGCGGCATCGGCAAGGTATCCCCGCTCGATGAAGGGGGAGAATGAAGCTTCGTTGATATCGCGGATCAGCATTCCCGGCCGCGCGATAGCTGCGGCGCGGCGAACGCCTTCCGAGCACATCACGAGCACCTCTTCCTGCTTCGCGGTAATGGCGCCTACCGCGATCATGCGAGCGCTTTGTGCAAAATAGCCGCGGTAGGTGACATTAGAGATATAAAGGTTGATCAGGTCACCCGGTGCCACAACGTGGCCATATGGCTTGCCGCAGTGTGTGCCGAAGCGATTGATACCTATCTGGTAGCCATCGCCGGTTTCACCGCCTCGAGACATCTGAGCAAAGGTGAAGGCAGCATAGATCTCATGATCGGTCACGCCCGGCTTGGTGACGTGGTAGGCGGCCTGTATTCCGATGTCGATCAGGGCCGACGCGGCGCGGAACAGTTCGATCTCTCGCGGGGATCTAATGCGTTGCATGCGATCTATGATGCCATTTTCGGGCATGAATTCAGCGCGAGGGACCGCCTCGCCGAGTTGCTGCCAATAGGGTATTGATGTGTCGTCGCCGATCAGCCCGATCCGACCAGCCGCAAGTCCCAGGCTGACCAGCCTGTCCTGAACGGCATCGATTGCTTTCTGTCGGGCAGATCCTGGCCTGTCTGCGTACTCCCGTCCCCAACAGCCGACCTGCGAAATTTTTTCGACGAGAACAGGCTCTCCGCCAGGCGGCAGGATGACGGAATCGCTGAAGAACGAGATCAACTGCATATCCTTGTCGTCATCCGTGGGTATGATCAGAAAGCCTTCACGTGACCAATCACAAATGTAACGGAGGTAAGAATTCGACGTGTGGTACCAGCCCACGTCGTCGGCATGGACAATCAGCGCGTCATATTCGCCGACAATGGCCGCGCGCCTGATGCGGCGCAATCGATCAGCGAACTCCGCCTCCGGTAACGGGTCGACCGGCACGAACTCGAAGCTGGGCTCAAATCCGGCGAGAAGCTTCTCGGTTTTGCTGTAAGTCATGCTTCGCCGTCCGATTCAGAGGCTTTGAGTGTCGATGATGTCGTCATAGGCCACCGGCGTCTCGATAAGCCCGTACGCCGCGATCATGCCCTGGTAGCGCATGAACGGCTCCGGCCTCACGCGCAGGTCCGGGGACCATGTTCCATGCGATTTCATACGATCGATGCTGGCGGCCAAGACCGAAACTGACACGGCCTTGAAATCGGGGGCGATCAGCTTCGCAATGTCTGCGCCGGTATGTGATTCCATCCAGCGGGCGGCTGCGGAAAGTGCCGCCACGAAACCGGTGATATCCGACCTCCTTTCACTTAGAACCCGCGGCGCCGTGTAGTACACGCTCCAAGGGACCTCTCCAGCCATGAGGGAGAAGTCGGCGGCGACATGGAAACCCTCGTTCAACAGTTCCTCGGCGAGCGGAGAATAGGTGAGGTAGTAGTCGGTAAAGCCACTTCTCCAGAGACGGTTTGTAGTGGATTCATCCAGATCGCGAATGAAGGTGATCCGCCCGGTGTCTATCCCGGCCTCGCGCAAGACACCTTTGAAGAACATCCACTGGCTGGTCGACGAGGCGGGCAGAAGCACCTTCTTTCCGTAGAGGTCGCTCCATTTGAACCGAGGCTGAGGACCGCGCGCGATCAGGACCTGGGTGTTGAAACCGCAAAGCTGGGCGAAGATACGGATCTCTTCGAGCCGTCCCCGATACATCAGCGGTATCCAGACGCCGCCGCGGGCAATGTCGGCGCGGCCCTCGGCCAGGACGTCGGCCAGCCAAGAACCGCCTGGACCGGAATTATAGTTCACATCGATCGTAAGTCCGTGCTCGGCAAACAGGCCGAGATGCTGCGCGACATGATGTGGCACATAAGTGATATGCTCTTCCGCGATCAGCCGAAGGGTTCTCATTCAGAAGCTCCTGTAGTCTGCCAAGGTGTTAGTCGGCTTTGGCGCGTCGGGACTTATGACGGGCAAATATTTCGTGCGCGACGGCGCCGATAAGGGTCAGCGAAACGATCAAGACGGCCAGAGCACTGATTTCAGGCGTGAGACCCACGCGAATGCGACCGGCGAGAACTGTGGTAAGTGTCTTTTGCGCCAGTATCGTAAAAGTGGTCGCGTTGAACTCTTCGATCGACGACAGCAGGGAAAGCACGACGGACGATATGAGCGCCGGGCGCAGGAAAGGCAGCGTGATGCTGGTGAAGATTTGGAGCGGACTTGCGCCTAGGTCCAGCGCAGCCTCTTCCTGGCTGGGGTCGAAGCGCTGAAGTCGAGCGAGTATGATCAGCATGCAGAGCGTGGACACGAAAGTGGTTTGCGCGGCGACGCTGAGAAACAGGCCATTGTACAAGAAGGTCAGGCCAATCTGTCGCGTGGTTTCACGCCAGAAGACGACGGTCGCAACGCCGGTGATGATGCCGGGGGTCAGCATCGGTGAGATCGCAACCAGATAGTAGATGGCGCGAAAGCGGGCCTGCAATTGACTCATCACAATGGCGGCGGCCAGCCCGATCGGTACGGACAGAGCCGTTACCGCGAGTGCGATTATCAGGCTATTGCCCAATCCCTCGATCAGATCGTAGCTGATCATGAGCTTGCTGAACCATGCGAAGGTAAATCCCTCGATCGGCCAGGCCTGTGGATAGCTTGGCGTATTGAAAGCGGAGGCCGTCATGACAAGCAGCGGCGCCATCAACAAGAACAGAAACAGCGCTAGATACGCGCGGAAGGTGACGCGGCGGAAAATATCGGCACTCATGGCGCGATCTGCCCGAGCTTAAGCTTGAAGAGCCGCAGCGTGACCAGCACGAAAATCACGCAGCCGACGAGCAGGATGAACGCATAGGCGGCGCCTTGCGGCCAGTTGAGCGCCTGATAGAAGCGATTGTAGATCACCGGCGTGAACCACAGTGTCCGAGGTCCGCCGAGGATCAGCGGCGCCGCGAGCGAGCCGACGCAGGCCATGAATGTCAGCGCGCATCCCGAAGCGATGCCGGGCTTTGCATGCGGCATCACGACGAAAGCATGGACATGCCACCAGGGAGCACCGAGATCACGGGCTGCCTCGATCTGGTTTTTGTCAAGGCTCTCCAGAGCGTTGTAGAGCGTGAAGACCATCACCAGAATGCAGGAGTAGCTCAACCCCCAATACAAGCCGACATCATTGCCCACGAAATCAACCGGCTGGCTGATCATCCCGGTGGAGAGGAGCAGTGTGTTGACGATGCCGGAGTTGGACAGAAGTAAACGAATCGCGAAGACGCGAAGAACTTCGTTTATCCAATATGGCAGGATCAGGAAGACAAACAGGAGCCGCAGCCGTTGAGGGAGCGCCGATTGCGCCATATAGAATGCGAGCGGATAACACAGGATGAAGTTCAAAAGCGTGACGAAGACACTGGCGACGATCGTGATGCCGTAGGCTCGAAGATGCAGGAAGTTGTAACCGTCGGGGGACCCGGGCGGGCCGAAGAGGAAGTAGCGATAGTTGTCGAGCGTGTAGACGTCGCCAGGCCCGCCGATCTGTCTGGGTGACAGGTTCGGATGGAACGACAACTCGATCATCGCCACTTGCGGAAATATGATCGTGAGAAACGTCCAGCAGGCTACCGCCGCAATCAGAAAGATCGCCACCACGATCCCGTTGCGTTGGAAGAAGCCGGGACCGACCGCCTTTCCCGAGCGTCGATCGTAAAAGCTGCTTGCCAGAAGCAGAACGGTCACCAGCAACGGAAGAAGCAACATGACCGACTGTACCGATGTGCTTCTCATGGCCGCACACCATCGGTCGCGATGACGGTTCCCTCTTCCCTGCCGAACCCGAAACCGAGTTGGTCCCCAACGGCAGGGTTGAGTGCCCGGCTTGTCGGCACACGGGCCAACATCGTCTCCCCGTTGGTCATCTTCAGCGTTATTTGCGAGGTGCTGCCTTCATAGGATATCTCGACGATCTCAGCGGCGAGGGCCGAAGCTGACGGCTGAATCTGTATCGATTCAGGCCGGATGAAGAAGGCCGCCTCCTGGCCCGGCCTCAGGCTTCCCGTGCGCCGACCCGTCAGATCGCCGAGCGGCGTTTCCAGCACGGCCTGGTTGTCGTGGACTTCCTTGACCCGGCCGTGGACGATATTGTTTTCGCCGACGAACGAGGCGACGAACGGAGTCTCGGGAGCATCGTAAACGCCGCGGGCGGTCCCGACCTGTTCGATCCGCCCCGCGTTCATCACCGCAACCCGGTCCGACATCGCCAGAGCTTCGCCTTGGTCATGAGTGATGTAGACAAATGTAATTCCGATCCGACGCTGGATCGCGCGCAATTCGGCTCTCATGTGCTGGCGCAACTTGAGATCCAGCGCGGACAGCGGTTCGTCCAACAGGAGAACGGACGGTTCGACGGCAAGGGCACGCGCAATCGCGACGCGTTGCTTTTGGCCGCCGGACAACTCGTGAATCTTCTTCCCGCCCTGCCCAGGCAAGGAAACGAGATCCAGGAGGCGTTCCACCGTTGTTTGGCGGGCGTGGCGCGCCACGCCTCGGACCCGCAGCCCATAGCCGATATTCTCGGCAACCGACATTAGCGGAAACAGAGCGAGATTCTGGAACACCAGGGCGGTGGGACGCGCATTCGGCCCCTTCCGCCGCACGTCGACCCCACCAATGCTGACCTGTCCGCTGGTAGGTTGAAGGAATCCCGAGATTGCCCGTAACAACGTTGTTTTTCCGCATCCCGAGGGTCCCAGGAAACTGAAAAACTCACCAGACTCGATATGGAGGTTCGTTCGATGAACCGCAGTAAATTCACCAAAGCGTATCTCCACATCACGCAGACTGACGCTTCCGCGCCCTGGGTGACCCTCCACGGGGATAGCGTCAGGCGTAGCATTGGATGTCATCATATCAGGCAGCAACCGAATTCAGACCGAAGCGCGAATTATGCCTTCCGACATAATCATGCCGCCTTGAATCGCTCGGAATACTCGTTGCGTATAGTCCCGTACCAAGCGGGCTCTTCCTGGCGATTCCATAGCTTCGACAATGCGTCCTCAGGGTACGCCTCGGCGAAGTTTTTCTTGGTTTCCTCAGAAAGGAACGCATCCACTCCTTGCATGACGCCATTGTAACCGGAGCCTTCTGCCACCATGCCCGAGATCTCGGGCGTGTAGAGGAACTTGAGGAACTCGTATGTCTCTCCAGAATTCGCAGCATTGGCCACGATCGACAGCCCGTCGATCCAAGACTGGGCGCCTTCCCGGGGAGCCATGTAGCGAACGGGTTTTCCTTCGCGCTTGAGCGCGAAGCAGGGCCCGTCCCATACTTGGCCGATTACACAGCCATTCTCCATGAAGCCCGATTTAACCACGTCGGACGTCTCAAAGAACTGCCGGACCTGAGTCTTCTTCGAGACGGCAAAGGCGAGGAGTTCTTCGTAGATCTTTCTCATCGTGCTTTCGTCCTTGTAGCTATCCAGCATCCGGTTGGAAGGCAGCTTGCCGGAGGCGTCGAACCAAAGTCCGATGCCGAGCAAGAGGGTATCCGGCTTACCTTGCATCTTGCCAACATACTCGTCCTGCCAGAGCGTGCCGTAGCTCAACGTCCTGTATTCCAGCGTAGTCAGGTCGCTTCGCCAGCCGATTGCCTCCGTGCCCCAGCAATGCGGGAGCGAGTAAAGGCCGCCGTCGAAATGCCAGGCCTTCATGCCATCCATCACCGCGGGAAGAATCCTGTCGACCGGCACCTTGTTGGTATCTATCGGCGCGAGCACGCCAAGGTCTCTGAACTGGGCAGCACGATCGACGGTCGGCTGGCAAAGATCGAACCCTTCCCCGCCGGTCGCCATCAGCTTGTTCATCTGCTCCTCATTCGAGGAAAACGGGGTGATCTTGATCTGAATTCCCGTCTTCTTTGCAAAGAGATCGATTATGGCTTGGGGCATCTCCTCGGCCCAGCCCAAGAGGTTGATCTGCCCCGCCGCTCTGGCCCGGCGGACCAGATATGGCGCCGCTAACACGGTAGCCGTCGCGCCCATTGCGCTTGCGATAAGGCGCCGCCTGTTGATGCGATTGGCAACCGCCGAATTTCGCAAAACCGATTCCGAATTGATTGTGCTCATTTTCGAGTTCCCCTTATTGTCGTAGATTATTATCGTAACTTGTAGACAAAAATCCATCGATATGGCAACAGTTTTCTCGCGGATGGTTGATTTCCATGAAAGCCGGGCGGCCAAATTCAATGACGAGACCAGCTAGAGTGCCACAGAAAATCGGCTGGAGCAGTCAACGATCCCCCACCCGTGGCTTCTTCCGGGCTGATCATTCGCCGTCACCAAAAAGGAATAACTTTGTAGACAAAACCGCATAACAGCGATACGCGTCCGCAGGTGCACCCTCATATGAAGATTCTGATCATCAATCCCAACACGACCGCTTCGATGACGGCGAAGATCGATCTCGCCGCTCGCAAAACTGCCAGTGCCGATACTGCGATTACCACCGTCAACCCGTTCTTCGGTCCTCCCAGTATCGAGGGCTATTATGATCAGGCCTTTGCCGTGCCGGGTCTCATCGACCAAATTCACCACAATGGCGGTCACGCCGACGCCGTCATCATTGGGTGCTTCGACGATACTGGGTTGGATGCTGCACGATGCGTTTCGGTCGGCCCCGTGATCGGGATTGGCGAGGCAGCGTTTCACATGGCAAGCCTCGTTTCGGGACGCTTCAGCGTCGTGACGACACTAAGGCAGTCGGTACCGGCCATCGAACAAAACCTTGTTCGCTATGGACTATCCTCGCGTTGTTCGTCGGTTCGTGCGTGCGACGTGCCGGTCTTGGAACTGGAACGCCCAGGTTCGGCAGCTCAAGAGAGGGTCGCGGATCAAATCAGCCGAGCGCTGAGCGAAGACAATGCTGAGGCGATCGTTCTTGGCTGTGCTGGAATGGCGGAACTGGCGCAAGCGATGAGCCAGCGCTTCCGGGCTCCGGTGCTTGAAGGCGTCTCGTGCGCAGTACAGCTTTGCGAAGGACTGATCCGTTTAGGATTGTCGACTACTTCTCTGGGGGGCTATCAAAGACCGCGCCCCAAAAGCTTCTCTGGAATATTTTCTTCGTTCTCGCCAGCATGATCATGTCCCGAGGCATCGAGTTCAACACGTCGCCAAACCCTATGAAAACACTCGCTCACAAACAATCAGACGCCCAACCGGTGAGTTGGGCGCCAGTCTATCAAGCCCTGAGAGAGGCTATCATCAGTCATCAAATACCCCCTGGAACAAAACTCCCAGAGGATGAACTGTCATCAATTTATTCCGTCGGACGAGCCCTTATCAGACCAGCGCTGCAGGCGCTCGCACATGACAAGCTGGTTCGGCTGGAGCCAAATCGCGGTGCTTTCGTAGCTCAACCATCTAAGCAGGAGGCTCGCGAGATATTTGAAGCGCGCGCGCTCATCGAACCTAAGGTCGCCGCGTTGGCTGCACAGGTTGCTACCCCTGCAGCCATAAAAGAACTCCGATTACATTTGGAGCATGAGCACTCTGCGACCCAGGCTCATGATGATGGCGCTGCGATCAAGCTATCGGCCGGTTTTCATATGGCGATCGCGGATATTGCGGCACATTCGATATTTGCCAGTTATGTATATGACCTATTGTCACGATCTTCGCTCATAGTCGCCCTCTACTGGAAGCGACGCGACGCGACGTGCGAAAGCCACGCCCATCATGCTCTTGTGGAGGCCATAGCGAACCATAAACCAGACGATGCAGCAAATTTGATGAGGAGCCACCTTGTCGATTTGCTGTCAGGATTGGATTTGGAGCTTGTCAGCAAGCAGGACAGAACTCTCTCAGATATGTTACGCAAGTAATCCGCTTTAGAGATCCATCGGAAATTGATCTCCCGTATGGGTAGGCAACCATTTTTGGCCTATACCCCTCTCTCCGCCATCCCGCTTCGCTGTCCGAGCTTCGCAGGATAGGCGCACGCCATCTTTCCGCCATTCTCACCAGCAGTCACCACTTCGTGTAAATTCGGGCAATTCGTAGCCGCGCTTTTTAAGCTATATTGTTTCCCTTGGGGGGAAATCATGCCGGATATCAGCCGAAGCAAACCTGTGTCCTGGATGCCGTTCCGGGTGTTGTCCGCCCTGCTGATCCTGCCTTTCGTCTGGCGGCTCTGTATTCCGGGCGGTGAATTCGCCAGCAGGGGCGTGGTCTGGCTGGATATCCTCCTCAACCTGGCGCTGCTTGCCGGTCTCTATGGCACCCGCAAGGCCTTGCTGGGCGCCGCTCCAGCCGACGAACGCTGGAAGGTCGGCACACCGCTTTACTGGGCGGCGATGATATCTGGCGTCGGCATGCTTGCGATCCGTCTCAGCAGCAGCCATGGCTGGTGGACCGGTCATCTGACATAGGCGTTCGCGCCGTCCCGGTCGGATCAGTGAAAGGTCTCTGGAACCTCCTGCCGCGCGGTGCGTTTCATGGCGTCTGAATCATCAGATCCCGCCAGTCTATCCATCGAATTCCATTTTCCGAACCCGTGGCAACAGGAGCCTGCTTCATGCACGACAAGGTGTTTCACTCACCCGTTTGGTTGTCCGTCGGCCTCGGCTTCAAGCGTGAGATTTCGTCGCTGGCCGAAATGCACGATTTCCTCACCGACTGGACCACGGCCCGCCGCGGCCCTCTCTATCGCAACGCGGTCGAGGCGTGCGGGCTGGCTCTGGAAGGCTGCATCACCAGGGACGAGGCCCGGCATGCCCTGGTCGAGTTCGCCGATGCCACCGGCATCCTCTGGCCGGAGATCGAGCCGCTCATCGTGGCGCGCGCCGTCGCGCGCGGCTACGGCGGTTACGCTGCCTGACGAGATCGTGGTGGCTATCCGTCAAGCCGCCACCGGAAGCCCGGCTCCGCCCTCCCGAGCCGGGCTTTCCTATTTTCAGCGGGGTTGCCTGCGCGCAACAAAGGCCCGATTTCGCGTAAATTGTTCAAAACGTCGTGGAACCGACTTTCCCAGGCGGCGTTAGAGGCCAAATGTGCCAGAGCTACGGCATCTTCCTGGGGCCTTGCAGACAAGCATGCATCAACCTTCCCGCCGCTTCCTGTTGAGGGAGCGTACAGCCGCAGCGCACCGCCGTGTCGATGAACGCGTCGGAAGTTTCGATACCGTCGAAGCCTATGGCCACTATCTGACGGGCCTCTACCGGTTCCGGCTCCCGATCGAGCGGGCGCTGCGGGGAGCCTCTTTTCCGCATAGCCTGGAAAGCTGGCAGCCGACCCTTGTCGGTCCCGAGCTGTCCGCGGACCTGCTGGCCCTGGGATTGCCGGTGCACGATGTTCCGGAATGGCCGGTTGGCCTGCTGGCGGACGATTCATCGCTGTTCGGCTGCCTTTATGTTCTGGAAGGCTCCGGATTTGGCGCGCGCATCCTGCTCAAGCGAGCGCTCGCGCTCGGGCTGGACCGTGGACATGGGGCAAGTCACCTCTCGCGCCAGGCTTCGTCCGACAGCTGGACCGTATTCGTTTCGGCGCTCGAAAATGCCGATGGGCTGGACATGGAACGCGTCGTGTCGGCGGCGCTGAGCACGTTCGCCGCGGCTGAGAAGGCATTCACGAGACTTGAAGATGTTGAATAAGACGGCGGTGAACCTGACCAATTGCGACCGGGAGCCCATCCATATCCCCGGGAGCATCCAGCCGCATGGCTGCCTGATCGCCTGCGATGCGAACGCGGTCACGTGCCTGCGCCATTCAGCCAATGCCAACGAGACGCTCGGCCGGGACGGTGAGATCAACGGGACGCCGCTGGAAGCGATCCTTGGCGACAGGGCTGCCCACGATCTTCGCAACACGCTGGCGACGGTGGGATCAGGATCGCGCCCGGCGCTGCAATTCGGCGTCCAGCTGCCTTCCGGCAGGGCCTTCGACATAGCCGTGCATCGCCACAAGTCCAGCACGATCATCGAGCTCGAGCCCGCCAGCAGCGACGCCGAGCAGCCGCTGACGCTTGCCCGCTCGCTGATCGGCCGTCTTGGTGATATCGAGGATGTCGACCGCCTGATCAACCAGGCGGCGCGGCTTGTGCGCGGCCTGCTGAACTACGACAGGGTGATGGTGTACCGCTTCGAGGCGGATGGGGCCGGCAAGGTGGTCAGCGAGGTCAAGCGCGCGGACCTGGAAAGCTTTCTCGGCCAGTATTTTCCGGCGAGCGACATCCCCCAGCAGGCGCGCAGCCTCTATCTGCGCAACACGATCAGGATCATTTCCGACGCCAGCGGCGAGCGGGTACCGGTCGTGCCGGAGCTGGATGCCTCCGGCGAACCGCTCGATCTGTCGTTCGCGCATCTGAGAAGCGTCTCGCCCATCCATTGCGAGTATCTGCGCAACATGGGCGTGGCGGCCTCCATGTCGATATCCGTCATTGTCGACGGCGCGCTCTGGGGGCTTATCGCCTGCCACCACTACAGCGCGCGATCGCTGCCGATGGCAAAGCGCGTTGCGGCGGAAATGTTCGGCGAGTTCTTCTCCCTGCATCTGCAGGCGCTGAAGCAGAAGCGGACGCTCGAAACCGCCAGGATCGCGCGTCAGGCGATCGACGGCTTCCTGAAGCTGGCCTCCCGAACCGCCGACCTGGACGCGTTGCTGCGTGACAATCTGCCGGAACTGGCCAAGCTCATGCCCTGCGACGGGGTCGGCCTGTGGAAGGACAAGAAATGGACCGCGGTCGGGTCGGCGCCCGCGGCGGACTATATCCCCGACCTGTCGCGCCATGTCGGGACCGTCGCCGATGGCAAGGTGTGGGCCAGCCATTCGCTTTCCCAGGGCTTCCCGGATGCCGAGGATTTCAGCCGCGACGCCGCCGGCCTGTTGGCGGTGCCGCTGTCGCAACGCCCTAAGGATTACCTTTTCTTCTTCCGCAAGGAATTGGTGCAGACGCTCAATTGGGCCGGAAATCCCGACAAGGTCTATGAGGTCGGGCCGCTCGGAGACCGGCTGACGCCGCGCAAGAGCTTCGCCATCTGGAAAGAAACCGTCCACATGCAGTCGCAGCCCTGGACCGAGGCCGATCGCGAGATCGCCGAGGCCGCGCGCATCGCATTGGTAGAGATCGTTCTCCACCACAACGAGCTTGTCGCCGAGGAACGCGACAAAGCCGATGTGCGGCAACGCATGCTGAACGAGGAGCTCAATCACCGCGTCAAGAATATCCTGGCGGTCATCAAATCGCTCGTCGGCCATCCGGTGCAGGAAGGCCGTGGACTGAGGGACTATGTCGAGGCTCTGAAGGGCCGGATCCAGGCGCTTTCCTTCGCGCACGACCAGGTGGTGCGCGGCGATGGCGGCGGTGCGCTCGCCGATCTGCTCAATGCCGAGCTGTCTCCCTACCGGACGCCGTCGTCGACAGTCGAACTGGCCGGGCCGGCCGTCTGGCTCGACGCACGGGCTTTTTCCGTGATGGCCCTGGTGTTGCACGAGATGTCCACCAATGCCGCCAAATATGGCGCGCTGTCGAAAGCGGGAGGCACTGTGAGCATCTCGTGGAAGCTGCTCGACGGCGGCGACTGCGAACTGCTGTGGAGCGAGACTGGCGGCCCCGGGGTTTCGCCGCCGATGCGGTTCGGGTTCGGCGCCGCTCTGGTCGACCGCAGCATTCCCTACGACCTCGGCGGCGAAAGCCGGGTCGACTACAATCCGGACGGTATCAATGCGCGGTTCGTGCTTCCGGCCAGGCATGTGGCGGCGCCAGTCGAGACCAGGAGGCATGAGGATGCGGCGGGGCACGCCGCCTCCGTCAAGGAGACGGGTTTCGACGGCGATCTGCGTGTCCTGCTCGTCGAGGACCAGATGCTGATCGCCATGGACGCGGAAAACATGCTGGCCGATCAGGGAATTTCGAACGTTTCGGTCGCCGCCTCCGCCGCGGATGCATTGCAGAAACTGCGCGCAGGCGCGCCCCATCTAGCGGTGCTCGACATCAATCTGGGGGAGGGGACGTCGCTGCCGGTTGCCGAGGAGCTTTCGCGGCGAGGCATTCCGTTCGTGTTCGCCACGGGGTACGGCGACAAGTCGTTGATCCCGTCGGCCTTCGCTGACGTAGCGGTGGTCTGCAAGCCCTACAATGCCGACGCCCTGCGGCGCGCGCTGACAGCGGCTCTCCAGTCGCAGAACCGGCGCACCACGGCCTGATCCCGGATTTTCACGACATTCCAAACCTTGTCACGGGCCGATGTTCACCGCGTGATCGAGATTTCGTGTTTGACCTGACAGCGGCTTTCCTTTCGCCCCAGCGGACGACGATGATAGCGTCATGGCCCTCAGGGGCAGGGGGAAATCATGAAGAAAGTCGCGTACTCGATATTGGTGGGGCTCTTTTGCGCCGCGCAGGCCAATGCGGGCCAGCAAATCCTGCGCCACGAACCAGGCGGCGGACAATTGCGCACAGGTGAGACTGTCCTTGTGGACGACGGCTCCTGCCCGAAAGGACAGATCAAGGAAGTCAAGGCCGGGAGCGACCGCAGCGTCAAGACCGGCAACAAGGTGGCCGGCCACAAGCGCACCTATCGTTGCATCCGGCATCCCTGATCCCGCTGCGCGGGCAGATCAGTCCCGGGAGGATGATTTGTGAGGAGCCGCCCCGGGACTGGCCGGAGCGGGCCGGTCAGCCGTTTGCGCGGCCAGCCGCAATGCCCTCAGCCTGGCGGTCTTCTCTTCCCGGGCCGCACGCTCGGCCGCGATGACGATCTCGGATTCCCGCTTGGCGCGCTCGTCGCGCTGCGTATCCACTTTCGCCCGGGTCATTCGTCGGTTCTCCGTTTCCTGCACATTTCTACAGAGGTTGTCGGGCCTCTGGGCCACCTGCCCACGAGCAGGATGCCGGGACAGTTCGGCGCTGACGATTACAAATGATGGTCGTCGCCGACTTTTGCGCGGCACCCGCCATCAAGCTCGCCATTTCAGGCATATGACCAGGGATGCCTCAAGGACGTGGTTTCCCGTGTCGTCGCGGACCTTGACGGCAATCGCAGTTCGATCGTCTTCCAGCATTTCGTCGCGAATGATGTCTGGCAGGATCCGAACCGCTTCGCGCCGCAGGCGGTCGCGGCTTTCAAAGACCTGACCCTCCTCGTCCACGGTGAGGCCATCACTGCTGTACAGGTCCAGGTAATATCGCGGCATCTTGCAACTGAATCCGGTTGGCGGCGTTGGCGAAAGATGAATCGTCAATTCCCGGATTGGGGTGTTGTTCCATTCGCGAAGCATTTGCCGGCGAATAAGCGTCTTCTAACAAATGTTAATGCCTGGCATCGGCCAAGGACATAGTGCTTCCGCCGCCGCCCGATGCTTCCCACCGAACTGTTGGCGATCAGCTCTAAGCCCTTTCGCTGGAGGTAGTGGTGCTTGAATCCCTGTATCTGAACCTTGGCCAGCACGATGCGCTTTCCGATGCGGAGAAGGCGCTGCTGGTCGGCGCCATGACGTTCGAGAGGCACTTTGCGACGGGCCAGGATATTGTCGCCTCCGGATCGCGGCCGACCTACTCGACCCTGATCCTGGATGGGCTGGCGGCTCGCTACAAGGTGCTGGAGGACGGCGGCCGGCAGTTCACGTCGCTTCAGGTGGCCGGCGATTTCGTCGATCTCCACGCCTTTCTGCTGAAGACGATGGACCACGGCATCGTTGCGCTTTCGCCCTGCCATGTCGTTTTCGCCGACCACAGCCGGCTGCGCGCCATCACCGAGGAGGCGCCGCACCTCACCCGCCTGCTCTGGCTGGACACGCTGGTGGACGGCGCCATTCACAGGGAATGGATCGTCGCCATGGGCCGCCGCTCCAAGACCTCGCATCTTGCCCATCTCGTGTGCGAACTCTTCGTTCGCCTCCAGGTGGTGCAGCGGACCAACGGCATGAGCTTCCACCTGCCCTTGTCGCAAGCCGAACTCGCCGACGTGATCGGCCTGTCCGTTGTGCACATGAACCGGGTCATCGGCGCCCTGCGCAAGATCGGCGTCGTCAGCTGGGCAAACCACACGGTCACAATCCTCGACTGGCACAAGCTTCAGGAAATCGCCGAGTTCGATCCGACCTACCTCAGCATGACGCGGGAGCCGCGCTAGATCAGGCACCTCAGCCTGGCGGCCCGTTGCGCTATCGGCGCCGGTGCCCGGCGCTTCCGCGTTGACGGCAGCGTCGGCAAACCCAAAATCTTTATAAAATTCCTATTTCTTTTCGCGCCGCCTCGTCTCGAACCTTTATGGCGATCGGGTCCATATTCCGTGTGAGAAAAATTTCGGCGCCGTTGTGGGTATGCGACGGGCCGTTCCGGGTATTGCCAGCCTTTGGATCAAAGGCGCAAAATACTCTATAGCACAAGGAACGAGAGCAATGGACATAGTTCTTATCGGGATAGGGGTTTTGTTCTTCGCTCTATCCATGGCTTACATCAAAGTCTGCGACAAAATCTGAGCGGAAGGACCGGACCATGCTTGTCGATTACATCCTCGGTGGCGGCGTGACCTTGTTCCTGCTCGTCTACCTGACCTACGCGCTGGTTCGCCCAGAACGCTTCTGAAGGCACGGAAAGCCACAGCCATGACAATGAACGGTTGGATACAGATCCTGGTCTTTTGCGGGATCATCGTTTTGCTGGTGAAGCCGCTCGGCGGCTATATGCACCGCGTCTTCAGCGGCGACCGCACGCCGCTCTCGCTGATCTTCGGCCCGCTCGAGCGCGGGCTCTATCGCATTTGCGGAACCAGCGACCGCGAGGAGCAGCACTGGACCACCTATGCGGTGGCGCTGCTGCTCTTCAACCTTGCCGGCTTCCTGGTGCTCTATGTCCTGCAGCGCGTGCAAGGCGGCCTGCCGTACAATCCGGCCAGCATGAGCGCGGTCGACGCGGCACTTGCCTTCAACACCGCCGCCAGTTTCATGACCAATACCAACTGGCAGAACTATGGCGGCGAAAGCACGATGTCCTATCTCGTGCAGATGGCCGGCCTGACCGTGCAGAACTTCGTTTCGGCCGCCACGGGCATCGCCATCGCCATGGCGCTGGTCCGCGGTTTCGCCCGTGCCTCCGGCAAGTCCATCGGCAATTTCTGGGTCGATATGACCCGCGCCACGCTCTACGTGCTCCTGCCCATCTGTGTCGTGCTGACGCTGGTCTATGTCTGGCTCGGCATACCGCAGACGCTCGGGCCTTATGTGGATGCCGCGACGCTGGAAGGCGCCAAGCAGACGATCGCGCTTGGCCCGGTCGCCTCGCAGGTCGCCATCAAGATGCTCGGCACCAATGGCGGCGGCTTCTTCAACGCCAATGCGGCGCATCCGTTCGAGAACCCAGACGCGATCTCCAATCTCATCCAGATGGTGTCGATCTTCGCCATCGGCGCTGCCTTGACCAATGTCTTCGGCCGCATGGTCGGCAACCAGCGCCAGGGTTGGGCAATCCTGGCCTCGATGGGCGTGCTGTTCATCGTCGGCGTCGCCGTCTGCTACTGGGCGGAAGCCGCGGGCAACCCGCTGGTCCATGCGCTGGGCATCGACGGTGGCAACATGGAAGGCAAGGAGACACGCTTCGGCATCGCCGCGTCGGCGCTGTTCGCGGTCATCACCACGGCCGCCTCCTGCGGCGCGGTCAATGCCATGCATGACAGCTTCACCGCGCTCGGCGGGATGATCCCGCTCATCAACATGCAGCTCGGCGAAGTCATCGTCGGTGGCGTCGGCGCCGGTTTCTACGGCATCCTGATGTTCATCGTGATCGCCGTCTTCGTCGCCGGCCTGATGGTCGGCCGCACGCCGGAATATCTGGGCAAGAAGATCGAAGCCAAGGAGGTCAAGATGGCAATGCTCGCCATCCTCTGCCTGCCGCTGGCGATGCTGGTCTTCACCGCAATCTCGGTGGTGCTGCCGAGCGCCGTGGCCTCTATGGGCAATGGCGGTCCGCACGGCTTCTCCGAGGTGCTCTATGCCTATACTTCGGCGGCGGCCAACAATGGCTCGGCCTTCGGCGGCCTCAGCGGCAACACGCCCTGGTACAACATCACCATCGGCATCGGCATGCTCATGGGCCGCTTCCTGGTCATCATCCCGGCGCTTGCCATCGCCGGCGCGCTGGCGGCGAAGAAGACCGTGCCCGCCTCGGCCGGCACGTTCCCGACCGACGGCCCGCTGTTCGTCGGCCTGCTGGTCGGTGTCATCGTCATCGTTGGCGGCCTGACCTTCTTCCCGGCGCTCGCCGTCGGCCCGATCGTCGAGCACTTGGCGATGATCCATGGACAGACCTTCTGAGGCGGCCATGCCCTGGTTCAGCACCATGCGTCGCAAGGGCCGGCTGCCAGCCGGCAAGGAGGGGGATGCAAAACCCCCTCCATTCCCGAGCGTGTCCACATTCCTGGGCATTGCCGCGGTCATGATCGTGATCTGGCTGCTGGTCTACGGCCCACCCTTTTCGGCATCCGTTCGGTCGGTGCCGTCCAACAACACTGAAGCCGGAGCTTCAAAATGAGCCAGTCAAAATCAGCCAGCATCCTGGATGCCGGCATTCTTTGGCCCGCCATCGGCGGCGCCTTCCGCAAGCTCGATCCGCGCACGCTGGTCAGGAACCCGGTGATGTTCGTCGTCGCCATCGTTTCGGCGCTGACCACTGTGCTGTTCATCAGGGACCTCATTACCGGCGGCGGGGACCTGCGCTTCACGCTGCAGATCATCATTTGGCTGTGGTTCACCGTGCTGTTCGCCAACTTCGCCGAAGCCGTCGCCGAGGGGCGCGGCAAGGCGCAGGCCGATTCCCTGCGCAAGGCGCGCACCGAGACCCAGGCCAAGCTGCTCGCCGGTGAAGACCGCACCAAGTTCAAGCTGGTGCCGGGCACCAGCCTGAAGGTCGGCGACATCGTTCTCGTTGAGGCCGGCGACATCATCCCGTCGGACGGCGAGGTGGTGGAAGGCGTGGCCTCGGTCAACGAGGCGGCGATAACGGGCGAGTCCGCGCCGGTCATCCGTGAATCCGGCGGCGACCGTTCGGCGGTCACCGGCGGCACGCAGGTGCTGTCCGACTGGATCCGCGTGCGCATCACCGCGGCGTCCGGCCACACCTTCCTCGACCGGATGATATCTCTCGTCGAGGGCGCCGAGCGTCAGAAGACCCCGAACGAGATCGCGCTCAACATCCTTTTGGTCGGCATGACGCTGATCTTCGTGCTGGCCACCGCGACCATTCCGAGCTTCGCTTCCTATTCCGGCGGCTATATCTCGGTGACGGTGCTCGTCGCCCTGTTCGTGACGCTGATCCCGACCACCATCGGCGCCTTGCTTTCGGCCATCGGCATTGCCGGCATGGATCGCCTGGTGCGCTTCAACGTGCTGGCCATGTCGGGCCGCGCCGTCGAGGCCGCCGGCGACGTCGACACGCTTTTGCTCGACAAGACCGGCACCATCACGCTGGGCAACCGCCAGGCCACCGAACTCCGGCCGGTCAAGGGCGTCAGCGAGCAGGAACTGGCCGATGCGGCGCAGCTTGCCTCGCTGGCCGACGAGACGCCGGAGGGCCGCTCGATCGTCGTGCTGGCCAAGGAGAAATACGCCATCCGCGCCCGCGACATGGCCACCTTGCACGCTACCTTCGTGCCCTTCACCGCCCAGACCCGCATGAGCGGCGTCGATGTCGACGGCTCATCGGTGCGCAAGGGCGCCGTCGATTCGATCCTGGCCTATGTCAACCAGCCGACCGTTGCCGCCCATGGCACCCGGCCCGGCAGCGATACGGTGCGCGACTTGCAGTCGATTGCCGACGAGATCGCGAAGTCGGGCGGCACACCGCTTGCCGTCGAGCGTGACGGGCGCCTGCTCGGCGTCGTCCATCTGAAGGACATCGTCAAGGGCGGCATCCGGGAGCGCTTCGCCGAACTGCGCAGCATGGGTATCCGGACCGTGATGATCACCGGCGACAATCCGATGACCGCGGCTGCGATCGCCGCGGAAGCCGGCGTCGACGATTTCCTTGCCCAGGCAACGCCCGAGGACAAGCTGAAGCTGATCCGCGACGAACAGGCCAAGGGCAAGCTGGTCGCCATGTGCGGCGACGGCACCAATGACGCACCCGCGCTTGCCCAGGCCGATGTCGGCGTCGCCATGAACACCGGCACGGTGGCCGCCCGCGAGGCCGGCAACATGGTCGACCTCGACAGCGACCCGACCAAGCTGATCGAGATCGTCGAGATCGGCAAGGCGCTGCTCATGACGCGCGGCTCGCTGACGACCTTCTCCATCGCCAACGACGTCGCAAAATATTTCGCCATCATCCCGGCGATGTTCGCCGTCTTCTACGTCGCGCCGGGGCAGACCACCGGGCCGCTGCAGGCGCTCAACATCATGCACCTGGCGACGCCGCAGAGCGCCATCCTGTCGGCAATCATCTTCAACGCGCTGATCATCATCGCGCTGATCCCGCTGTCGCTGAAAGGCGTCAAATACCGGGCGATCGGCGCCGGCGCGCTGCTCAGCCGCAACCTTCTCGTCTATGGCCTCGGCGGCATCGTCGTACCGTTCGTCGGCATCAAGCTGATCGACATGGCCGTCACGGCCCTTGGCCTCGCATAAGGATCATTCCGATGCTCAAGCAAATCAGACCCGCGATCATCATGATCGCCTTCTTCACCATCCTGACCGGGCTCATCTATCCCATCGGCATGACCGGCATCGCCCAGGCGCTGTTTCCCAGGCAGGCCAATGGCAGCCTGATCGAGAAGGACGGCAAGGTGATCGGCTCGTCGCTGATCGGCCAGGCCTTCGCCAGCGACAAATACTTCCATGGCAGGCCGTCCGCCGCCGGCAATGGCTATGACGCCGGCGCCTCCAGCGGTTCGAATCTCGGCCCGACCAATCCCAAGCTGATCGATCGCATCAAGGGCGATGCGGAGAAGTTGAAGGCGGAGAATCCGGGCGCGCCGGTTCCGATGGGCCTCGTCACCACATCGGGCAGCGGCCTGGATCCGCATATCAGCCCCGACGATGCCTATTTCCAGGTGCCGCGAGTAGCCAAGGCCAGGGGCCTCGACGAGGCCAAGGTCAAGTCGCTGGTCGACAGCCAGGTCACGGGCCGGGAACTCGGGTTCCTGGGTGAGCCGGTGGTCAATGTGCTGGCTCTCAACATGGCGCTGGACCAGACCAAATAGTGAAGCATTGCGCCGGGGATCGACACGATCCCCGGCGCAATTCATGATCTCTTTCAACGATCAGGATTCGAAACAGCACGGCCCGCGCGCTTCAGGGAGCATATGCCGGACGACAGAACCAACGCTGAAAAAAGACCTTCCCCCGATGCACTGCTCGAACACGCCGAGCGCGAGGGGCGCGGGCGTCTGCGCATATTCCTCGGCGCCGCGCCCGGCGTCGGCAAGACTTACGAGATGCTGATGGCCGGCCGCGCCCGGCTGGCCGACGGCGTCGATGTGGTGATCGGCGTCGTCGAGACGCATGGCCGCAAGGAAACGCTGGCTCTGGTCGAGGGCTACGAGGTCGTCCCGCGCCGGCCGGTCGAATACAAGGGCCGCGTCCTCGACGAGATGGATCTGGACGCCATACTGAAACGGCGGCCGGCACTGGTCCTGGTCGATGAACTCGCCCACACCAATGCGCCAGGCAGCCGCCACCCCAAGCGCTATCTCGACGTGCAGGAAATCCTGACGCGCGGCATCGACGTCTATACCACCCTCAACATCCAGCATGTCGAAAGCCTGAACGACGTCGTCGCCCAGATCACCCGCGTCAGGGTCCGCGAGACAGTCCCGGACTCCATCATCGACCAGGCCGATGACATCGAAATCATCGATCTCACGCCCGACGACCTGATCAAGCGGCTGCAGGAAGGCAAGGTCTATTTTCCCAACACCGCCCAACGCGCCATCGAGAACTATTTCTCGCCTGGCAATCTGACGGCGCTGCGCGAACTGGCGTTGCGCCGCACCGCCCAGCGCGTTGACGAGCAATTGCTCAACCACATGCAGTCCCACGCCATCGAAGGCCCATGGGCGGCCGGAGAGAGGGTGCTTGTCTGCCTCGATGCGCGGCCCGGCGGGGCGGCGCGCGTGCGCTATGCGCGCCGGCTTGCCGACCGGCTGCGGGCGCCTTGGACGGCGCTGCATGTCGATACGCCCCGGTCGGCCGGCATGTCCGAGGAAGACAAGGACCGGCTGGCGACCCATATGCGACTTGCCGAGCAGCTCGGCGCCGAGGTGACGACCATTCCCGGCCAGAATGTCGCGCAGGATATCGTGCGCCACGCGACGGCGAACAATTTCACCCATATCGTGGTCGGGCGGCCGACCCGCTCGCGCTGGCGCGAATTGATCGAAGGCTCGCTCACCTATGATCTCATCCGCAATGCCGGCGACATCAGCGTACATGTCATTTCCGGTAACGAGCGCAACACCGACGCGCCTTCCAGGGCCGTCAGCGCGGCGGCCGAGCGCCGGCAGTTCCAGATCTGGCCCTATCTGTTCGCCACCGCCTTCGTCGCAGGCGCATTGGCTGTCAGCACGGTTCTCGACCAGTTTCTCGACGTTCGCAATCTCGCGATCGTGCTTCTGCTGTCGGTGCTGACATCGGCGGTGACGTTCGGACTGTGGCCGGCACTCTATGCCTGCTTCCTGAGCGCGCTTGCCTTCAACTATTTCTTCCTGGAGCCGCGCTACACGCTGACGATCCGGGATCCGGAAAGCATCGTCGCGTTCGCCGTCTTCCTTGTCGTCGCCATCATCGCCAGCAATCTGACGGCGCGCGTGCAAAGGCAGGCCGCGGCGGCCCGCTCGCGGGCGCGGGCCACGGAAGATATCTATCTCTTCTCCAAGAAGCTCGCCGGCGCCGGCACGCTCGACGACGTGCTGTGGGCCACGGCCTTCCAGATCGCCTCGATGCTGAAGCTGCGCGTGGTGCTGCTCCTGCCCGAGGACGGCACCATCACCGTCAAGGCCGGCTATCCGCCCGACGACACGCTGGCCGAGGCCGACATCGCCGCCGCCCGCTGGGCCTGGGAGCACAACCGTGCCGCGGGTCGTGGCGCCGACACGCTTCCCGGCGCCAAGCGTCTCTATCTTCCCTTGCGCACGGGCCGCACCGCGATCGGCGTCGTCGGCCTCGACAATGACAAGCAAGGCCCGATTTTGACGCCCGAGCAGCAGCGCCTGCTCGACGCGCTCGCCGACCAGGCGGCGGTGGCAATCGAACGCATCCAGCTCGTCGCCGACGTCGACCGCGCCAAGCTCGCGGCGGAGGCCGACCGGCTGCGCTCGGCGCTCCTGACCTCCATTTCGCATGATCTGAAGACGCCGCTTTCGGCCATCATGGGAGCGGCTGGAACACTCAAGGAATTCGCCCCGGCACTTCCCGAACAGGACAGGGCGGAACTGCTGGCAACGGTGATCGACGAATCCGAACGGCTGAACCGGTTCATCGCCAACCTGCTCGACATGACCAAGATCGAATCCGGGGCGATGGAGCCGAACTATGCCCTGCACTATGCCGGCGACATTGTCGGTTCGGCACTCGGCCGCGCCCGCAAGATCACCAGCGAGCATAGGATCGAGGTCGACATCCCATCCGACCTGCCGATGCTGAAGCTCGATCCGGTGCTGTTCGAGCAGGTGCTGTTCAATCTTCTCGACAATGCCGCGAAATATTCGCCGCCGGCTTCGACGATCCGCCTGCAGGGCTGGCGCGACAATGGCAGCGTCATCCTGCAGATCATGGATGAGGGGCCAGGCATTCCGCCACAGGACCTGGAACGTGTGTTCGACACCTTCTACCGGGTGCGCAAGGGCGACCAGGTGCGCGCCGGCACTGGGCTCGGCCTGTCCATCTGCCGAGGCTTTGTCGAGGCGATGGGCGGCACGATCAAGGCCTCCAACCGAACCGATCGCTCCGGTGCTGTTTTCACTATCAGGATGCCGGTGCCGAGCGAAGCGGCCGATCTCGGCACTGGCGGCCGCCATGAGCCCGGCGTGGAGCGCCTCCCATGACAAATTCGAATGTGAGGATACTGGTTGTCGACGACGAGCCGCCGATCCGCAAACTGCTTCGGGTCGGTCTCGCCAGTCAGGGCTATGCGGTAAGCGAGGCGCCGAACGCGAAGGCCGCGATCGAGCTCATGGAGCAGGAAAAGCCGGATCTGGTGCTGCTCGATCTCGGCCTGCCCGGCATGGGCGGCCACGAGCTTCTGCGCCAATGGCGAGACGGCGGCCTCGACATCCCCGTCGTCATCCTTTCCAGCCGCACCGACGAGGCCGGCATCGTCAACGCGCTGGAGCTTGGCGCCGACGACTATGTGACCAAGCCGTTCGGCATGAACGAACTGGTGGCGCGCATCCGCGTGGCGCTCAGGCACAAGTTCCAGCAGCAGGGCGAGAAGCCCGTCTTCCAGAGCGGCGACCTCAGCGTCGACCTGGTCAAGCGCATCGTCAAGGTCGAGGGCAGGGAGGTGAAACTCTCGCCGAAGGAATACGACATATTGCGCATCCTGGTGCAGCATGCCGGCAAGGTGCTGACCCACCATTTCATTCTCAAGCAGATCTGGGGCGACACCACCGACGTGCAGTATCTCAGGGTCTATGTCAGGCAGCTCAGGCAGAAGATCGAAAAAACCCCCGACCAGCCGCGCTACATCACCACCGAGACCGGCGTCGGCTATCGCTTGCGGGTCGAGTGACAGGCACCTGCGTCAGCCGGCGGCTTCGAGCTGCCGATTTGCCGCCGCCGATGTCCGCAAGGCCGCCAGGCAGCCGAGGACACCGAGCGGCACGAAGGCAAGGAACAGCCAGCTCGCGACGGCGGCCGCAGCGTCGTGGTTCAACCCTTGCGAAAACCCGCTGGCATTGGCGACGATGCCGGCAAGTGCTGCTCCGACGGCATAGCCGATGCGCTGCATGGTCGGCACCGCGGACGAGGCGATGGTCTGTTCCTCGCGCGGCGCGGAAGCGACGATGACGCGCGTTACGAACGGCCAGGCAATGCCGAAGCCGCCGCCCTGCAACAGCGCGCAGACGAGGATCAGCGGGATCGAGCCCAGCGGGATCGTGTAGGCGAAGCCGGCGATGCCGGCCGCGATCATCAGCGCACCGCAGACGATGATCAGCTTTTCGCGTTGCGGCGGCGCGTTGGCGACGAGGATCGACAGGATCGACCAGGCGATCGATTCGGCGGCGATGATGTAGCCGGTGGTCAGAAGCGGAATGTCGTGCAGGCTGGTCAGCAGCAGCGGTCCGTAGACGCCGAAGGAGCAGGTCGCGACGGAAAAGGCGGCGATCATGGTCATGCCGGCGCCGACCGGCGTGCGCCAGGAGAACAGCCGCGCCGGGAAAAGCCGCGAGCGGGGCTTCAGCCCGTCGATGTAGAAGAACAATGCCAGGCCGGCGAGGCCCAGCACGATCAGCAATGAGGAGCGCAGCAAGGCGATGTCGACGCCGGCGGAGGCGATGAGCACCACGGCGACGGCAAGGCAGCCCAGCGCGGTGAACGGGAAAGGCGGCGCCTTGCCCGCGCTCGCGCTCGGCCGCCTTGCTTCCGGCGTGTCGAGGGCGACGAAGCTCGCCAGTGCCATGGCGGCGCCGCCCAAGGTGAAGACGCCGAAGGCCCAGCGCCATGACAGAAATTCGGTCATGATCGCGCCCAGCAGCGGGCCGCTGAACGCGGCGACGCCCCAGATCGCCGACATGATGCCGAACAGCTGCGGCCAGATGGCGCGCGAGAACAGCCGCTCGACCGACACGTAGGCCAGCGACACCAGCGCGCCGCCGCCAAGCCCCTCGACCAGGCGGCCGGCAAGGAACAATTGCATGGAAGGCGCGGTGGCGCAGAGGAGCGCCCCGGCCGCGTAGAGCAAAGCAGCGACCACCATGTTGGTGCGCAGCGCGACATAACTCACCAGCCGGCCGGCCGCGGCACCCGCGACGATGGCGCCGAGTTCGTAGATCGCCAGCGACCAGCCGACGAGCTGGACACCAGCCAGTTCGCCGACCATGGCGGGCATGACGGTCGCCACCATCGTTTCGTTCGTGGCGTGCAGCAGGATACCGAGGCTGATGAAGCAGAAGCGCGCCAGGTCGCCGCTTGCCCACAATGCGCGCCAGTCGACCTTGTTCGTGCCGAATTCAGTCATCTTCACCCCCGCCTTTTGCACATAGCTCGACGGCGGCGCGCGCGACCAGAAGCCAGAAAGGAGCTTCCGGCAGGACCATGCGCGCCTGATCGGCGTACTGCTGGATGGGGTGGGCTTGTAGAACCTCAACCGCGGTTGAGTTCAAGCGGGTTTTTCGCGGCTTCGTCATCCACGGGATGCACTTGCCCGTGCCTGTGCCCGCCGATCAGTTCTCGGTGCTGCGCAGCTGGAACTGGCTGACGCCGATGGCAAGGTTGACGCCGGTCTGGGTCTGCAGGCTGAGCGGCTGCAAGGTGAAGGCCTCGGAGGAACCGCCGACTAGCAGATTGGCGCCGGCGCCGACGGCTGCCGTCACTTCCGCGCTGGCGCCGACATAGTCGCCCGCCAGCGCGCCCGGCGCATAGATGTTCTTCAGCGGCGTCAGCACCAGCCAGCGCATCACCGCCTGCTTGGTTGTGCCGATGTCGAGGCCGTATTTGTTGACGGCGCCGAAATAGGCTTCCGGCGCGAAGGTCTTGTCGGCTGGGGTGAAGGTGCAGCTCAGATCCTTGCTGGAGCCGAAGATGAAGCCGGTGCCGCCCGATATGGCGCATTCGAGGGTGCCGAGTTCCACGCCCCGATCCTGCGCCCGCGCGGTGCCGGCTAGCATTGTTGCGATCACGGCAGCGGCAAAGGCTATCCTCGGCATGCGGTCCCCTAAAGCAAACGGCCCGGAACCATCCTATCTGGTTCCGCGCCGCGGGGTAGTGGCCTTGGAGCCGAGGCTCCAGGTCAATTATTTGAGCGAGTGGATCAGCTCGAGCGAGGTTACGGCCACGGCGAGATTGACGCCCGTCTGCGCCTGGACGCTGAGCGGCTCGAGCATGAAGGCGCTGTCGAAGCCGCCGACCAGCAGGTTGGCGCCACCGCCGGTCACCACGCTAGCCTCGGCGTTGACGCCGTAATAGCTGCCGGCGAGATCGCCGGCGTCACGGTCGCGGGTCGCGGCGAAAACCGCCCAGACGAGCTGGCCCTGATGCGTTTGACCGAGATCGACGCCAAGCTTGGAGATGACGCCGGTGTAAATCTCCGACGGTCCATGATGATAGGGACGGAAAACGCAGGACACGCCCTTGTTGGAGCCGACGACGAAAGAGGTACCGCCGTCTATGGTGCAGTCGAGCGTGCCGAGCTGCAGCTTGCCGGCGTTGGCCGGGGCGGCGGCGAACGCCGTCGTGGCGAGAACGGCGGCACAGGCGAGTTTCTTGATCATGGGACGGTCCTTTCATAATTGCCGCAAAACAACGGCTTGAATGGCCAGACCGTTCCGTCGAAAACTTGGCGCGAACAAGGCAAACGTTAACCTGGTATAACCGGGGTTAACGCGTGGTTGCCGGATCGGCGGCGATCTTGCGTGCGGCGTGTCCTTTTGGACACGCAAACAGGCGGCTATCGCCTAGATGCCGCCGCTGACGACGATGTCAGCTGGCGCTGGCGCCGACGCGGGCCAGACCGTCCTTGGCCGGCTGGTAGCTCGGGTCGAGCCGTACAGCCTCGCGATAGGATTTCTGCGCCTTGGCCTTGTCGCCGCGCCGTTCGTAGATCAGCGCCTGATTGGCCCAGGCCTCGGCGTTCTTGCCGTCGAGCTTGATGGCCATGTTGAAGTCGGAGAAGGCGTTGTCCTCGTCGCCCGTCGCCAGATAGGAGAGGCCACGGCCGTTATAGGGTTCGGCGGCGTCAGGCGCCAGCGAGATGGCGGTCGAGAAGTCCTCGATGGCGAATTTGTGCTGGCCCTGGCTCTGATAGATCAGGCCGCGATTGTGGTAGGCGCGTGCGTCGGTGGTGTCGAGCTGGATCGCCTTCTGGAAATCATTGAAGGCATCCTGGGTGCGGCCCGCCTTGCGGTAGAGATTGCCGCGGCCGATATAGGCGGCGTCATAATTGCCGTTGATCTGGATCGAACGGTTGTAGTCGGCAAGGGCTGCTTCCTGGTTGCCGAGGAAACGCTGGATGAGGGCCCGGTTCGAATAGGCCTGGTAGAAATTCGGATTGATCTGGATGGCCTGGTTGAAGTCCTTGAGCGCCGCCTGATACTGGCCGCCGCGGCCATAGGCCGAGCCGCGCACATTGTAGCCTTCCGGATCCTGGGGATTGCGCTGGATCACGTCCGACAGCGAGGAGATGTTCTCGCTCGACCCTTGCGCCTTGTCGATGTTGTTGAACTCGCCGGCCGGGCCCGAGGTCTGGCAACCGGCCAGCACGAGTCCGGAAAGCAGGGCCGCTGTCAGGGCAAAGCCACGAAATGTGGTTTTGCTCTCCACGCTGATTGCGTTCATATCTGCCCTGTCCTCACTTGCGCCGCGTCGTTCAGGTCCGGATCCCCCCTCCGGGCCGGGTCTCAATCAAAATAAAAAGGTGGCGGCGATTCCGCATCGCGCCACCTTGGTATCCTTCGAAAAGGACGAAATATTGGCGATAATCAGCGCGGCGAACGCGGTGCGCCAGCAGCGCCACCAGCAGCAACCGGACGCGGGGTCATCGGCAGCAGGCCTTCGCGCTGTGCGCGCTTGCGGGCCAGCTTGCGGGCGCGGCGCACGGCTTCGGCCTTTTCACGGGCACGCTTCTCGGAAGGCTTCTCGTAGTGGCCGCGCATCTTCATTTCGCGGAAAATGCCTTCGCGCTGCATCTTCTTCTTCAGCGCGCGAAGCGCCTGATCAACGTTATTGTCGCGGACGAGTACCTGCACGGGCAATCCTGTCTTTCGGGTTTGATATCAACAGGCTCGCGGCCATAGCCACTAGCCTCCGCGGCGATCGACACCACGAATTGTGGCGGCTGATAGCAGAATCAAGCCTCGCTGTCCACAGCCGAAATGAAGGACGGCGGCCAAATCGCCACCAGCTGCCAAATAGGGCCCAACTATGCGCTGGCCAGATGCAGCCGCTCGAAATCCTCGAAGAACTCGCCGTAGTCGCAGGTGATCTCTTCGCCGGCGGCTATGTCGCGGGTGGCGGTGGCGCCGCCATACTGCGAGAAATCGGTATTCGGCGTCGCCGAATGGTTCATGAAGCGGCCATTGTCGACCTCATAGACCATGAAGCCGGGCTTGTCCGGGCTCGGATAGGCGTAGCGGTCGAGCAGTTCCTTCAGAGGTTGGGCGGCGGTCTCGTATTTTTCCATCGGGATCAGCCGGTCGAAATCCGGGTCGAGGCGCCAGATCGAGGCGCCTTTCCGGATCGGCTCGGCGGCAAACATGCCGACGCCCTCGATTGCGCTTTGCGCCACATAGGTTCGGATCAGCATCATCTGTTTGGGACCCATTTTGACAAGCAGACCTGTTTCAAAAACGGAATCGCCAAATCGCGCCGAAAAAGCAAGGCCGGAGGCCTGCGTCACAGCGACGAACAGGCCTCCTCGACTGAAAACCGGCTTCACGTCCGGTTGATCGAGACGCCGCCATCGGCAAACAGCGCCGTGCCGGTGGTGAAGCTCGACGCATCGGAGGCGAGATAGAGCGCCGAGCGCGCGATCTCCTCCGGCCGCGCCATGCGCTTCAAGGCATGGATGCCCTCGACGAAGGCGCGGGCCTCGGGTGTGGTCGTCGTCGCGCCGGGCGTGTCGGTGCCGCCCGGCAGCAAGGCGTTGACGCGAAGGCCGTTCGGTCCGTGCTCGGCGGCCAGAACCTGCGTCAGGCCGATCAGCCCGGCCTTGGCGGCGGCATAGGCCGCCATGCCCGGCATGCCGGCGGTGTAACCGACGAAGCTGGACGTGAAGATCAGCGAGCCGCCGCCGCGCTCCAGCATCGCCGGTATCTGATATTTCGCGCCGAGAAAGGCGCTGGTCAGGCCGGTGTCGATCGCCCCGTGCCACGTCCGCGCGGACATGGCAGGCAAAGGCCCCATCGCTCCGACCGCGCCGGCATTGTTCAAGGCGATGTCGAGGCCGCCGAAGCTGCCGACCGCGAGCTCCACAAGAGCCTGCGCATAGGTTTCGTCGGTTACGTCACCCGCGAGCGCGACGGCCGTGCCGTCGGCCGCCTCGATCTCGGCCACGACTGCATCAAGCTCTGCCTTGCGGCGACCTGAAATGACGAGCCTTGCGCCTTCCCTTGCGAACAGTATTGCGGCGGCGCGGCCGATGCCGGAACTTGCGCCGGTGACGATGGCGATCTT
Source organism: Mesorhizobium sp. (assembly GCF_017306585.1). Classification (GTDB taxonomy): domain Bacteria; phylum Pseudomonadota; class Alphaproteobacteria; order Rhizobiales; family Rhizobiaceae; genus Mesorhizobium. Next base: position 1,833 of record NZ_JAFKIC010000119.1, on the reverse strand, counting down.
GTTGGCGAGTGCGAGCATGTTCGGCGTCCTTTTCCCTCGCGCCGGTTCAGTCGGCGGTCGGATGCTGGGTCGCAAATCAAGGCAGGGCGAACCACCCGAAACCCGCGCAGGCTCGCGCCGGCCTATTGGCGCAGCAGCCAAGCCAGACGGTCCAACGAAAACGCGTAGCTGATGGCGATCAGCACCGCCATGACGATGGCCGTGGCGGCATGGCCGGCCACATAGAAACCCGCCGCGCCGCCGAACAGTATGATGAACTCCAGCACCAGCCGGACTGCGCCCGGCACTGGCATGGGCGCACGGCCTGACCGGCTCGGATCGCCCGGCACGGCAAAGACACCCCACAGGATGGCGGCGATGAGCGGCAGGGCCAGGGCAAGGATCCAGCGCCACCATCCTCCGAAAAGGCTCCAGCCCGCCATGCCCAGACCGAGCAAGGCGGCAAGCTCCAGCAGGAAGCGCAATGTCAGATTCCACCAGGCGTTGCCCATCATCGTTCTCCGAATCCTTGGCGGCCGGGAGTGTGGCCGATGGCAAGGATCGAGGCCAGATCGGATGCATCCGTTTCGCCACGGCGCAAAACGGCAAGCGCCGTCGCAAACAGCGCAAGGATGGCAGCGCTGTTTCGCTAGTGATACACCTCGCGCGCCAGGGCCAGTAACAGACACCCTGCCGCCACCAGCGAGGCCAGGACGTTGAAAAAATATTCGGTATTCGCCATCGCCCGCGAGGCCATGCGCGGCCACAAGGGCTGGGAGGAACAATGGTCCTCGCCGGAGCCCAAGAAGGAATACGACGTCATCATCGTCGGCGCCGGCGGCCATGGCCTGGCCACCGCCTATTATCTCGCCACGGTGCATGGCATCACCAATGTCGCGGTGCTGGAAAAGGGCTGGCTCGGCGGCGGCAATACGGGGCGCAACACCACCATCATCCGCTCCAATTATCTCTATGACGAGAGCGCGGGGATTTACGACCATGCGCTGAAGCTGTGGGACGGGCTTTCCCAGGAGCTCAACTACAACGTCATGTATTCGGCGCGCGGCGTCATGATGCTGGCGCATAATGTGCACGACATCCAGGTGCTGAAGCGCCATGTCCACGCCAACCGGCTGAACGGCATCGACAATGAGTGGCTGAGCCCGGAGCAGGCGAAGGAATTCTGCCCGCCGCTCAACATCTCCAAGGACGCGCGCTACCCGGTCGTCGGTGCAGCCTTGCAGCGGCGCGGCGGCACGGCGCGTCATGATGCGGTGGCCTGGGGTTATGCACGCGGCGCCTCGGCGCGCGGGGTGCACATCATCCAGAATTGCGAGGTTACCGGGGTCAAGCGCGCCGCCAATGGCGCGGTGACGGGCGTGGAGACGACACGCGGCTTCATCGGCGCCAAGAAGGTCGGCGTGGTCGCCGCCGGGCATTCCTCCGTCATCATGAATATGGCCGGCGTGCGCATGCCGCTGGAAAGCTATCCGCTGCAGGCGCTGGTGTCGGAGCCGATCAAGCCGGTGGTGCCTTGCGTGGTGATGTCCAACACGGTGCATGCCTATATTTCGCAGTCCGACAAGGGCGAACTGGTGATCGGCGCCGGCACCGACCAGTATGTCTCCTATTCGCAGACCGGCGGCCTGCACATCCTGCAGCACACGCTCGACGCCATCTGCGAGATGTTTCCGATCTTCACGCGCATGAAGATGCTGCGCTCCTGGGGCGGCATCGTCGACGTCACGCCCGACCGCTCGCCGATCCTGGCCAAGACGCCGGTGCCCGGCCTCTACGTCAATTGCGGCTGGGGCACGGGCGGCTTCAAGGCGACGCCGGGCTCGGGCCATGTCT
>NZ_JAFKIC010000322.1 GCF_017306585.1 Mesorhizobium sp. | reverse complement strand
TCGCTGCGTCGGACTCGTGTGGTCACTCCGCGATGCGCGGGGCCCTCCTGTGGACACCGTGCAAGCTCACCGATAATGGCCTCACAAATGCACGATGATTGCAGCGGCAACGAGACAATCAGGACACTTCTTGGAAATGCATTCTAACCACGATGTCCTTGAGGCCTGCCTGCCGCCATGGCACCCTCGGACGGACTGAGCAGACTTTTCCTCTCCGAATGGCACCCGGAAAGCGGGACGCGGGCTCGATGCCCGTTTCCCGCTCATCTTAAGAGGGGAGCGCCCCGCCTTGGCAGGCGGGGCTTCCGATGTCAGGCGTCACGCTTCTGGCGGTTCCAGACCAGGTCGTAGTCGCCGTCGGCCTGGCTCGGCCACAGGGCCGCGTTGATCGGGGCGTTGAAGCTCGGGTCGTCGAGCTTGACCGAGATGTAGGGTTCGCCGTCGGTGGAGGTGGCGTTCCAGCCTGCGCCGACCTCGGCCATGCCCGCCATCACGCGGAAGTCGGGAGCGTCGCGCGAGGTGCGCTCGATCGGAACCAGGCGTGCCTTCATCGATACCGTCAGGGTGCGGACCGCGCCGCTGATGAGGTTGCCGTTGGTGGAGAAGTTGCCGATGATAGCCATTTTCGAGATCCTTTCGGGTTGCTCGGGTCGCGTCCATCGCGACCTCGATGGCTGTCGAAAGGATCGGGGACGATCGGACCGCACCCCTTGGGCCGGAACGAAGTGGAGGGCGGCCGGAGCCGGCTTTCTTGTCCAGCGAGGAATGACGGCGGCCCGGGGTCCCTGTTCGACTTGTCGAATGGGGTGGGTTCCGGCAGGGGAAGAAAGTTGGAGACGGCCGTTGCGGGAGGACGATCGAGGCGCAGCCGGTCTCCGATCAGACATGCCACATCGAGGACGTGTTGGCCGCGCCAGGGTTGACCAAACCGGAAGGGTCTCGAAAATGGCGGGCCGTCATCGTCAGGCCTTCTTCGCTCCCGCCGGCAACCTCGTCGGCGACACTGCGCTGCAGGTATATGTCCGGTGTGGCGCCGCAGACGATTGAGCCCACTGCCGACGATATCGCTCCTTCCGCGTTGGCTGTCGGAGGGTTTTCCTCGAATGCCGGTAGGACGACGACACCCTTGATGACACGGAATCCTCTTCTTCCGCAGGCATAGGGGCACCGCTTCCATGCACTCCGGTCATCTGCTACCTTGGCAGCGCCATGCCGCCGGGTTCACCTGAGCTGCCGCCGTCGAACGGATGACTGATGCTCAGCCCGCCTGCCAAGGCGGGGCGCTCCCTGGTCTTCCGGTTGCCGCGCCAATCACCATGGGCCAGCGCGACCGTTCGCGCCCATCTGGAGAAGACAGCGCGGCCGGGACTACAATAGAGGTGGCGAAGCGCCGACCCGGACAAGTCGATCGTCACCGGAATCGGCGAAGACGGCCGAAGGCTGGCTACGTGCCGGAGGCATAGAGCGCGGTCGCCGCAGGCGATGGCCAAAGACAAGATACAGAATCAGCCTCCAGGTCGACGAGCGTCCGCGTAACTCCCCATGTCGACTTACGGCGCGACCTTTGCGGCCGCACGAGACAGGATGAGCTGCCTGATGTGCGCGCGGACCTCGAGTTCGGTTCCGTAAAATCGGTCTTGCCCTTCGGGGTAGGTGATCGTCCAGGGATCATCGGCTCCCATCATGGTCGCTTCGAAGATGTCGCCATTGCCCGCGGTGACAGATATTGCACGGATTGGTCCTGCCGAAGATTCATCCCGCGTCAGTGAAAACGAAACCAACCAGCTCGGGCCATGGCTGTTTCGCAGCGCCTGCATGACGCCTGTGGTTCGCGCGTTCATCCAGTAATCGCGCAGACTGGCTTACCAGTACCGCCCATGCTCCAGGGCATAATCGCAAATGGCATCGTGCTCTGTTTGGGTGAGGGGATGCAGTTTGGTCATCGATTTTCCTTTCAGGACGAGGGACGGGAAGTACGGGTCCGGCGGCGGCCGGACCTCAATCTCGCCGACGCGCCGCGACGCGGGCTAGACGAGATCTGGAGAGATGAAGAGCATCGGAGAAATGAGCATAGCGACGGCCGGAGGCCGGGATTTCGGGAATTCTCGACGCGCCGGCGCGGGAAACAGGGCAGCCGCAGGAGCCTCAGCGTAGCGGCTCGAAGAGGAGGCGGGACCGACTGCCCCCGCGGCAGCGCTCCGTGCTCTGTTGAGGGCGGCTCCCTACCGCAGGCACCGGCTGATACCGAAGACGTTGGAATTTCATGGCAGGATTTCGATATCCTGGCACTTTCATGAAAGCCGCAGCTATCGCGAGTGGCTAAGCTTTCACTCGCTCCCGGTTCGCTGAAAGACCGGGAGTGGTCGCGGAGTGGGGCCGTTGCGTCTGGGGGCGTACCAGGAGCGGCGGCCCCGATTTTCACGGGGGTCGTCAGACACCGCACATCCCCTCGCATTCGTTCGGCCAGAGGTCGAGCTGTCCGCGATCTGACGCCGTCGAGAGATCGGCCTCGTCCAGCGGCACGCACGAGCGATGCAAAAAAACCTCACCGCGAATACCGCTGATGCCATTGCGTAGCGCCTGGTCGACCTCAATGGCGTCGGCCCACGCCGCAAAATCGTGGTCACGCATGAAGCGCCAGCGCGCGTTGTCATGAAACGGGCACCCCACGCAGGCGCTCTTTGGGGGATCAGGATAGCTGTGCCGGCGCAGCCAGGCGAGACAATCCCGTCGGCTCATGCGCTTTTCGATCAACGGAAAGCGCTTGACCTGCCAGGCTCGAAGCTGGGCTTCGCCCGGACGATCTCGTCGCAGCTGATGCCGATCCATTGCTCCACCACGGCATGGTCAGGGGAACGCTTGCGGGCGAGGCCGGCAAGCTCTCGGACCCTTCGTCGGATCGGGACGATTTTATAGTCCGTGGTGCACTGCCTGCGGATCATGCCGATCGACACGGTCTCGCGGGCTGTTGCGCGTGTGCCGATTTCGATCAGCTCTCCGTCATCGTCCTCGTCGTAGACCGGGACAGCCGCACCGACGGGCGTTACCGTCTTTGCGAAGGCCGGGATCGACGCCCAGCGTTTGCCGTCGCCGGCGCCGATCAGGTCGTCACGAATATTGCCGGCGGAGACGATATGCACGGGAAACGGCAACACGTTGCCGGACATGAGCCATTCGAGATGATCATAGACAGCCTGTGGCTCCCAGCCCGTGTCGGCGAAGATCGCACAATCGGGCATCGGACCGATCTCACCGTGGGCGGCCATCAAAGCGAGGGTCGTGGATTGCACCCCAGCGCCAAGGCTCAGCGCGCGAAGGCGAATGGCGGAGGGGTTTCCCCCCACCGGCTCGAAAACAGGCGGAGCGTTGAGCATCAGCGTCCCTCCGCGAATTCGCGGTCAAGCCAGCGGCGAAGATCCCGCCGCATGATGCCGATGGAGCCGTTGATCTCGGTGATCCTCCCATCGCCGACGATATGTCCGCGCTCGCGGAACAGATCGATGAGATGACGCATGACATCGAGATAAAGATGGCCGCCGACGAGGGCGATATCCGAGAAGGGAATGCGCCCATAGCCCGTCAGCGTCGCGATGTGCATTCCGGGATGCTCGCCGGAGGCGATGACGCGGCGCTGGGTCTTCTGCTTCGGCCACCGCGTTCCGAGATCGCCCGCCTTAATCTCGGCCGCGATCGCCGGGGTCATGCGCGCGTCGTAGATTTCGATCGGCGTGGATGCGGCACGGAACCCCAAGCGCGCGGAAAGAAAGGCGACCTTCGCCTTCTCTCCACGCGGGTCCACCGATCGCAGCGTCTGCCATAGGGGGCCGTCATAGCGTTCGATGGCCGGCATATAGGCCGGGCCGTCGCGCTTCGTCGCCGAGCAGGCGAGGATCAGAAGGCGGTTTGCGGGGAGGGGAGCCATTATGCTGCCTCCCGCTCTTCGGCCGCGGCCGGCTGCAGGCTGTGAAGGTAGGCGACGGCGCGCTGAGCGTGCGCGGCGGCAGCGAAGATCGCCCGCTTGTCGTCGGAGAGCACCTGCAGCCACGACTGAAGGTAGGATGCGTGATCCGGGCGCGGCTCCAGTTCGGGCACGATGCCGAGATCGGCGCAGAGGAAGCAACTGCCGAGTTCGGCGATTTATCTGAACAGTCAACCTGTCTCAGGCGGATTTTGCGGCGGCATTTGCCTGAAAACACACGCGCTTCCGCTCGACCTCGACGCATGAGACAGATTCGAGGGCCTAGAGACCCTCGAGCCTGCTCAACCGGCGCAGCAGGA
>NZ_JAFKIC010000118.1 GCF_017306585.1 Mesorhizobium sp. | reverse complement strand
CCACGTGGGCGGCGGCGATGCGGTCGACCAGCGGCGGCGACGCGTCGATGTCGGGAACCTCGATCACCGCGCCGAAATCGCGCCAGCTCGCTGCGGCCGTTTCGCCGCGCGGCAGGCTCTGCAACTGGCGCTCGACCGCCTGCTCGACCGCTTTGCCGAAAGCCGGATCGTCGGTGATCAGGATCGACTGCGCCGACACGTCATGCTCGGCCTGCGCAAGCAGGTCGGCGGCGATCCAGTCCGGATTGTTGTTGCCGTCGGCAACCACGAGCACTTCCGAAGGGCCGGCGATCATGTCGATGCCGACCGTGCCGAACACCTGGCGCTTGGCCGCCGCGACATAGGCATTGCCGGGTCCGACGACCTTGGCGACAGGCCTAATCGTCTCGGTGCCATAGGCAAGCGCGGCGATCGCCTGCGCGCCGCCCACACGGTAGATCTCCGTCACGCCGGCGATATCGGCGGCCACCAGCACCAATGGCGGTATGGCGCCGCCGGAAGCGGGCACGCAGATCGCGACGCGATCGACGCCGGCAACCCTGGCCGGTATGGCATTCATCAGCACAGAGCTTGGATAGCTCGCGGTGCCGCCGGGCACGTAGAGGCCGACGGCTTCGATCGCCGTCCAGCGCCAGCCGAGCTCGACGCCGGCGACGTCCGTATAGCGATTGTCCTTGGGCAACTGCTGCTCGTGATAGGCGCGGATCCGGTCGCGAGCGAATTCGAGCGCCTTGACAGTCTGTGGATCGGCGCCGTCATAGGCGCGGGCGATCTCCTCCTTCGACACCGCGATGCCGATGCTTTTCAGGTCGGCCCGGTCGAATCGGCTGGAATAGTCGATCAGCGCGGCGTCGCCCTCGGCGCGCACCCGCGCGATGATCTGGCGCACCGCGGCCTCGACATCGGCCGACACTTCCCGCTTGGTTGTAAGGAAGGCGGCGAAACGCTGCTCGAAATCGGCGTCGGACTGGCGCAGTGTGATGGCCATGGATGCTCAGGCCCTGTGGACGGGGCGCGACGTGGCTTCCCACGCGCCGCCTATGTCAGCAAGCCGGGCCTCGACGCACTCGACATCGAGCATGATCGTGCCGCCCCCCGAAAAGATCAGTTCGACGATCCCGGCGGGCTTGCTGATCTCGATGAAGCTGACCGCCAGCAGGGAGAGGACCTCGGCCGGCTTGTCGCGGGCGATGCCGTTGGTCTTGGCGCCGAGCACCCGGTCGAAATGCAACACGGCCTGACGGCGCTCATTGTGCTGGCGGAACAGGCCGGATTTGGCCTCCCAGACGAAACGGTTCATGGTCAGCACGAAACGCTTGGCCGCGGGCAGGTATTCGAGGTCCGAGACCTTCATCACGGCGTCCTGGACGTGGGCCGAGATGATGCTCAGATCCTGATCGTCGAGCGCGATAAGCTTGAGGGCCATGCGGGATTTGTGCCTAAGGTTGGTGTAAGCCTTCTGTTAGGCGGTCTTTTCGGCCGGTGCAACCACGACACGGCTTTCGCCCGAGGCAATTGCCTCGGGTTTGCGATGCGGACGGGCATGGATGCCGTATGGGCGCGGCTCTCCCGGAAGCTGCCTGCGCCCGATCTTCAACCGGAAATACGCTCGATCACCGCGCCGCAGTTGGACAGCTTTTCCTCCAGCCGCTCGAAGCCGCGGTCGAGGTGGTAGACACGGTTCACCGTGGTCTCGCCTTCGGCCGCCAGGCCAGCGATGACCAGCGACACCGAAGCGCGCAGATCGGTCGCCATGACCGGCGCTCCCTTCAGTTTCGAAACGCCGTCGACAATCGCCGTCTGGCCGGAGAGCGTGATATGGGCGCCGAGCCTGGCCAGTTCCTGCACATGCATGAAGCGGTTTTCGAAGATCGTTTCGGTGATGCGCGACTTGCCCTTGGCCATGGTCATCAGGCCCATGAACTGCGCCTGCAGGTCGGTCGGGAAGGCCGGGAAGGGAGCGGTCGTCACGTCCACGGGCGAGATGCCGGCGCCGTTGCGTTTCACGCGGATGCCGGAATTGGTCTGGGTGATCTCGGCACCTGTCTGCGAAATCACGTCCAGCGCGGTCTGTAAGAGTTCGGGACGCGCGCCTTCCAGCACTACGTCGCCGCCGGTCATCGCCACGGCCATGGCATAGGTGCCGGTCTCGATGCGGTCGGGGATGACGCGCACGCGGGCGCCCGAAAGCGCCTCGACGCCGTCAATGGTGATGGTCGGCGTGCCGGCGCCCGAAATCCTGGCGCCCATGGCGTTGAGGCATTCGGCGAGGTTGACGATCTCGGGCTCGCAGGCGGCGTTTTCGAGCACCGTCTCGCCCTTGGCCAGCGACGCGGCCATCATCAGCACGTGCGTGGCACCGACCGAGACCTTGGGGAAAACATAGCGGTTGCCGGTGAGGCGTCCGTTCTTGGTCTTGGCGATGACATAGCCGGTGTCGACGTCGAGGTCGGCGCCGAGCGCCTGCAGGCCCTCGAGGAAGAGATCGACCGGCCGCGTGCCGATGGCGCAGCCGCCGGGCAGCGACACTTTCGCCTCGCCCATGCGCGCCAGCAGCGGTCCGATGACCCAGAAGGAGGCGCGCATCTTCGACACCAGTTCGTAAGGCGCCGTCGTGTCGACGATGTTGCGGGCGGAGAAGTTGATAGTGCGCGAATAGCCCTCATTCTGCTTCTCGCGGCGCCCGTTGACGGAATAGTCGACGCCGTGGTTGCCGAGAATGCGGATAAGCTGCTCGACGTCGGCCAGATGCGGCACGTTTTCGAGCGTCAGCGTGTCGTCGGTCAGCAGCGAGGCGATCATCAGCGGCAGGGCGGCGTTTTTCGCACCCGAGATCGGAATGCTCCCGGCGAGCTCGTTGCCGCCGACAATTCTGATGCGATCCATAAGAAAACGTCCCTCTCGGCCAAAAAAGGCCGGTTCAATCGTTTGAGTGTCGGCCCGTCTAGACCATTGCCCGATGTGGTTCAAGAAATAGGATTTCGCCCGTCCCAGGCCAAGAGTGGCCGATTTGAGTTAATCTTTCTGCATTTCCTTCGAAGCCGCGAGCCCGTCGGGCCGCTGGTCGGCATCGCCGGTGCGACGCGAGCGCGACTGCGCCTTGCGCTTCTGCAGGTTGGCGCGCAATTGCTCGGCGAGCCGGGTCTTGCGGTCAGAACCGCTGTTTTTCGTCGATATCGTCTTGTCGCTCATTGTCCCGTCCCGGCCGAGAACCGGCCAGCCCCCTGGTAAAGGGATAGCCAACATTATGGCGCCGCCATGTCAACGATCGCTATCCGGCAAAGGCTTTCACAGAAGCGTTGTTCTTGGCCTTGCGCTTGCCGGTTCGATATGGCAGAAGCCCCGCCATCAGCGGCTGCGGTAGCTCAGTGGTAGAGCACTCCCTTGGTAAGGGAGAGGTCGAGAGTTCAATCCTCTCTCGCAGCACCAGATTTTTCAGCGACAGGCATTTCCGGGATTTCCTGCCTCGTATTGGCGAGGGGAGGGCCAGGCATCGCGGCTTTCGGACGAAGCCGATTGTTGTCACGACACGATTCGTTAACCAAGATGCTGTTCATCGGTATGACGTATTTTGTGATTGAAACCCGGCTCCCCAGGTCGAGCCCGTGGCCTTTCGCACGCCGGGAGGCCAAAGAGAGAGCGTCCTTGTCGCGGCGAAGACGTGAAACGGCCTAAAACGAAGACGATGTGCAAAGCATGAACGTGATTGAACGCGAACAGAACGCGCCCGGCGCCTCCCATCGTTTGACATGGTTGCCTGCCATTGTGGTCGCGTTGTTTTGCCTCTGCGTCACCGGCGCTTCCGCCGAGACGCGCGCCTTGCGCATCCAGCATCTGCACACGGGCGAGAAGGCCGAGATCGTCTTCAAGCGCAACGGACGCTACGATCAGGCAGGGTTGAAGAAGATCAATTTCATGCTGCGCGACTGGCGCCGCAACGAGCCAACCAGGATGGATCCGCGCCTGCTCGATCTCGTCTGGCAGGCTTATCAGGCCAGCGGCTCCAGATCCTATATCCATGTGGTCAGCGCCTATCGCTCTCCGGCGACGAACGCCATGCTGCGCAGCCGCTCAAAGGGTGTCGCCCGGGAAAGCCAGCATATGGTCGGCCGCGCCATGGATTTCTTCCTGCCTGACGTGCCGCTGAAGAAGCTGCGAGACATCGGCCTCAGGATGCAGGGCGGCGGTGTCGGCTACTACCCGACATCGGGTTCGCCTTTCATCCATATGGACGTCGGCAATGTCAGGCACTGGCCGGGCATCAGCCGCCAGGAGCTCGCCAGGGTTTTCCCGGACGGCAAGACGTTGCATGTGCCGAGCGACGGCAGGCCGCTGCCCGGCTTCGATCAGGCGCTCGCCGCCTACAAGTCGCGCAAGGCCGCCGGCACGCCCAACATCGAACTGGCAAGCGCCGACAGCGGTCAGCGCAGGCCGGCGCGGGGCTTGCTGGCGACAATCCTGGGCGGGCGCGGCGCGGACGAAGCCGACGACGCCGCTGAAGCGGTGCCAGCGCCACGCAAACCGGCCCGGCCGGTTGAAGCCGGTCCGACACCGAAGATCGCCATCGTGGCGCCGGAAGCGGCCCAGCGCGCTGAAATCCCGACGGCTCCGGCCAGCCAGGCGGAAGAACCGCCGGCCGCGACGAACACGAACACGCCGGAGGCGATCGTCATGGCGATGGCGCCTGGCGCGGTGCCGCTACCCGCCTTCGCACCGCGCGCCGAGCCCGCAGCCAGCATTCCCACACCGCAAACCGTGCCGTTCGCAGTGGCCAGCGCATCCCCGGCGCGGGCCGAACCAGCGGCCACGCAGCCGGCGGCGGCCAACACCGAAGTTCCCGTGGCCAAGGCCGATGCCGCCGCACCGGGCGTTGCATCTGAGATGGTGGCGCTCAACGTTCCCTTGCCAACATGGCGGCCGCAAAACCAGGCAAGCGCACCACAGCCGGAACAGGCCAAGGCCGGCGAAGCGATCCACGCCTTGCTGGCCATGCGCCCCGCCGACAACGGCGTCGACGCGCTGGCCGGCCAGCGCATCGCGGTTCCCGCGCCGAGACCCGACGATGTCAGGACCAGCGCGAAGGCGGACCGTGTCCAGCCGCGTCTCGACCCCGAAGCCACCGCCGTGGTGGTGCCGGCGTCTGCAGGCCGGCCGCGCGCGACAACTCGTGGCACCGCCAGCGGATCGACGGCGGCACCGATCATTGCCGCCAATTATATCCGCACGGCGCCCGAGCAGGTCTATCTCGCCGGCTTTCAGCCGCGAGGACAGTCGGCCGATCACCGCCGCTTCACCGGCTCCGCTGTGAAATTCCTGCCGATCGCCAGCTTCAAATAAGGGCGGGTAGCAACCGTCCGATCGGGTACGGAAATGTGCTGTGCCATATCGAGGGTGATGCATGTCGCCCTGTTCTTGGAATGCCGCGCGGCTGCTCTGTAAGATTTTTTCCAAATTTGACAACTGTGGATGAAATTGTAAGATAATCGTCTTCCCCTGGCGAGAGGCGATGACGATGTCGATCCGCGAAGAACTGGCCAACACCACCTTGGCGTTCACGTCGGCGGAAGAAAAGATCGTCCAGGTGCTGCTCGCCGACTACCCGATGTCCGGATTGGGGACGGCGACGAGGCTGGCGCGCCGCGCCGGGGTCAGCGATCCAAGCGTAACGCGCCTGATGACCAAGCTCGGCTATGACGGTTTTGCCGATTTCCAGGCGCGTCTTCTCACCGAGGTCGAATCGAGACTGCATTCGCCGCTTTTGATGATGGAAGCCAAGCGTCCGGGAGGCTCGAGCGAGGGCACGGCGCTCGCCTATTTTCATTCGGTCTCCGACAGCCTGGAGCGGACCCGCACGGCGGTGCCCCTGCAGGCCTATACGCGCGCCGTCAACCTGCTGCTCGACACCAGAGGCCAGGTGGTGCTGCTGGGCGGCCGCTTCAGCCGCCATATCGCCTCCATGCTGGCCGGCTACCTCCTGCAGTTCCGCTCCGGCGTGCGCGATATCGGCTCGCTCAGCCCGGCCGATTTCGATCTGCTGATCGACCTTGGCAAACGCGACCTTCTGGTTGTCTTCGACTATCGCCGCTACCAGTCCGATGTGGTGCGTTTTGCCCAGCAGGCGCATGAGCGCGGCGTCTCCATCCTGTTGTTCACCGACGTCTGGCTGTCGCCGATATCGGAGATCGCCGACCTGACCATGGTCGCGGCGATCGACGCCAATTCGCCGTTCGACACGCTGGCGACCGCCGTCGCGCAGATGGAAACCGTTTTTGCTCATGCGCTGGAAGGCCACGGCGCCGGCGTTCGCAAGCGCATCGAGGACATAGAGAAGATCCGCAGCGCCAATGCAGTCACCCTCGATGGCGCCCTGTCGCCATCGGTTGCTGAAAAACCCAAACATCCCAGGAAATGACAGATATGCCCGACACCAAGACCATCATCGACACCGTGCAGGCCGGGATCGAGGCCGACCGCGACTGGCTGATCGGGTTGACCCGCGACATGGTCCGCATCCCTTCGGTCAATCCCAAATTCGAGGCCAATCCGGCGATAAACCGCGAGGCGGACGTCCAGGCGCTGCTCGAACCCATCCTCAAGCAAGATGGGTTCGCGACGGAGCAATGGGACGCCTTGCCCGGCCGACCCAATCTGGTCGGCGAGTGGTCCGGAAGCGAGGATCGCAGCCTGATCCTGTGTGGACATATCGACGTGGTGCCGGTCGGCGAGATGAAGGACTGGTCCGTCGATCCCTTCGGCGGCGAGATCACCAATGGCCGGCTCTATGGCCGGGGCGCGGTCGACATGAAGGGCGGCGTTGCTGCCTGCGTCGCTGCCGCGCACGCCATCAAGAAAGCCGGCATCACGCTGCAGGGCAGGCTGGCGATCCATTCCGTGGTCGACGAGGAAGCCGGCGGCTTCGGCGCCATCGATGCCGTGAAGAAAGGCAAGCTCGCCAAGGCGGTGCTTGTCGCCGAACCGACCTGGGGCGATGTCCTGCCGGTCGAGGGCGGACTGGAATGGGCACGCGTCACCATTCGCGGCCGCAACGCGCATTCCGCGCTGCGCTATAACGAAATCTACCCGCAGCGCCACGACAAGGACCGGCTGAAGCCTGGCGTTAACGCCATCGAGATTGCGGCGCGCTTCATCGCCGCCGTCCGCCAATATGAACTCGACCGCACGCGTGCGAAGTCCCACCCGCTGCTGCCGCTAGGCATGAACACCATCAACATCGGTGTCATGCATGGCGGAACGGGTCTCGGCGAGCATGGCCTGCCGACGGTGATGACCAATCCGGCCATCATCCCCGATGTCGCCGTGCTCGACCTCGACATGAAATTCCTGCCGGACGAGAACTCCGCCGACTACCGTCGGGATTTCGAGGCGTTCGTCCATCATTTCGCCCAGACCGATGCCTGGCTGCGCGATAACCCGCCTGTAATCCAGTGGGAACTCGGCGGTCTTCACTTTCCGCCGATGAACACGCCGGTCGACCATCCGCTGGTGGCATCGCTGATGAAACGCAAGGCCGCGATCGGCAAGGCGCCGGAGGCCCGCGGTTTCGTCGCCGTATGCGATGGCGCGCACTATGCCGGCGCCGGCGTCGACAGCGTCATCTTCGGCCCGTCGGGCGACGGTTTTCATGGCGCCAACGAATATGTCGAGGTGGAATCCGTGGTCGAGACCGCCAAGGTCATCGCCGCTTCGGTGATCGACTGGTGCGGCGTCCGCTAAGGCAACCGGATGGGAGTGCGGATGTCCGTCCGCACTCCCATCCACGCTTCACTCAGGCCGGGCGTTTGATCCGCCCGGCGACCGCGCCCCATGCGGCCTTGATCATGCCGGCCAGCCCGCTCGGATAGGCCAGCATCACGCCGATGATCAGCACCGCCGTGATCATCGGCCGCCACGCGCCGAAATCGGCCATCCATTCGGCGAAGATCGTCAGCACGAAGGACGCGACGATGGCGCCGTAGATGGTGCTGGTGCCGCCGAGCAGCACCATCGACAGGATGATGGTCGCCAGGCTCATGCCGAACACATCGATCGAGGCGTTGCGCTGATAGGCGGCATAGAAGGCGCCGGCGATGCCGGTGAAGAAGGCGCTTGCCGCAAGCGTCAGCATGCGTTGGCGCACGATCGAGACGCCGCGGCTGATGGCGTATTCCTCATTGTCGCGCAGCGCCACGATACTGGCGCCCGTGCGCGAGCGGACGAAGACACGCAGGAACAGCGTGCTTGCCACCAGCAGCGCCAGCGCGATGTAGAAATAGGCGAATTTGCCGTCGCGAACCATGTTGTGGTCGAACCAGTAGAGGCCGGGGATGCGCACGATGCCTTGCGTGCCGCCGGTGATGTCGGACTGGCTGAGAATCACCTGCATGACCAGTTGCGCGAAGCCGAAGGTGACCAGGATGATGTAGATGCCTTTCAGCCGCAGGATCGGAATGGTCACCACGATCGCCGCCAGCGTTGCGATGATGCCGCTGGCAAAAAGCGCGATCCAGGGGTCGAGCCCGCTGAGTTTGGTCAGCAGGCTGTAGGCGTAGACGCCGATGCCGAACAGCGCCAGGTGGCCGAAGTTGAAGACGCCGCCATAACCGAGGCTTAGGTCCCAGTTCGAAGCGACGATGGCATAGATGAAGGCCATGATCAGGATGTGCCGGGCATAGGTGTCGCCGAAGACCAACGGCAGCAGCGCCAGCAAGGCAAAGCCGAGCACGAAACCGACGGCCTCGGCCTTCCAGGGCGTGCGGCCTGGGGCAACCGGGTTTGCCGTTTGTGTGCGGATTGGGGCGATCGGGGAGGTCATGTCGGTCATGCCAGGCCTCGCGAACGGCTGGCGAAAATGCCCTCGGGACGCACCATCAAGGTCAGGATGAGCACGCCGAACAGCAAAGCCGGCGTCCAGTAGAGGCCGAAATAGTAGCTGCAGGCGGCCTCGAAGAAGCCGATCAGATAGGCGGCGAAGATCGGTCCCGATATGCTTGATATGCCGCCGAAGACGACGACGATAAGCGCCTTGAGCAACGGGTCTGAGCCCATCACCGGCGACATGAAGCGGTAGCCGCCCATGAAGATGCCGGCGAGCCCCGCGAGCGAAGCGGCGATGGCGAAGGCTAGCCCGTAAAGCGCGGTGACGTTGAGCCCGACCAGATGGCTGGCATCCTCGTTCTGCGCCACGGCGCGCAGCGCGAGCCCCAACCGCGTACGGTTGAGGAACACCCACAATGCCGCCAGGATCAGCGGCGTGATGACGATGATGGCGATCTGGTGCAGCGATACGCCGACACCGCCGATCGTGGTGTTGCCGTCGATGAGCGCCGGAATCTGCTTCGAGCGCGGCCCCCAGATGGTGAGCGCCCCGTTCTCGATCAGCGATCCCGCGGCAAGCGTGGTGATGACCACGACCAGCACGATGTTGGGGCGGCCGATCAGCGGCCGCACGACGCTCGCCTGCAGGATCCAGCCGACGCCGGCCATGACGACGACGGCGACCGGAAAGGCGACCGCCGCCGGCAGGCCGATTTCGACCAGCTGCCAGGCGATATAGGCGCCCAGCATCATGAACACGCCATGGCTGAAGTTGAACACGCCGATCGTCGTCCAGACCAAAGCGAGACCGACCGCCATCATGGCGTAGAGCGACCCTTGGAACAGGCCGCCGAACAGGATTTCCGCCAATGCGCTCATACCAAATCCCTAATGGCCAAAATACATCGACATGATCTCGCCGTGGTCGAGGCTCTCGCCCGGCTTGATCTCGGTCGCCACCGCGCCGTGATTGACGAGGTAGAGTTGCTGGGTCAGTTCCAGCAGGAACTCGATATCCTGCTCGACGACGATGAGCGGCACGCCGCCGCGCGAAATGTCCATGACGGAAGCGCAGAGCTCGTCCTTGATCTTGGGTGCCAGCCCAAGCGTCGGCTCGTCGAGGATCAAGAGGCGCGGATGGCTCATCAGCGCCGTGCCGATCGACACCATCTGGCGCTCGCCGCCCGACAGCGTGCGCACCCGCTGTCGCCAGCGCTGCGCCAGCTTGGGAAACAGCTTGATGACCTTTTCGCGGTTCTCCGCTTCATGCGGACGGGCACGCGCGGAATAGGCGCCGAGCGCCATGCAATCGGCGATGGAGAGGTCCGGGAACAGGCGGTTGCCCTGCGGCACATGGATCAGCCCGGTGCCGACAATGGCGCGCGCGCTCAGGCCCGCAATGTCCTGCCCATCGAACCGGATGCTGCCGCTTTTTGGCTTCAGCAGGCCGGAGATCGCGCGCAACAGCGTCGTCTTGCCATGGCCGTTCGGGCCGAACAGGCCGACATTGCCGAAGCGCCCCGCCTCCAGCGAAATGTCGTGCAGTACGGTGACGCGGCCATAGCCGGCGGTGACGCCTTCGACGGTAAGAACCGGAGTCATGCCGCCGACCTCCTTGTGCCGAGATAGGCCTCTATCACGCGAGGATCGGCGATCACGTCAGTGGGATCGCCGGCCGCGAGCACGCGGCCGTTATTGAGCACCAGGAGATGCTGCGACAGGCTCATCAGGAAGGTCAGCACATGCTCGATCAGAAGGATGGTGATGCCGCGTTCGGCGGTGCGGCGGATCAATCCGATCGAGGTCTCGATCTCAGGCTTGGTCAGGCTTGAAGCCGGTTCGTCGAGTAGCAGCATGCGTGGTTTCATGGCGATCGCGGTGGCGAGCATCAGGCATTTGCGCTCGAAGACGGAAAGCTCGCCGGCCAGCCGGCCGAACGAGGCCGACGCCAATCCAACGAACTCCAGGGCTTCCGCCGCTGTGTCGCGGGCCGCGCCCGCCGCCTTTTCCTGCTTGCCGTAGCTGGCGCCGATCAGGGCGTTCTCGAACACGGTCAGCCCGTCGAAGCTGGTTTCCCGCTGAAAGGTGCGGGCAAGGCCGAGCCGTGCGATGGCATGCCCGGACTTGCCGTTGATCGCGGTTCCGTCGAAGCGGATGCGTCCTTTGTCCGGCCCGAACGGAATGCCGGTGATGATGTTGAACAGCGTGCTCTTGCCGCTGCCGTTGGGACCGGCGATGCCGAAGATCTCGCCGGCCTCGACCTTGAAAGACACGCCGTCGACGGCCTTCAGCGAACCGAAGGCCTTCGACACGTCGTCCAGTTCAAGCAGGGCCATTCCTCACTGCATCCAGGGCTGGAGCTTGAAGGCGCCGGTGGCATATTTGTCCGGCGATATCAGCGTCCGCTTGCCGTCCCAGATCTGGAAGAAGGTGATCGGGATGTAGTCGTCGCCCTGCGTGGCGAGGTGCGTGGCGGGATCGAACTTCAGCCTGCCTTCGGCAACCTGCTTGTCGGTCTCCGACAGCGCCTTCATGATCGCCGCGTGGTCCGATGCGCCGCCGACCTTCTTGACCGCGTCGAAATAGACATTGGTCATTTCATAGAGGCCGACGCCGTAAGTGCCGCTCTCGACGCCGTACTTGGCCTTGAACTTGGCCGCCACCTCGTCGGCGCGCGGGTTCTTCGGCGTGGTCAGCGCGCCGCCTAGCAGATTGTAGATGACGCCGTCCGACTTCTTGCCGGTCAGCTCGATGAATTCCGGCACGCTCGGTGCGTATTGCAGGAAGACGAGGCTTTTGGTCGGCTGTTCCAGGAACTGGTTCAGGAAGGACGCCGAATTGCCCGGCAGGTAGTCGGTGTTGATGACGACATCGGGCACATCTCCGCGCACCTTGGCCAGGATCGGCCGCCAGTCGGTCACTTCGCCGAACGGCACGATCTCGTCGACGGTGATGGTCCAGCCCTTCTCCTTGAAGGTCTTCTTCATGCCTTCCGAGATGGTCTTGGAATAGGCGTTGTCGGAGGAGATGATGGCGACCTTCTTGGTCGGCAGCTTGATCTTGCCTTCCGCCTCGAGCTTTTCGACGAACAGGGTGACGTCGGTGTTGTAGGCGTCGAAGGACGGCGTCAGCGACCAGCAGCACATGTATTTTTCGGGGTTCGGCGCGATGATGTCCTTGGTCTGCTGCGATGTCGCCGCCAGCATGTAGGGCATCTCGGCCTCGGCCATGTTGTCGATCTCGAAATTGGTCAGGCTGGCATAGCCGGTCAGCATGAACTGCACGCCGGGGTCGCCGAGCAGGCGCTCGACCGCGCTGGTGACGTTGCCCGCGGACTGATCCTTGACGTCGCCGACCACCAGTTCGAACGTGTTGCCGGCAACGCCGCCGGCGGCGTTCGCCTCGTCGATCGCCATCTGCACGCCGCGCTGGAATTCCTGGCCGTCGGCAGCGGCGGGCCCGGTGATCGGCGCCAGAAGGCCGATCTTGACGACATCGGCGAAGGCGGGCGCGCTAGCCGTGGCGAATGCGCCGATCAGTGCGGTGCTCATAAGCATATGGCGGATTCTGGTCGCGGCGGATTTGGATTTCATCGTGCGGTTCCCTGTTTTCCTCCCGTTCATCGGGAGTTGGATAATTGACAATCTACGCATAATTGTTCTTATTTGAAAAGGATTTTTCAATGCAACCTAACCGGGAGGCCGGTTCCCGCAAAGGTATAAAAGCGGTGGCGCTTTGTTGCGCAACTGCACTGAAACAAGGCAATTCCAGACGGAGGGACCATGACGATCGCGCAGAAGACCCTTGAAACCAGCCACGGTACGATCGCCGTTCGCGACACTGGCGGCAAAGGCACCGCCGTGCTCTTGATCCACGGCAATTCGTCCTCAGGCGCGGTTTTCCGCAACCAGCTCGAAAGCTCTCTGGCCGACCGCTACCGGCTCATCGCACCCGACCTGCCTGGGCATGGCGCATCCGGCGATGCCATCGATCCGGACCGCTCCTACAGCATGGAAGGCTACGCCGATGCGATGACCGAAGTGCTGAGGCTGCTCGGCGTCGGCAAGGCGATCGTCTTCGGCTGGTCGCTCGGCGGCCATATCGGCCTGGAGATGATCGACCGCTATCCCGGCCTTCTGGCCCTGATGATCACGGGCACCCCGCCCGTCGCGCCTGAAGAGGTCGGCAACGGCTTCAAGCCGAGCCCGCACATGCATCTTGCCGGACAGGAAACCTTCAGCGCCGCCGATGTCGAGGCCTATGCGCGCAGCACCTGCGGCGAGCCGTTCGAGCCGTTCCTGCTCGAGACGGTGGCCCGTACCGATGGGCGCGCACGGCGTCTGATGTTCGAGAAATTCGCCGCCGGCACCGGCCGCAACCAGCGCGAGATCGTCGCTGGCAAGACGCCGCCGATCGCCGTCCTCAACGGCATCGACGAGCCGTTCGTCAACACGGATTTCGTCTCCGCCGTGAAATTCTCCAACCTCTGGGAAGGCAAGGCCCATCTTCTCGACAATTCGGGCCATGCGCCTTTCTGGGATTCGCCGGATCGGTTCAACCCGATCTTCGCCCGCTTCCTGGCAAGCGTCGACGAAGGATAGGTCGATCCCGGCGGCGAGCCGCGGTGTCGCAGCTCGCCTTCAGCGCTGCGCGCCGCCCCTCTACGGCATGGAACATTTTTCGGCGGCACGCTTCCAGAGCGTGGCATCGCCTTCCTTCAGCACGTCGAGCAGGCGGATCTTTTCGGCTCGATAGACGCGCCAGAAGTTGGGATCGTAGCGTTCGATGGTGCTCGTGTTGTCGATGAGATCGGCAAGCTTGATGGTCTTGGCCTGTGCCGGTGCGGCTGCCGTGTGGGCCAGGTCTTTCGCCTTGCGTGCCGCGCGGTTGCCGTCGGTCGGCACGGAAACATCCGTGAGCCATCCGACCAGCTCGGCGACGTCACGACCGAACTCTTCCTCGATCTGGCCGAGCGTTGTCGGCGTGTCCTCCACCACGTCGTGCAGATAGGCGGCGGCGATCATTTCTGCGCTGTGCGGGACGCCACGCACGATCTCAGCGACCGCGACGGGGTGCACGATATAGGGTTCATTCGTGTATTTCCGCCGCTGGTCGATCGACGCGTGCGCCCGCGTGGCGAAAGCGCGAGCGCGGTCCTCCAAATCAGCCATCAGGACCTCCCTCCTACGCCACCGACCAGCCGCCATCGACCAGTATGTTGGCCCCGGTGATCAGCGAGGCCGCAGGCGAGGCCAGGAACACCACGGTTCCCGCCACGTCGATCGGGTCGCCGATGCGGCCGAGCGGAATGTGACCCAGCACATGGGCGTGGAAATCCGGCTCGGCGAGCGAAGGCCGCGTGCCGTCCGTCCAGATGAAGGTCGGCGCAACGCTGTTGACGGCGATCCTGTGCTGCGCCCATTCCGCTGCCAGGCAACGGGTCAGGTGGTTGATCCCCGCCTTGGTCATGCAGTAGATCGCCTCGCCCTTCAGCGTCACGGTGCCGGCCTGGGAGGAGATGTTGATGATGCGCCCGCCCTTCTGCGCGATCATCAGCCTGCCCACCGCCTGCGTGGTGAAGAACGTGCCCTTGAGGTTGACGTTCACGGTTAGGTCGAAATCCTCCTCCGTCACATTCTCCGCCAGGTTTTCCGGTCCGAGCCCGACATTGTTGACCAGGACGTCGATGCGACCGAAGACGGCATGGGCGTCAGCGACGCCTTTGCGAACGGTGTCGAGATCGGTCGCGTCCATCTCGACGGCCAGCGCCCGCCGGCCGATCCTTTCGATCTCGCCGACAAGGTCGGCGCCATCGGTCCTGTTGCGCACACCCACGATCATGTCGGCGCCGGAGCCTGCACAGGCAAGCGCGCAGGCCCGGCCAATGCCGCGCGAGGCGCCGGTCACCAGCACCACCTTGCCGGCCAGATCGAATTTTGGCGTGAAGTCCGTCATGGCAATCCCCCCTGAAATGCTCAGGCCGAGCCAAAGCGCGCCCGGCGACCTCCTGGCGCAGAGTAACTGGTCGCCGTGTTAAAACCAGCGGCATCTCGATCCAGTTCCCGATCGAAACACTTGATGCGCCGGGGCCGCCCTTGTCTAGGCACAGGCGCTGCTGGCGCGATTGCACTGAGATGCGGTAAGCCCGTATAGGCATTTGTGCGGGCGGCCGGTTCGTGATCCAAGGCAATGATGGATTTCCGGCAATCGTCCTTCCAGTTGGAGCGCTGAATGACCTTTCTCACACGCCGCGGGCTCTTGAAGACGGCGGCGATCGCTGGTGCGGGCAGCGTCGCGTACGCGGCCGTCGGCCGGTTCGGCGGTTGGGCCGCCGCGAGTCCCGATCCGGTGATTCTGCAGACCGCGAAGATCCAGGCCGCGCTGATGGATGGCGGCCAGACAAGCAATGTGCTGACTTATGGCAGCGCCGGAATGCCGCCCGTGCTCAGGATGAGAAAGGGCGAGCCCTTCG
The DNA here is from genome assembly GCF_017306585.1 of Mesorhizobium sp. Lineage (GTDB taxonomy): Bacteria > Pseudomonadota > Alphaproteobacteria > Rhizobiales > Rhizobiaceae > Mesorhizobium. The sequence goes on along the minus strand of NZ_JAFKIC010000118.1, from coordinate 50,951 downwards.
CGGCACGCCTTGTTAACGCCATCGACGATCCCACGACCATCCACTGGCATGGTATTCGCCTGCCGAACAAGATGGATGGCGTGCCGTTTCTGGTGCAGCCCTATGTCTACACCGGCGACCATTTCGACTATGCCTTCACGCCGCCCGACGCCGGCACCTTCTGGTACCATCCGCATTGCAACACGCTGGAGCAGATGGGCCACGGGCTGACCGGCGTGATCGTGGTCGAAAACCCTGCGGATCAGAAATTCGATGCCGAGGTGGTTCTCAATCTGCGCGACTGGCGGCTGGGCGACGATGCCCAGTTCATCGAGCAGTTCCGGCCGCGCGACGCCGCGAGAACCGGCACCTACGGCACGGTGCGCACCGCCAACTGGCTCGACCAGCCGCGATATGACGCGCCGGCCGGCGGGCTGGTGCGTCTGCGCGTCGCCATCACGGATGTCACCCGCATCTATGCCTTTCTGGTCGAGGGTGCCAACGCGACCGTTATTGCGCTCGATGGCAATCCGGTGCCCGAACGCTTCTCGCCCGATGCGCTTCTGCTGGGACCGGGCCAGCGCATGGAACTCGCCATCCGCATGCCCGACGAGGAGGGCGCGGTGGTCAGCCTGCGCGATGTCAGGGGCACCAAGCCAAAGGTGCTCGCGACACTGCGGTCAGTCGGCGGTTCGCTGAAGCGGGACATTCGCGATGTGGCGCCGCTGGAGGCCAATCCGGTGGCCGAAGTCGATCTCTCCACCGCCCAGCATATTTCGCTGGCGCTCAGCGCCACGGCGGAAAACGTCCCGAGCGACGGCATCTGCGGCTCGCTAGGCTACAGTTTCTGGGCGATCAACAAGGTGCCGTGGCCCGGCGATACGCCGGATCCGACCGCGCCGCTGGCCGAGCTGAAGCTCGGCAAGAGCTATGTCATCGACATGGAGAACCTGACGCCGCAATCGCACCCGATCCATCTGCACGGCATGAGCTTCAAGGTGCTGTCGTCCTCGACGCGGCAGGTTCAGCCGCTGATTTCCGACACTTATCTCATCCAGGCCAACGAAAAGGTCAGCCTCGGCTTCGTCGCCGACAATCCCGGCGACTGGCTGCTGCACTGCCACATCATCGAGCACCAGAAATCGGGCATGACGAGCTACGTCAGGGTGGTGTGAGGACCGCGCCGCCGGCGATCTATTTGCGAAGCTGCGCCTCGATCTCGTCGAGCACCTTGTCCTTGCCGATGCCGGTAAGGAAAGCGAGGCCCTTGATGACCGGCTTGGTCACCGAAGCCGAGATCGGCGTGGTGGCGACGATGAAGTCGACGCTGTCGGCCAGCCCCGGCACCTCGGTCGCCTTGGCCTGCTGCGCGTTGAAGGTGAGGCCGCGCTTCTTCATCGCCTCGGTGACGGCGACATTGACGGCCGTCGACGTGGCGACGCCCGTGCCGCAGGCAAAGAGAATTGTTTTCTGTCTGGACATGTCTTGCTTCTCCCTGATTGTCAGCCGAGCACGGCGCGCACGTCGTCGAGCGTCCTCGCCGATCTAAGGCCGTCCAACGCATCCGGATTCTGGATGGTGGCCATGACGGACTGCAGCGCTTCAATCTGCTTGTCCTTGTCGTTGATGGCAAGCAGGAAGACGAAGCCGACCGGCAGCTTCTCGTCGGGGTCTTCCATGTTGGCGAAGGTCACCGGTTTGACCAGCGTGCCCATCGCGATGCCCGGCTTCAGCACATGTTCTGGATCCGTGTGCGGCACCGCGACATTGTCGGCGCGCTCCAGCGGCAATCCCGTCGGAATGGTCATTTCGCGGCGCACGACGGCGTCTGCGTAGGTGCTCCTGACATAGCCAAGCTTTTCCAGCCGACCGGCCAGAATGCGGATGATCTCCTCATTGGTCGAGGCGTCGGATCCGAGCACGATCGCTTCCGGATCCAGAAGCTGCATGAGGCCGTCAGACATATTCTACTCCGTTATAAAAATCGTGCGCCCCGGAGGGCGCACGATCAATTCGAATTAAAGGCGCGATGCGCTTCAGGCAGTGCCTTCCGCGGGTTCATCCTCAGCGCCCGCCGCCCGCTCCCAGCCGAGCGTGTTGCGGCGGTAGAGAACGAACAGGACGGCGATCACCACCGCGATGACGATGATGCCGGCGAGCCCGAGCCCCTGGATCGCTTCGATGATCACATAGGGAACCCACAGGAAGCCGTCGACCACCGAGGTGATCTGCAGCGCATCCGCCGGCAGTTTGAAGCCCGACGCGACAGCGGCGCTGGTGAACAGCGGCGCCAGCGCATTGGCGACGTAGAAGCCGATGGCCAGCGTCACCGTGCCGATCACCACCATGCGGAAGACGTTGCCCTTCACCAGCGGCGCGGTCATGGCGACGATGAAGGGAATGACCGCCAGGTCGGCGAACAGGATCACGCGGTTGCCGGGCAGGATGACCGACAGCACGATCGCGATCGGCACCAGGATCAGCGACGACGAGATCGCGGCGGGATGGCCGATCAGGATCGCCGAATCGAGGCCGACGAGAAGCTCGCGGTCGCCGGTGCGCTTGCGCACGAATTCCTGGGCGGCGTCGGAGACCGGAAGCAGGCCTTCCATCAGGATCTTCACCATGCGCGGCAGGAGCAGCATGACGGCAGCCAGCGTCATGCCGGTGCCGAGCACCTTGGCCAGCACCACGCCGAGATCGCCGGCATTGTAGAAGGCGATCGCGCCGAGCACGAGGCCGATGATGAGGCCGAGCACGACAGGCTCACCGAACACGCCGAAGCGGCGCTCGATGGTTTCGGTGTTGATGTTGATGCGGTTGATGCCGGGAATGCGGTCCATGATCCAGTTGAGGATGATGGCGATCGGCAGGATCTGCGCTGAGGCCAGGTGCGGCACCGAGATGCCGGGCACGCCGTAGAACTGCTGCACCGCGCGTGCCGACCAGTCGGCGAAGAGCAGCGACAGCGCCGCCACCAGGGCCGCGATGGCGATGCCGTAGGCCAGATTGTCGGTGGCAGCCACGACGAGCGAGCCGACGAAGGCGAAGTGCCAGAAATTCCACACGTCGACATTGAGCGTGCGCGTCATGCGCGTCAGGAGCAGCACGATGTTGACCAGGATACCGACCGGGATGACCCATAGTCCGACCGACGAACCGAAGGCGATCGCGGCAGCCGACGGCCAGCCGACATCGATGATGTCGCGGTGGATGCCGGTGTTGGTGACGATCGCCTTGGCCACGTCGCCGATCGACGTGAACATCAGGCCAAGCACGAGATTGATACCGATGAAGGCGACGCCGATGGTCACCGCGGCGCGAAACGCCTTGCTGACCTTGGCGCCCAGAACCACGGCAATGATGAAAATGACAATCGGCAGCAGGACTGTCGCGCCGAGCGTGTCGATGGCCCCTTTCAGGCCAGCGAGAATAGTATCCATTGTTCCTCCCCCGGAGCCCGAGCCCGCGGCTCGCGATACTCCATGATCTCAATCCAAGGCCTTTGCGGCCACCTCGGTGCAAAGGCAGTCCCCAATTTGCCAGCTATGCATGCCCGCCGATTCCGTCACCCCGGTGAACATTTGCCTTTGTTGACAAACGAATGTTTTATTGAGGCTGTTCACGGCAATGTCAATTGGCAACTCTTTGGGCCAAATGCCTGGGGCGAAGCCTGTTTTTCAGGCAATTTTCGTTGGAAATCATCGCAGTCGCGCGGTTTCGTTGGTACAGGCGGCCGCTCCCTGCTAATTCGGCCGCAAATCAAGAAGCTGTGGACATCCCCGCATGACCAATGTCGCCCTGACCGGGCTTGCCCGCGATCTTGCCAGCCGCGCCGCCGAGGGGCGCCCGGTGCGCATCGGTGTCATCGGCTCCGGCGAGATGGGCACCGATCTCGTCACGCAGGGTATGCTGATGCCCGGCATCTCGGTCTGCGCCGTGTCGACACGGCGCCCGCACACCGCACGTGACGCCATCCGCATCGCCTATGGCGACGAGGCGATGGCGGTTGAAGCCGACAGCGCCTCGAAAGTCACCGGCGCGATCGAGGCCGGAAAGATAGCCATTACCTCCAACGAGATGCTGGTCACCAATCCGCTGATCGACGTCGTCATCGACGCCACGGGAAAACCGGGTGTCGCCGCCGACTTCGATCTGAAGGCCATGGAGCATGGCAAGCATCTGGTGATGATGAATGTCGAGGCCGATGTCACCATCGGCTGCTACCTCAAGCAGCAGGCCGACCGGCTTGGCGTCGTCTATTCGGTCGGCGCCGGCGACGAGCCGTCGAGCTGCATGGAACTGATCGAGTTCGCATCCGCACTCGGGCTGACCATCGTCTCGGCCGGCAAGGGCAAGAACAACCCGCTCAATCGCGATGCCGTGCCCGACGACTATCGCGAGGAAGCCATCCGCCGCAACATGAACCCGCGCATGCTGGTCGAGTTCGTCGACGGCTCCAAGACCATGGTCGAGATGTGCGCTATCGCCAATGCCACCGGCCTGGTGCCCGACGTTCCGGGCATGCATGGCCCGAAGGCCGATCGCGACGACCTGGCGAAGGTGCTGATCCCACGCGCGGACGGCGGGCTGCTGTTGAAGAAGGGCGTCGTCGACTACACCATCGGCAAGGGCGTCGCGCCCGGTGTCTTCGTCATCGTCGAGGCCACGCATCCGCGCATCATCGAACGCATGGACGATCTGCATATCGGCCACGGTCCTTACTACAGCCTGTTCCGGCCCTATCACCTGACGTCGCTGGAAGTGCCGTTGACGGCCGCCCGCATCATGCTGTCCGGCATGCCCGACATGGTGCCGCTGCCGCGCCCCGTTGCCGAAGTCTGCGCCGTGGCCAAGCGCGATCTCGCCGCCGGCGAGACCTTCGATGCGATCGGCGAGACCTGCTACCGCTCCTGGACCATGACCGTCGGCGACGCCCGCGCCCAGCGCGCCGTGCCGGTCGGTCTGCTCGAGGGCGGCAAGGTGCTGAACCCGGTCAGGAAAGGCGAATTGCTGACCGCCGACAATGCCGCGCCGGACCCGACCACGAGGCTGTTTGCACTGCGCCGGCTGCAGGACGAGATGCTGTATGCAAAGTAGGCCTTGGTGGCGTTGTCATGACAAAGGGACTATATTGTAGTGACAATGTCGCCGAGGAGTGGCCAATGAACCTCCAGATCAGGGACCCGCGTGCGCGCGAATTGGCACGACGGCTCGCCGCCAAGCGCAAGATTTCCATGACCGAGGCGGTTATCGAAGCGCTTGAATCCGAACTGAAGCGAGAGAGCGGACGCGTTCCTCTGGCAGAGCGGCTCGCTGCCATCGCCGGTGATTTAAAGGCCAAAGCCGGCCAGGGCGGCCGATCTGTTGGCAAGGATGAGATCGACGACATGTGGGGACATTCCTGATGTTCGTCGACACCTCTGTCGTTGTGGCAATTCTTTCGGAAGAAGGTGATGCCGGCGAATGGAGCAACCGCATCCAGACAGCACCACACAAGATTACGTCCGCGTTGGTTGTGCTCGAAGCAACGATGCGGCTCTCCACCATGCTTGCCGTCGAGCCGGTTGTCGTGGAATCGGCGATAGAGGCGTTTTTGCGCGAGGCCGAAATCGAGATCGTCCCGATCGACGGCAGCGACGCCAAACTCGCGATCCGGGCGTTTTCAGACTACGGAAAGGGACGTGGGCATCCCGCGCAGCTCAACCTTGCCGATTGCCTGTCCTATGCCTGCGCAAAGAACCATGGCTCAGTCTTGCTCTACAAAGGCAACGACTTTTCGCACACGGATCTCGCTTAGCGGGGTTTCTCTCTATTTCCCCAGTTCGATCGACCGCAGCCGGGCCGCTTCCACGGCCTGTGTCAGCAGATTGGTCAGCCGCTCCTCGCCCATCAGCACGCCAAGCGCCGCCGCCGTCGTTCCGTTCGGGCTGGTCACCTGCTGGCGCAGCACGCCTGGGTCTTCCCCGCTCTCGGCGGCGAGCGAAGCGGCGCCATAGACCGTCTGCATGGCGAGCAGTCTGGCGGTGGCCTTTGGCAATCCTGCCTTCTCGGCGGCCACGGTCAGCGCCTCGATGAAATGGAAGATGTAGGCGGGGCCTGATCCCGACACGGCGGTCACCGCATCCATCAGGCTCTCGTCGTCGATGGTGGCGACTTCGCCGCTGGCCGACAAAAGGTCGGCGACGAAACGCTTGGTATCGTCGGAGACAAGCCTGTTGGAAAACACCACCATCATGCCCTTGCCGATAGCCGCCGGCGTATTGGGCATGCAGCGCACGACGGGTGCGCGGTTGCCAAGAATTTCCTCGAAGGTGGCGGCGGGCGTACCGGCGGCGATGCTGACGAAGGTCGTGCGGCCATCGCCGAAGCGCTTGTAGGCGGCGGTGACGTCGCGGATGACCTGGGGTTTCACCGCGATGAAAACGAGGCCGGGAACGGCATCGGCCGGGATCGCTCCCGCTTCCGCCGCCGTCGCGCAGCCCAGCGCCGCCGCGCGGTTGCGCAGATCGGCATTGGGCTCGACCACGAAGACCGCCGATGGCGCGAGTTTGCCGGATTTCAGCCAGCCCGAGAGCATGGCGTAACCCATATTGCCGCAGCCGGCGAGAACAAGCCTGATCGTCATTGAGAGCCCTCCGAGGAAAGGCTCTGACATAGACGCTGGCGGATCGGTGGGGAAGCCCTCTCAGGATTGGCGGATGGGCGCGCGCACCGCGATCGGCCGCAGCGACACCTGTCTCAGGCCTAGAACGCCGAGCACGAAGAACAGCCACACCGGGTCGCCACGATGGAAGAAGAAGCTTTCCAGGAAGGCGTTGAGCGCGGTGAACAGCACCACCATCATGAAGAAGTCGCCGAGGAAGATGTTTTCCCTGCGCAGCGGAATGCGCATGTAGTCGCGCAAGGGCGCGATGAGGAAAGTGTAGACCGCCACGCAAAGCGCGGGAATGCCCATCAGCACGGCGATGTCGAGATAGCCGTCATGGCCGTGCACGATCGTCCGGATGTCCCAGGGCCGATCGAAGGGCTGATCCTGGTTGAGCAGCAGCGGCGTGCCCCAGAAGCTCTCATAGCCGTAGCCTGTCCATGGCTTCTTCGCCAGCATCGAGCCGGCGAACTCCCATAGTGTCGTTCGCCCTGTGTAGGTCATGTCAGGAAAATAGATCGCCGCCAGATGCTTGACCGGCGGCAGGAAGACGATGCCCAGCGTGCCGACCGCCGTGGCGATGATTGCCAGCGCGAACAGGATCGGTGTGCCGAGCCGCATGCCCATCAGGCTCGGGAACATCACGATCAGGATCGAGAACGGCACCAGGCCGGCAGTGGTCTTGGAGCCTGTGTGCAGCATGAAGATCATCGCCGCGCAGAAGATCCCCACGCCCCACCAGCGCTGCCCGCGCCGGAAGAGATAGAGGCCGGCGAAGCTGAAGCAGGCCATGATCGGGCGGGCGATGTTCTTGTGGGTGAACACGCCGCGCCACAGGCCGGCATGTTCGGGTTCCTGCGAGTCGGCCGTGTGCAGGGCTTCGTGCGGAAAGACGATCAGGCCGACATAGGACAGGCCCATCACCACGACCGCGGTGAAGATGATGACTTTCGAGAAGGATTCGGCATCGCGCGGCAGCGCCAGGATCGTCGCCATGGTCAGGATGCCGATCATGGTGAAGGACGCGGCGCGCATGGCCGACGGCGGATCGGTCGCCAGCACCACCGACAGGAAGAAGAAGCCCAGCATCAGCATCCAGGACGGGCTGAGCAGCGAGCGCACGACGCGCGGATCGGCGAAGGCCATCAGCGAGAAGATCGAAATGGCGCCGAGTGAGCCGAAGCCGAGCTGGTTGACGATGTCGCCGCCTTCGCCGGTGAGCTCCGCACCGGCCGGCTGGAACGGACGGAAGGACACCATGATGACGGTGAACAGCAGCGCCGCGATCGCCGTCGCCACGCCGTCACGCGTGAACGCGGCGCTGAGCGGAGCGCGCTCAGTTTTTCTCAGGCTGGCGGTATTGCTCATTGGCATATCCGAATTCGGCCAGCACCCGGCCAAGCGCGACATGGACGGGATAGATGGCGATCGCCGGCGATCCTGTCCGCGCCAGCCGCATCAGCCCGCGAAACGGCGATGCGGCGAGCAGCGCCAGGCTCTTGGCGAACACCTTGGCGCCGGCCAGCGGCGTGCCGGCGCGCTTCTTCTTCTCGACCAGGGTCGAGATGACGCCGTTGCGCAAGGACCGGGCGCGGATCCAGTCGGCTTCGACGCGCCGGGCCGGCACGGCTTCACGCACTATGGCCTCGGCGCACCAGCCAAGCACGAAGCCACGCTGCGCCGACCGGCTGAGAAAGTCGGAATCGCCACCGCCCATGAAGTTGAACCTGAGATCGAGGAAGGGCGGCCCCATTGCGGTGAGCACGTTGTGCCCGACCAGAAGATTGCCGGAGGAATAGAGCGCCGGCACGCGCCCCGTCTGCCGGTAGGGCGGTGCGAAGACAGGATGGTCGGCCCATTTCGCTTGGGTGACGTCGGCAAAGACAGGCACTTGCGGGCCGCCGACGATATCGGCTTCGAGCGTCTCGGCGGCCATGCACATGCGTTCCAGCCAGTCAGGATCGGCGATCTCGTCGTCATCGATGACCAGCAGATGCCGGAAGTTCGGGAAGTGCAGGATCGCCGTCTGCCAGCCGGCATTGTAGGCGCTGCAATTGCCGCGCTCATGCGCGATGATGACCATGCCCTGCATCTCGCCGCGCTCGAACAGCGGCAGCGCCGCGCCGGCGCCCTCGCGCGCCTCGGCTTCGTTTTCCATGACGATGACGGCAAAGCGCCTGCCAGTCCGCTGCGCGCGCAAGGACGCCAGCGTTTCCAGCACCTGTTCGGGCCGCTTGAAGGTCGGCAAGGTGACGACCGCCTCGACGGTCTCCACGTCCAGCCGCGGAGATCGTCCCGCGATCGATACCAAACCGTCCGATGGCAAGGGGATCATCCGGGTGTCCAGCCACATGGTAAGTTGGAGTTCTGGTAGCATCACGGTGATAAGGTTTCGTTAATCACCTTGCACGGAGAAGCCTGCCAGGCATGGGCTTTCGGCCGTTGACCGTGCTCGTTTAATCAAGGGTTCACCGCGCTTTGCTACCGGCTACACCACTGGATTAGGTGAGATGCATCTGCTGTTCGCCACATCGATCGTGCCCGATGGCGCTCTCGCCTCGGGCTACGAGATCGCCAACGCGGCCATCATCGCCGCCTTGCGGCGTGCCGGCGCGCGCGTCACGGTCATCGGCTTCACCTGGCCCGGGAAAGTTGCCGCCGATCCGCAAAACACCATCGTGCTGGGCGAGATCGACGTGCGCACCGAAAGTGCCTCGCCGCTGCAAAAGCTCGCCTGGGCCGGCAAGGCAATGCTTTCGGGCCTTACTTTCGCGTCGGTCAAGTTGCGCGTGGTGTCCGATCAAGCCGTTGAGGCCGCGATCAAACAGGCCGGACCGTTCGATGGGTATGTCCTGAATTCCGTGCAGTTCGCCGGCGCCTTCGAAAAGCTTTTCGAGGACCGCCCGTCGATTTTTGTGGCCCATAATGTCGAGCATCTCTCGGCCCGGGAGAATGCGGCCGCCGCCGGCAGCCTCTTCCAGCGCTTCTTGTTCCGCCGCGAGGCAAGGCTGCTCAAGATCGTCGAAGAGCGTCTATGTCGGCGCGCTCGCTTCGTCTTCACACTGGCCGAGGAAGATCGTGCGGCGCTCGGTGTTGCCTCCGATGCGCGGTCGGTGGTGCTGCCGCTGGTGACCGGCGCCGTGGCGCCAATCTCCAAGGGTCCGCGCCTGATCGATTGCGACGCTGCACTGATCGGCACCTGGACCTGGCAGCCGAACCGCATCGGCCTCGACTGGTTCCTGGGCAAGGTGGTGCCGCATCTGCGTCCGGGTTTCCGCATCCGCATCGCCGGCCACATGCCTTCCGGTGTCACCTCCACGCATCCCGGTGTCGAGTTCGTCGGCCGTGTTCCAGATGCGGGGGCCTTCGTTCGCGGTGCCGCCGTCATCCCGCTGATAAGCACCGCAGGCAGCGGCGTGCAGCTGAAGACCATCGAGACCTTCGAGCTCGGCCTGCCTTCGGTGGCCACCAGCCATTCCTTGCGCGGGATAGATCATCGCCCCGCCAATTGCGTGGTCACCGACGATCCGGTCGCCTTCGCCAGGGCGCTCGAGGCGGCCGCCGCCGACATTCATGACGTCGATGGCGGCGCGTTCCGTCGCCGGCAGGTAAAGGCGCTCGATGCCGCCATCCGGCTCGGCCTCGAAAAGCTCGCGGCGGTCAGGCAGGAGGTGTTTGCATGAACATGCACACAGCCCGCGCCGCGTTCGGATTCGACAGCTTCAAGGCGATCCTGGGCATCCCGGTGCTCGCCATCCGCTGGAACGACGCGATCGCCCTGCTGAACCGGCTGATCGCCGAGAAACGCTTCACCAAGGTGAGTTTCCTTAACGCGCACAATGCAAACATCGCCTACACCGATCCGGTCTTCGCCGAGGCGCTTGACGACTTCCTCATCCTGCCGGACGGCATCGGCGTCGATCTCGCCGCCAAGCTTCTCTACGGCGCGCCGTTTCCCGACAATCTCAACGGCACCGATTTCGTGCCGGCCTTCCTGCAGGCCTCGAACAGGCCGCTGACTGTCGGCCTTCTCGGCGCAACCCGCGTCAATGCCGAGGCGGCGTCGGTCCAGCTGGCCGCCCTTGCCGTGCAGCACAATTTCGTCGTCATTCACGACGGCTATTTCTCGGCCGAACAGGAGCCGGAGATCATCGGCCGGATCGCTGCGTTGCGGCCCGACATGCTGCTGGTCGCCATGGGCGTGCCGCGTCAGGAGCTGTGGATCGCGCGCCATATCGATGAGCGCCACTGCACCTTGCCGGTCGCGGTCGGCGCACTGCTCGATTTCCTCAGCGGCTCGGTGCCGCGCGCGCCGCTGTGGATGCGCCGCCTGCGCCTGGAATGGCTATTCCGGCTGGCGGTCGAACCGGGCCGGCTCTGGCGCCGCTACGTGGTAGGCAATCCGATGTTTCTGTGGCGGGTCGTCAAGCAGAAATGGTCGGGCGATCGCGAGACTGTTGGAAACGCACCGGGAGAGTTCCGTTGAACAAGCGGTTCGTTCCAGAGCCTCTTGCCGGTTCGAGCCTGTTGCCGCGCACGCCGGCGGCGGCTGTGGTGACGGCCAGCTACGCACCGGATTTCGAGCGCTGCCACCTGTTGTGCGAAACGCTCGACCGGCATGTTTCAGGCGCCGCCCACCACTACATCCTTGTCGAACATCGCGATGTCGCGCTTTTCCGCCAGCTGGAGACCAGCCGTCGCACCGTCGTCGATGAGCGCGACCTGCTGCCGCGCTGGCTGCGCGCCGTCGACGATCCGCTCAGCCTGTTTCGCCGGCGCGTCTGGCTCAGCCTCAAGACACAACCATTGCGCGGCTGGCACGTGCAGCAGCTGCGCCGCATCGCCATCGCGGCGCATGCCGGGGAAGACGTGCTGGTGTTCTGCGATTCCGACGTAGCCTTCGTGAAGCCATTCGACTGCGGTGCCTTCTGGCGCGACGGCAGGACGAGGCTGTTCCGCCGCGATGGCGTGCTTGCCGATGACGGTCACGACGAGCACCGCGTCTGGTCGCGCAACGCCGGCGCGGCGCTGGGCATCGAGCCGTCCATGGGATCGGTCCACGATTATATCTCGACGCTGATTGCCTGGCGTCGGGACACGGTGCTGGCCATGTGCGGACGGATCGAGGCGGTACATGGCCGCGACTGGGTCGAGGTGATCGGCCGGGCGCGCCAGTTCTCCGAATGCATGATCTACGGCCGCTATGTCGACGATATCCTCGAAGGGGCTGGGCACTTCCACGGCGCGGAGGAATTCTGCCGCGTCCACTGGACGGGCGAGGCGCTGTCCGATGACGAATTCCGCCGCTTCGTCGCCGGCATGGCGCCCGAACAGGTGGCGATCGGCATGCAATCCTTCATCGGCACCGACATCGGCCGCATCCGCCGCCTGATCGGGCTCGATCGCGCCTGATCCCGGTCAGATCGCCTTTGCAGGCCGGCGCAGCGCCGAGTAGGTGAGCAGCATGGACGCGAGATAGAGCAGCAGGAAGACGATGTTGAGCGACAGCACCAGCGTCGAGGTGTCGGAAATCGTGGTCAGCACATAGGTCAGCAGCAGCGCCTTCAGCCCGGCGAGCAGGCCGAGATTGAGCGCCCTAACCAGCGTCTGACCGCGCGCGAAAAGCAGCTCGGCCTGGTATTCGACGAGGTTGCGCAGCCCCGGCACGCAGATCGCCAGTGCAACGAGGGGGGCGGCCTCAGAGACATTCTTGCCGAGCGCGTTGGGAAAGAAATGCAGCACCACGCCCAGCGTCATGAGGGCCAGTGTCGACACCGCGAACACACCGCCTTCGATGCCGGTCTTGACCGCCAGCCGCGAGAGAAGTTCCGGCGCTCGCATCATGCGTTGCACCAGCATCATGGAGAAGGCGCGGATCGGGATGGCGGTCAGGTCGACCAGCCGCATGATGATCGCATAGATGCCGGCCAAATGCGGTCCGCCGATGGCAAGCACCAGGAGCTTGTCGAACTCCATTTGCAGGTAGAACAGCACCTCGGCGCCCGCGACATAGAGGGAATCGGCGAGCCGCCGCAGGTAAAGCTCGGTGCGCAGCCGCAGCCGCTGGCGTGGATAGAACCAGCCGAAGGCAAGGAGCAGCGAGGCTGCGTTGGCGCCGATATAGTACCATGACCAGACCGCGACGCTGTGTTGCGCAGAGAACATGAACAGCCCCGCGCCGACGGCCCGCAACGCGGTCGCCAATATGGCGAGAAGTGCCGCCCGGCCGAATTTGCCGAGGCCGTTGTTGACGATCAGCGCCACCTCCACCGGCCGCCAGAGCAGCGCCTCGGCAAAGACGATCGCGGCGAAAACCGGCAATGGCACGGTGCTGGCGAAGAAGATGAGGTAGACCGCGTAGGAGGCAGCCGCCAGGAATGGCAGCGAGACGACGCCGAGCAGCAGGAAACCGGCGGTGAAGGTCCCGATCAGGTTGGGCCGGATGGTGGCGGTTCGGTAGAGCGCGGAGATGAAGCCGAAGGCGAGGATCCGCGACAGCATCACGCCCGCCGCCGAGGCGGTGGCGAACATGCCGAATTCGGCGATGGACAGCGTGTTGGCGAGAGCGATGAAATAGGCGAGCGAAAAGACGAGCCGGCCGCCGGCGCCGCTGATTGCTGAAAAATAGTCACGGACCAGCCCCCGTCGCTCGACCACGAAAGTGCCGATCCGGGCGAAAGTCCGCCTTTGCGGTATGCCGCGAGCCTCGCTCATGTGCCGGCAAGCCTTAGGCGTGAAAGCTTAACGTGCCGTTCTGGCCCTCGAAGCGGCGGAAATACCGGCTTTTGCGGTTATGAAAAGCTTACGCGCCCGCCGCCAAAATTAACCTTTTGTTTCCTATGCCTGTTTAGCTTGGCTTAACAAATGGCCGACCGCCGCTGCCTAGCGGCCCAGAGTGAAGCTCCAAGACAATGGTCGACAGGGAAAACCGTGAGGACTGGAGGCGCGAGCGTTCCTTGCTGGCGCTCGGCCAGGCCATGCGCGGTGAGGATGAGCCATCGCTCGTCTCGATAGGGGACAGGGCAGACCCGTCATGGCGCGAGGATGCCGCCGCGCGCCACCGCCAGGCTCGCTCCATGCGCGAGGCGCGGGCGAACCCGGCGTCGGCGATCGGGACAGAACCGATGTCGCCGGGCGGCGAGCCGGAATCAGCCTCGCGGCAGGATGCCTGGCGCGAGCAGGCGCACGCCGATATCGACGATCCACCCCCGGTCGCGCGGCGTGAAAGCGTTGCTCGGGAAGAAGTCTCCGTCAGCGCCGGCTCCCGCGAAACGTCCGCATCGCACAGGGATAGCGAGCCAAGACCATCTGTCTCCGATCGCGGCGATGATCAGCAGTGGAAGCCATTGATCGATCCGATGCAGGTGGTGCGCGGTGTCGCCAGGTCGAAGCTGCTCATCATCACCACGACGCTGATCGGTGCCGGGCTCGGCATTGCCATCGCGTTGTCGACCCCGAAGAAATATGAAGCCACCGCCGAACTGATCGTCGACCCGCGCGACCTCAAGCTCACCGACCGCGACCTCACCCAGAACGTCGTCGCCTCCGACGCGACGCTCGCCATTGTCGAAAACCAGGTCCGGGTGCTGACGTCGGGGACCGTCCTCAACAAGGTCGTCGACAAGCTCAACCTGACCAATGATCCCGAATTCAACGGCCAGGGCACTGGAGGACTTGGCATCAGGTCGTTCATCCGCTCGATCCTGTCGCGCCAGGATGGCGCGGGCAGCGCCGACGAGGTTCGCCGGCGCGCGCTGGCGGTCGGTAATCTGGCTGAAAGCCTGTCGGTCGAGCGCGGCGGCAAGACTTTCGTCATCACCGTCAGCGCGACCACGCAGAACGGCGAGAAATCGGCCCTCATCGCCAACACGATGACCGATGTCTTCCTTCAGACCTTCGGCCAGATCCAGTCCGATACGGCCGGCCGGGCGAACGACGAACTGACGGCAAGGCTCGACGAACTGCGCAAGGGCGTCGAGGCGGCCGAACGCAAGGTCGAGGATTTCAGGGCTTCGCACGATCTCGTCGACGCGCAGGGGCATCTGATCAGCGACGACGAGATGCTGAAGCTCAACGAACAGCTGTCGGTTGCGCGTGCCCGTACATTGGAACTCAACGCAAGGGCGGCTTCGGCGCGGTCGCTGGACGTCAACTCGGTTCTATCCGGCACCTTGCCGGAGGAAATCAACTCCAACACGATGAGCGATCTGCGCTCGCAATATGCGACGCTCAAGCAGGAGGCGGACCGCGCCGCCATCCGGCTAGGACCGCGTCATCCCGAGCTTCAGGCACTCAACGCGCAGATTGCCGGCGCGCGCGAGCGCATCGCCGGTGAACTGCGCTGCATCGCCTCCTCGCTCCAGGTCGACCTGAAGCGCGCGGTCCAGCTCGAGCAGGACCTCTCCTCACGCCTGGCCCAGCTCAAGGTCCGCAGCGGCGACGTCAACAAAGACCTGGTGTCGATGCGCGAACTGGAGCGCGAGGCGGCGGCCAAGCGTTCCGTCTACGAGCAGTTCCTGCTGCGCGCCAAGGAGACCGGCGAGCAGAAAGACATCAACACCGCCAATATGAACGTGATCTCCAAGGCCTTCCCGCCGCTGGAGGCGAAGGGTCCGTCTCGGGTGATCATGGCGCTTGCCGGCCTGCTCCTGGGCCTTGCCTCCGGAATTGGCCTCGGCGCCATGCGCGGTGCCTATGAAAGCCTGCGCGAGACCGCCACATCGCGCTCGCGCCGCGAACGCAAAGCGCCGCTCGAGGACCAGGCATTCAGGGCCGCGCCTCCGCCTGCTCCGCCCCCGCCCGCTTCACCAATGCCGGTCGCGCCGGTGCCGCCTTCGCCACCTGCGCCATCGCCTGTAGAAGCCGAAGCGGCCCCGGCCGAGCGAACCGGAAGGTTCGCCGGGCTGATGGCCCGAATGTACGAAGCGCTGTGGCGCAGGCCGTCGATCGAGCCGGACGACGACATTTCCAGCGCCTTCGCCGCAAGCACCCATCCGGTGGATGCAGGCACTGCGTCCGATTTTCCGCAGGGATACGGCTTCACGCCTCGACCTGAGGTGCCGGAATATCCCCGCCCGCCTTTTCCGCCCGCCTTCGATGCCCGATATCAAGAACCGACCGGGCAGCCGTCACGGTCGCCCTTGATGCCGCTGCAGCCGATTTATCCGGCTCCGCTGCCCTATTCCCAGCCACAGCAGGCGGGATATCCCCAGACGCAGTCATGGCAGGCGCCACCGGCGCCGGCTTATCCGTATGCTCAGGCGCCCTATGCCGGGCATCTGTCATATCCATCGTCGCCAGTTCCGTCGCAGCCACCGGCCTATCCTGCACAACCGGTGGCGGAGCCCGCTCCCCACACCGAAGAAAGCGCCGAACAGGCGCCGATCGAGGAGATTCGCGCCAGCCTGCGCGAGTTTCGAGAAGCGGTCCGCGAGCTCACCGAGAGCCGCGCGCGACGCCGTTACTTCTGAGCCATCAAATACGCCGTCGAGGTCGAACAAAACCATCATGGTTTCGCGTAAACGGCATGGGACGGCGCTTTGACGGGATTGCGTGCTGGAATTTTCATGACAATGCCGCGCAGCATGTTGCCGGTGTCGCTGCATTGTTTTTGCCGGCAGCGGCGTAGAGCGAAAACGGTGTTGAGGGTGGTCCATGGCCGAAGTGATTGACGGAAAAAGCGTTGCCGAAGATGTGGTCCGGACGGTCAAGTCGCTGACATCAGAACTGGTCGCCAAGGGCAAGGCCAAGCCGGGTCTGGCCGTCGTCATCGTTGGCGAGGATCCCGCCAGCCAGGTCTATGTCGCCTCGAAGTCGCGGACCGCCAAGGAATGCGGCTTTCATTCGCTGCAGCACACGCTGCCGGCCGAGACGTCCGAGCAGGCCCTGCTGAAGATCATCGCCGAGCTCAACGCCGATCCGGCGATCAACGGCCTACTGGTGCAGCTTCCGTTGCCCGCCCATATCGATGCCGGCAAGATCATCCAGGCCATCGCACCGGAAAAGGACGTCGACGGCTTCCATTTCATCAATGTCGGCAAGCTCGGCACCGGTGAACTCGAGACCGCCTTCGTGCCTTGCACGCCGGCCGGCTCGATGCTTTTGATCGAGCGCGTGCGCGGCAAGTACCTGTCCGGTCTCAACGCGGTCGTTGTCGGCCGCTCCAATATCGTCGGCAAGCCGATGGCCAACCTCTTGCTTGCCGCCAACTGCACCGTCACCATCGCCCACAGCCGCACCAAGGATCTGCCGGCACTGGCGCGCACGGCGGACATCCTGGTCGCCGCCGTCGGCCGGCCGGAAATGATCAAGGGCGATTGGGTCAAGCCGGGCGCCACCGTCATCGATGTCGGCATCAACCGCATTCCCGCGCCCGAGAAAGGCGAGGGCAAGTCACGCCTGGTCGGTGACGTCGCCTATGCCGAAGCCGCCAAGGCTGCAGGCGCCATCACGCCGGTGCCCGGCGGCGTCGGGCCGATGACCATTGCCATGCTGATGGCCAATACGTTAGCTTCGGCCTACCTTGCGGCCGGGTTGAAACGGCCTTCCTTCTGAGCCCGGGTTGACCCTGAAAGCCGCAGCTTTGCCGAACACCTCTGTTTCTCCGGAACGGCCGGTCACCAATGATCCCGTTCAGGGCGGCCGGCAGTTTGCCTTCCTGCTGGTCGACAAGTTTTCCATGTTTTCGCTGGCCGCGGCGATCGACACGTTCCGGTCCGCGAATCGTCTTCTCGGCCGGGACTTCTATGGCTGGACCACCGTTTCGGCCGATGGCGACCCGGTGATGGCCTCCAACGGCCTGCCGCTCAAGATCGACTACAGCGTCGCCGACCTGCCAACCGTCGATATCCTGTTCGTATCGGTTGGTCTGACCACCGAATTCCCCGGCAAGAGCAAGGTTCTGGCGGCGCTGCGTAACTGGGGCCGGCGCGGCAATGCGCTTGGCGCGCTGTCGGTCGGGTCCTACCTGCTGGCCGAGGCCGGCCAGCTCGATGGCTATCGCTGCACCATCCACTGGGAAAACCGCGCCGGTTTCATGGAGCGTTTCCCCGATATCAACTGCACCGGCAATGTCTTCGAGATCGATCGCAAGCGCTACACCTGCGCCGGCGGCACCACATCGATCGATCTCATGCTGGAGATCGTGCGTGGCGACTTCGGCTCGAACCTCGCCAATGGCGTCGCCAACCAGTTCCAGCACGAGCGCATCCGCTCGGCCGGAGACCGGCAGCGCGTCGGACCTGAGCGTGACCTGACCGGCAAGTCGGAAAAGCTCAGGCGCATTGTCGAACTGATGGCCGACCATCTCGACGAGCCGCTCTCGGCGGTGCAGCTTGCCAAGTCGGCCGGTCTCTCTGTCCGCCAGGTGGAGCGCCTGTTCCTGCGCCACCTCAACGTCACGCCCGGCCGCTACTACATGCGGCTGCGGCTGGAGCGGGCGCGCGAATTGCTGCGCCAGACCAACATGCCGATCCTCGACGTGGCGATCGCGACCGGCTTCACCTCGCACTCCTATTTTGCCCAGAGCTACCGGCTGCAGTTCGGTCGCCCGCCGTCGGAAGAGCGCCGCACCACCTACTGACGGGGCTTCGAAGGCAGCCCATCCCCCCTTTTTCGCTGGGTTGTAAACAGCGACAGGCCAAGCAATGTTCACCGCCGGCATTAGCCGTCGGGTTGGCATCGCTCTGTTGTCGACGGCGATGCTAGCGCAGCCTGGTGTTGGAGGGCATCAGGCGAATGCGGGCAGATACGGGCGTTAGGGGACAAGTGGGACAGGCCTTGGCAAGCAAACGCGACCGCCGTCTTCGCGACTGGAAGGAAATCGCCGCGTTCTTCGGGCGTGACGAACGCACGGTGCGCCGTTGGGAACAACAGCGCGGGCTGCCGGTGCATCGGATTTCCGGCGGTGCCAGGAGCCTGGTGTTTGCCTATACGGACGAGCTCGAGGCGTGGTTGCGTGGCGGCGAGCCCGCGCAACAGGACGAGGCCGCCCCGCCGCCAGTGGAATTCATCCCAGCGCCACCGATTATGCCTGAGGCGGCCGCCGCGGCTCCAAAATCGTTCGGGTCGCGTCGGGTACTTGTTTTCGGTGCGATTGCCGTGCTGCTGGCCGCCCTGGCCGGCGCCGTTGTCACGCGCGACGTCGTCGCGCCGCCGCAACGTGTGATCTACCGGCCCGAGTCCCGGGTTCAGGACCTCTATCTCGATGCCGTCTATCATCTGGGTACAAGGCAGGCTGATGGCTTCACCCACGCGATCCAGTTGCTAACCGAGGCAACGACGCTCGACCCGCACTATGCCGATGCCTATGTCAAGCTTGCCGAGGCCTACAACACCATCAGCCAGTTCACGCTGATGCCGGCGAACGAGGCCTATCCGCGCGCCGTCGCGGCCGCCGAGCGGGCGATCGCGCTCGATCCCGACAATGCCGGCGCCTATGCTGCCCTTGCCTTCACCACTTTCTACTGGACGAAGGATTTTCCCAGATCGAGGGAGCTGTTCGAGCGCGCCATCCGTCTCGACCCGAACGCGGCGCAGACACACCATTGGTATGCCTTGACCCTGATGGTGTCGGGGGAGGTCGCCACGCCGTTGGCCGAGATCAGCAGGGCGCAGGAGCTCAATCCGGAATCGCGCGCCATCGTCGCCAACAAGGCTTTGATCCTGTTCTACGCCGGACGCGTCGACGACGCGGTGATGATCCTCCAGCAACTGGCCAAGGCCGAGCCGAACTTGCGGTCTCCGCCGGAGTATCTGGCCACCATCTATCTCGATCAGGGCCGCTTCACCGATTTCCTGCGCGAATACCGGCGCGCAGCCGAGATCGCCAACAACGGAGCCCGCCTTGCAATCGCCGACGCGGCCGAGAAAGGCCTGCGCGAAGCTGGAGGCGAAGGCCTGCTGTCGGCCATGTATGACGAGCAGATCCGCCAGTATGAAAGGAACCTGGAGCCGGCTTACAAGGTGGCCGGCACGGCGGCGATGCTGGGGCTTAAGGACGAGGCCATCCGCTACATCCAGGAAGCGGTACGGCGCAAGGAGGAGGACATGCTCGGTATCCGCATCGAGCCTCCGTTCAAGGCGTTGTGGTCCGACGCCCGCTATCGCGCCATCGTCGAGCAGCAGGGTTTCAGGCCTGCCGAGGTGCCCGGCGCCTGAGCGGGATCGCCACACGCTGGGCTTGTGTCCGGACGCAACGTCAAATAGCTTCCCGGTGCGGATTAGGGGGCTAACTCAGGAGATTTCGATGGCGGTACTGTCCCGGAGCATCGCTGCGGCGATCCTCCTGTTTTTCATGACGTCGGTCGGCTTTGCCGCCAATCGCGTCATCATCATTCTCGATGCTTCCGGCTCAATGTGGGCGCAGATCGACGGCAAGCCAAAGCTCGAAATCGCCCGTGAATCGCTCAGAACCGTCCTGCAGTCCGTGCCCGCCGATGACGAGGTCGGCTTCATGGCCTATGGCCATCGCGAAAAGGGCAGCTGCGAGGACATTCAGCTGATCGTGCCGCCGCAGCCAGGTTCGGCCAGCGCCATCACGGCAGCCGCCGACAGTTTGAAATTCCTCGGCAAGACGCCGCTGACGGCGGCCGTCAAACAGGCGGCCGAGGCGCTGAAATACACCGAGGACAAGGCGACTGTCGTCCTCATCACCGACGGGCTCGAGACCTGCGGCGGCGACCCCTGCGCGCTCGGCAAGGAACTGAAGGCCGCGGGCGTCGATTTCACCGCCGATGTCGTCGGCTTCGGCCTGACCGCCGATGAGGGCAAGCAGATATCTTGCCTTGCCGAGAATACCGGCGGTAAATACATCCAGGCTTCCGACGAGAAGGCCTTGCAGGAAGCGCTCGTGGAGACCGTGGCCGCACCGGCGCCGGCTCCCGCGCCTGCACCGGCCCCCGAACCGGCGCCGGCCCCGGCTCCCGCACCCAAGGCAGCCGAGGTCGACTACAATCTGATCCCGCAAGCCTTCCTGAAGGATGGCGGCGCGGCGCCGAAAACCGACGTCTATTATGAAATCTTCAAGGACGACGCCCAGGGAACGGGCGGCAAGAACGTCGATTACGGCTACAACGCCGTTAAGTTCCACCTTGCGGCCGGCAACTACATCGTCGTCGCCAGCAGCGGCGCGGCGAAGGCCGAGCAGAAGGTCTCGCTGACGGCCGAAAAAGCCACTGAGCTGGCGCTGAACCTCAACGCCGCGGAACTTTCCATTCACGCACGGCCGTCGCCGGGTGCCGATGTCGACCGCAATGCCCAGATCAGCATCGCCTATCCCGGCGGCACCTCCGATGCCAATTACGGTGAGGTCAAGTTCGTCGTCCCGGCCGGTGAGACCAAGGTCACCGTGAAGCTCGGGGCCGGCGAAGCGAGCGAGACCTTGCAGCTTGCGGCAGGCCAGGTCGTCGACAAGGACATGATCGTCGGCGTCGGCAAGGCGAAGGCCAACGCGTTCTATACCCAGGGCGGAGAAAAGGCCGAGACGGATGTGTCGTGGAAGGTCTACAAGGCCGCCAAGAAGATCGACGGCACTCGTGACCAGGTCACCTATGCCTATGGCGCCGACAGTCTGTTCGATCTGCCTCCGGGCGACTATGTGATGGGCGTCGATGTCCAGGCAGTGTCCACCGAACAGCCCTTCAGCGTGACGGTCGGCCAGATGACCGATGTCAACGTGACGCTGAACGCGGGTGTCCTGGCCGTCGATGCGCCAGGCGCCGACGGCTTCAAGATATTCGAGGCCAAGAAGAACATCCAGGGCGAGCGCAAGCAGGTGACCTACGCCTATGGTGAGAAGATGCAGACCACGCTGGCCGCAGGCGACTACGTGCTGGTGACCAATTTCACGACCGACAAGGCCGACAAGGAAACGCCCTTCACGGTCAAGGCCGGCGAGCGAAACGAGCTCAAAGTCGACTAACAACCGGCAGGAAAAACGAAAAAAGGGCGGCATAAGCCGCCCTTTTCATTTGGAGATCGGAAAGCTCAGGCTGTTCCGAAAGCGCTGGCGCCATGATCGGCACGGCCCACCAGTTGGCGCAGTCCCGCGAACAGCTCGCGGCCGAAGCCGAATTCGTTGCCGATGAGGTCGGCATCAGCGGTGCGACGCAACGCGAACTCGGCCGCCGGCACCAGCACTTCCAGCGTGCCGGCATCGGCGTCCAGCCGGATGATGTCGCCGTCATGGATCCTGGCGATCGGTCCTTCCTCGACCGCTTCCGGCGTCACATGGATCGCCGCCGGCACCTTGCCGGAGGCGCCCGACATGCGCCCGTCGGTGACCAGCGCCACGCGCTGGCCGCGATCCTGCAGGATGCCGAGCACGGTGGTCAGCTTGTGCAGTTCCGGCATGCCGTTGGCCTTGGGACCCTGGAAGCGGATGACGGCGATGAAGTCGCCGGTGAGCGTGCCGGCCTTGAAGGCGTCGTTCAGCCCCTGCTGGCTGTCGAACACTTTTGCCGGCGCTTCGATGATGCGCCGTTCCGGCTTGACGGCGGAGGTCTTGATGACGGCGTGGCCGAGATTGCCGGCCAGGACCTTCAGGCCGCCGGTCGGCTGGAACGCCTTCTTGAATGGCGCCAGCACCTTCTCGTCTCCGCTCGCGCGCGGGGAGGTTTCGCGCACGACGCCGCCGTCGGCGCCGAGCTTGGCCTCGACCGCATAGGAGCGCAGGCCTTCGCCCCACACCGTCTGGACGTCGTCGTGCAGGACGCCCTCGTCGAGCAGTTCGCGGATCAGGAAGCCGAGCCCGCCGGCGGCATGGAAATGGTTCACGTCGGCAAGGCCGTTCGGATAGACGCGCGCCAGCAATGGCACGGCTTCCGACAGGTCGGAAATGTCCTGCCAGGTCAGCGCTATGCCGGCCGCCGCCGCCATGGCGATGAGGTGGATGGTGTGGTTGGTCGAGCCGCCGGTGGCATGCAGGCCGACCACGCCATTGACGATCGAGCGCTCGTCGATCATGCGCCCGACCGGCGTATAGTCGTTGCCGAGCGCGGTAATCGCCAGCGCCCGCTTCGTCGCCTCGCGGGTCAAGGCGTCGCGCAGCGGCGTGCCGGGATTGACGAAAGACGCGCCCGGCGTGTGCAGGCCCATGATCTCCATCAGCATCTGGTTGGAATTCGCCGTACCGTAGAAGGTGCAGGTGCCCGGCCCGTGATAGGATCTGGACTCCGCCTCCAGGAGTTCGGCGCGGCCGACCTTGCCCTCGGCATAGAGCTGGCGGACCTTGGCCTTCTCGTCATTGGCGAGGCCCGTGGTCATCGGACCGGCCGGAATGAACACCGCCGGCAGATGGCCGAAAGTCAGTGCTGCGATCACCAGGCCGGGCACGATCTTGTCGCACACGCCGAGATAGACGGCGGCGTCGAACATGTTGTGCGACAGGCCGATGGCCGCCGCCATGGCGATGACATCGCGTGAAAACAGGGAAAGCTCCATGCCCGGCTGGCCTTGCGTAACGCCGTCGCACATGGCCGGCACGCCGCCGGCCACCTGGGCGATGCCGCCGGCTTCGCGTGCCGCCTCCTTGATCAGGGCAGGGTAGGTCTCGAACGGCTGATGCGCCGACAGCATGTCGTTGTAGGAGGTGATGATGCCGAGATTAGGCACCTTGTCGGCGCCGAGCGCCAGCTTCTCGGACGGGCTGCAGACGGCGAAGCCATGGGCGAGGTTGCCGCAACCCAGCACCGACCGATTGGCAACCTGGCTCGATGCGCCGGCGATGCGGCCGAGATAGGCCTCACGGCTTGCCTTCGAGCGCTGGCGGATGCGTTGCGTGATGGCTTCGATATCGCGTCTTGCGGTCATGGCATCAGGTCCTTTCAGGCGAGGTCCCGGAAACATCCTCCCGCCGTTTGCCGGGACCACTGTAAACTTGAAATCAGGGCGCCCAGAAAACCTCTACTGGCCTGGGTGCGGCGTCGAGCACGGCGCGGATCGGCTTTCGCGGCCCGGGCGCCACCGCGCCGTCAAAGGCCGTCCGCTTGTCCTCGCCTTCTATGTGCAGCGCGATGAAGCCGGCATCGATGATGCGCGCCAGCGACAGGGTCAGCCGCGGTTCGCCGGCGCTTGCCGCGTGAACCGGCAGGATGATCCTGTCCGAGGCCGGGTCGAGCAGCTTTGGCAGGTCGTCGGCGTCGGGAAAGAAGGAGGCGGTGTGGCCGTCCGGTCCCATGCCGAGGACCACGACGTCGAGCGGCCAGGGCAGCGATCGCAGCGCCGCGTCGTCGGATGCCGCCGCATCCTCGATCCCGCCGGCAGTCTCATGGTAGAGCGGCACGAAGCGCGCCGCCTTGGCCGCGTTCTGCAACAGATTGGCCGCCACCAGCCCGGCATTGGAGCGGGATGAGGAGGCCGGCACGAAACGTTCGTCGACCAGCGTTACGATCACCTTGTCCCAGGCGATGGGGAGCGCGGAGAGTGCGGCGAAGAACTTGGCCGGCGTGGTGCCGCCGGAGACGGCCAGCAATGCCGTGCCGCGCTCGGCGATCGCCTTGGTCAGGCGCTCGGCGACGCGGCCGGCCAGCGCCGCCGCCAGGGCGGGGCGGTCGACAAAGGCGTTCCAGTCGTAGCTGGCGCTGTTCAATTGCTCTCGTGCCATGTCCGTCCGTCGCGTTCGATCAGAGCTATCGAGGCCGAAGGCCCCCAGGTGCCTGCGGTATAGCCTTGCGCCTCCTGCTTGGCGGCCTCCCAGGCGTTCTGGATCGGGTCGATCCACTTCCATGCCGCCTCGACTTCGTCGCGGCGCATGAACAGCGTCTGGTTGCCGCGGATGACGTCCATGATCAGTCGCTCATAGGCGTCCGGCGCACGGCCGTCGAAGGACTGCGCGAAGCTCATGTCGAGCGAGATCTGGCGCAGCCGCATGCCGCCGGGGCCGGGATCCTTGATCATGATGAACTGCTTGACGCCTTCGTCGGGCTGCAGCCGGATGACCAACTGGTTGGCGAAGATCGGTCCGGCGCTGTCACCGAAGATCGAATGCGGGATCGGCTTGAACTCGATGACGATTTCCGAAACCCGGGTCGCGAGCCGCTTGCCGGTCCTGAGGTAGAAAGGGACACCGGCCCAGCGCCAGGTGCCGATCTCGGCCTTGATGGCGATGAAGGTCTCGGTGTTGCTGTCCTTGCCGAGCTCCTCGACATAGCCCTTCACCGGCCCGCCGGCCGACGCGCCGGCACGATATTGGCCGCGCACCGTGTGCTTGGGGGCCTCATTGCCGTTGATGCGCTTCAGCGCCCGCAGCACCTTCAGCTTTTCGTCCCGCACGGCGTCGGCGTCCATCGACGACGGCGCCTCCATGGCGACGAGGCAGAGCAACTGCAGCATGTGGTTCTGCACCATGTCGCGCAGCGCGCCGGCCTTGTCGTAATAGGTGACGCGGTCTTCCAGCCCAACGGTCTCGGCGACCGTGATCTGCACATGGTCGATATGGGCGGAATTCCACAGCGGCTCGTAGAGCGCATTGGCAAAGCGCAGCGCCATCAGGTTCTGCACCGTCTCCTTGCCCAGATAATGGTCGATGCGGAAGATCTGGCTTTCGTGGAAGTCGTCGCCGACCAGGTCGTTGAGCGCCTGCGCCGAGGCAAGGTCGCGGCCGATCGGCTTCTCCAGCACGATGCGCGAATTCGGCGTGATCAGATTGTGCTCTTTGAGCTTGTGCGAGATATCGCCGAACAAAGCCGGCGCCACGGCGAGGTAGAAGGCGCGGATGTTGGCGCTCTCGCCGATCGCCTTCTTGAGCTTGTCGAATCCGGCCCCGCTGGTCGCGTCGGCGGAGACATAGGAAAGCCGGGCGAGGAATGTCTTCAATTCCTTGGCGTCGATATCGGCCGGCTTGACGTGGTCCGAGATGGCCTGCTTGGCGAAGGCCTGGAATTCCTCGTCGCTCATCTTCGAGCGCGACGTGCCGATGATGCGCGTCGGTTCGGAGAATTGATGGTCGCGCTGGCGATAATAGAGCGACGGCAGGAGCTTGCGCTCCGACAGGTCGCCGGTGCCGCCGAAAATGATGAAGTCGAAAGGATCGACGGGGATGATCTGGCTGGTCATGGTCTGTCCGCTCTGACGCCGGTCGCGAGTACGCGGCTGATATATTCTAATCGATTTAAATTTTCCAGTGCCATGGTGTCACATCGAGGACCAATCTCTGGTCAAAGCTTGGGTCCACGCGCGCGCTTGACACTGTCGCTATCCGGAGGCTTGTCGGTGACAGAAGACCCCGGAAGCTCTCGCAGCCGCAGCATAGAACGCGAATGTGACGAAAGCTAAGGGAGAAAATCGGCATGCCATCCGTCATGGCATGTCAAAAGGCGGTTGACGATCCATTCGTGCGGCCGTGGACGAATTCGAGGAGCGGGAAAGCATGCGTCTGGAAAACAAGGTCGCCGTCATCACAGGTGCGGCATCCGGCTTTGGCGAAGGCATGGCCAGGCGCTTCGCCGAAGAGGGCGCGCGGGTGGTCGTCGCCGATCTCAACGCTAAGGGCGCCGAGCGCGTTGCCGAGGAAATCGGCGATGCGGCGATCTGGACCCAGACCGACGTTTCGCTGCGTTCCGAATTCGACGAGATGATCTATGCGGCCAAGAGCGCCTTCGGCCGCATCGACATCATGGTCAACAATGCCGGCTTCACCCATCGCAACGGCGACATGCTCAAGGTCGACGAGGAAACCTTCGACCTGATCACGGCCGTCAACATGAAGGCGATCTATCACGCCGCCCTTGCCGTCGTGCCGATCATGGACCGGCAGGGCGGCGGCGTCATCCTGACCACGGCATCGACCGCCGGCATCAGGCCTCGGCCCGGTCTGACCTGGTACAACGCCTCGAAGGGCTGGGCGATCACCGCCACCAAGTCGATGGCGGTGGAACTGGCGCCGAAGAACATCCGCGTCAACTGCCTTTGCCCTGTAGCCGGCGAGACCGGCATGCTGGAAAAATTCATGGGCGCCGACACGCCCGAAATCCGGGACCAATTCCGCGCCTCCATTCCGCTCGGCCGCCTGTCGGCGCCGCTTGATATCGCCAACGCGGCGCTTTGGCTGGCCTCGGATGAGGCTGCTTTCATCACCGGCGTGGCGCTGGAGGTCGATGGCGGACGTTGCATCTGAAGCGCCCGACATTGGAGGTTTTACCTAGAGCAATTCCAGGAAAAGTGTGTAACGGTTTTCCGTCAGGAATTGCGTAGAAACAAAGAGTTAGAGCGGTTCGGAGATTCCATCAAACGCTGAACCGCTCTAGCGAAAGTTACGCGCCGGGCTTGATATAGCTCTTGTAAATCCAGCCGGTCTTGCCGTTGTAGACGATCTGGCACCATTGCTTGCAGCTCACGACCTGCACCGAGGTCCTGGCGGGCACGGTGCCGATCGCCGCCGCCCCCTTCTTCGGTCCGCTGCGCATGGTCACAGCCCTGAGGATGCGCCCTGTGCCGGCTGCTGCCACCTTGTGGGATTTGGCCTTGGGCTTGCCGCCATCATCCTCTGCGGCGGCGGGCTGCTGGTCCGGCACTTGCGGCTGCACATCCGGGATGGCAGCGGTTTGTGCGCCATCGGGGTTGGTGCGGGCCGCCGCCGGAGCGGCAACCTTGGCAAGTTCGTCCGTCGCATCGGTATCGGCTGCCGGTTGCGCGAATGCGGCGGCGGCCGCGGGCTTGTCCTGTGCCTGCTCGGCCTGGGCAGTCTCCTGGCCGGGCGAGGCCGAGGCAGGGACCGGTTTTGCCTCTGATCCGGTCCAGCGGGGATCATTGGCGGCGAGCGCCGGGATCGCGACCTGAGCGACGGCCAGGGTTGGCGTGACCTTGGCGGACTTGCGCTCAACCTGCGATACCGCCGTGGCGGCTACCGTTGTCGTCCCTGAGGGGGGAATCTTCGTCGTCTTCACCGGAATGGTTGGAATGCTCTGTTCCGTGCTGGCGGCGGCGGCCTGGCGCTCATTGGTCGGCAATGCCAGCCAAAGCGCCACCCCGGCCACGCCGAGCAACGCGGCTGTACCGACGGCGGCAATCACCAGATGCGAGTTCGAACGCACTTCCTGCCAGAAGGACGGGCGCATGTCGTAACCGAACTGCATGGCAAAGCGCCGACGTTCCGGAGCACCGAAACTGAAGGGCTCTCTCACTCTAGCCACCTCCATAAGCGGGCCGATGTTCTTTCGATCGGTGCCGGAAGTCCGGCATGTGATCGGCATCGGTCCCGAAAATCAACGCGGGTGGGCCCGCTAACAAATCCCCGAACAATCGCCCAGATGCGGACCTTTCGCCCGCGATTGTGGCATCACTACGCCATTATAATGGATTCTGCGCCTTTACGGGCATTTTCGCAACGGATCGTCTGGGCAATAAATGTTACATGAATATTACAATATTACATCTGGCCGTGATCGCCTGACGGTATCGATACCGGCCGAAGCACATCGCGCCTGGACGAATTCATGCCAAACGCTCTGGGCTTTTGTCGTTCCCCAAACCGGAGCTAGGCTGCGGTAGAACGACCTAAATCCTGTCGCGCAGCGCGAACCAGTTGAGGGCCAGGAACAGCAGCGGCGTGCGGAATCGCCGGCCGCCGGGGAAGGGCGGGATTTTCAGATCCTCGATCAGTTTCAGCCGGTCGCGGTTGCCGGTGACGGTTTCGGCATAGAGCTTACCGAAGTAGTTCGACAACATCACGCCGTGGCCGGAGTAGCCGCCCGCCGAGATCACGTTCGGCATCACTTCGCGCACGAAGGGCTTTCTCGGCACTGTAATGCCGACATAGCCGCCCCAGCCGTGGGTTATCTCGACATCCTTCAATGCTGGGTAGAGCTCGGCGATCTGGCGGCGGATATGGATGTGGATATCCTTGGGATCGTTGACGCCGTAGACCTCGCGCCCGCCGAACAGCAGCCGGCCATCCCTCGACTTGCGGAAATAGCGCACGACGAAGCGGGAGTCGTCGACGGACTCGCCGCCCGGCAGCACTTTCGTATCCGTTCCGAGTGGCACCGTCGCGCCGATGAAGGAGCCGATCGGCATGATGTGCGCTGCACTCACCGGCTCAAGCGTTCCGCCATAGGCGTTGACGGCGATCAGGCACTTCTTCGCCGTAACCGTGCCTTTTGGCGTGGAAACCTTCACCTTGCCGCCGTCAGAAACGATGCCCGTGGATGACGTCTGCTCGAACAGGTGCGCGCCGGCTTGCGCTGCCACCCGCGCCGTGCCGATCACCAGCTTCATGGGATGGATGTGCCCGGTGCCCGTGTCGCGAGTCCCGCCGAAATAGGCCGTAGAACCCAGCCGCTCCGCCGTCTCCGTCGCATCCATGAAGGAAATATGCGGATAGGAGAACCGGCTGGCCATGATTTCGGCATGCGCCTTGTAGTCGTCGACATAGCGAGGCTTGTGGGCGACCGACAGTTGGCCCGGTACATAGTCGATGTCGATCCGGTTGACGGTGGCGAAGTCGAGCAGATGGGCTTTCGCTTCCTCCGCCATGTCAAAAAGCGCCCTGGCGCGCGACAGGCCGTATTCGGCTTCCAGGTCTTCGGCCCAGGCACGCTGCCCGGTGCCGAGTTGCCCGCCATTGCGACCAGAGGCGCCATCGCCGAAGCGGTAGGATTCGAGCAGGACGACGTTGGTTCCGGTCGCAGCCAAATGCGCGGCTGCGGACAAGCCGGTAAAGCCGCCGCCGATGATGACAACGTCGCAGGTCCGGTCGCCGTCAAGTGCGGCGTATTCGGGCCGAGGACCGGCCGTGTCCTCGTACCAGGAACGGCCGGGGGAGATTGGGGATTGATAAGGCATGATGCTCCGAGGGCAGTAGGGCAGTAGGGCAGTAGGGCAGTAGGTAAGGCTATTCAGGGGACAGCTTGCGGATTAGTAGCCGCAAGAGCGTTCCAACGCTTTCGCTTCGGCTCATCAATGGTCCGGTTGCCTCACTGGAGGTAATTCCGACACGCTGCGCGATCAGCAAGTGGGTCTCCAACTCCTTCAGCGATCCCTGCGCAATCCTGAGAAATTGCTGATAGGAGGCTCTGCTTTCTCGCCCATAACCTTCGGCGATATTGGCTGGTACTGAAGTGGCTGCCCTGCGCGTTTGAGGTGTCAATCCATAGAGTTATTCTCTCGGCCAAGTCTTTGTCGCTTCGTAGATTGATACCGCGAGATCCATGGCCTGCTGCCAGACGACCAAATCTCTGTACGATTCGATCTTCGCCATATTCACCCCTACTGCCCTACTGCCTTACTCCCCTATTCCCTTAGACATTGAGCAACAGATACTCGCGCTCCCACGGGCTGATCACTTCCATGAAGGTCTCGAATTCCGCCCGCTTGATCGCCGCATAGGTGGCGGCGAAGGACTTGCCGAGAATCGCGGCAAGTTCCTCGTCGCCCTCGAAGAGGTCGACGGCCTCGAGCAGGCCACGCGGCAAGTCGATCTCGTCGGCATTGGCCGTTGTCAGCACCGGCGGCTCGGCCTTGATCTTGTTGGTCATGCCGATCAGTCCGCAGGCGAGCGATGCCGCGAGCGCCAGGTAGGGATTGGCGTCGGAAGACGGGATACGGTTTTCCACACGCCGCGCCGCCGGGTCGGAACGCGGCACGCGGAACGCAGTGGTGCGGTTGTCGTAGCCCCATTTGTTGTTGACCGGAGCGGAAGCCGCCTGCGTCAGCCGGCGATAGGAATTGACGTAGGGCGCGAACATCACCAGCGCGTTCGGCACATGCTGCTGCATGCCGCCGATGAAATGGAAGAAATCCTCGGTTTCGGAGCCGTCCTCGGCCGAGAAGATGTTCTTGCCGGTCTTCTTGTCGACGATCGACTGGTGGATATGCATGGCCGAGCCGGGCTGGCCCTGGATCGGCTTGGCCATGAAGGTTGCGTAGATCTCGTGCTTCAGCGCCGCCTCGCGGATGGTGCGCTTGAACATGAACACCTGGTCGGCAAGCTCGATCGGATTGCCGTGGCGCAGGTTGATCTCTAGCTGGCCGGCGCCTTCCTCGTGGATCAGCGTGTCGATCTCCAGGCCTTGCCGTTCGGAGAAATGATAGATGTCGTCGATCAGCTCATCGAACTCGTTGACGCCGGCGATCGAATAGCCGGCGCCGCCGCCGATGGCGCGTCCCGAGCGGCCGACGGGAGGCGTCAGCGGATAGTCCGGATCGGGGTTCTTGCGCACGAGGTAGAATTCGATCTCGGGGGCCACGACAGGCTTAAGCCCGCGCTTGTCGTAGGCGGCGAGCACGCGCTTCAGCACATTGCGCGGCGTGAACTCGACCGAGCGGCCATCCTGGTGCACGAGATCGCAGATCACGGCGGCCGTCGGGTCTTCTTCCCAGGGCACCACGGTCAGCGTCGAAAGATCCGGCATCAGCTTGAGGTCGCCATCGTCCTCGGGATAGTGGAAGCCGTTGCCGTCCTCGGGATAGCCGCCGGAAATCGTCGTCATGAAGACGGCCGAGGGCAGGGCCAGCGAGGTGTTGGAGGTGAACTTCTTCGACGGCATCATCTTGCCGCGCGCGACGCCAGCCTGGTCGGGCGTGATGCACTCGATGTCCTCGATGCCGCGCCATTCAAGCCAGGCGCTGACTTCCTTCCAGTCTTTGACACCACGTTGGTTTTTTACGAAGGCAGGCGTGCGGACGCGTCCTCCGCGGCTCGACGGACGGACTTCCTTTTTTGCAGGCGGCATCATTCACCAGATGGAGTTTCGGATTTCCCAGTATAGTCGTGCCCTGCGATGGAAGGGAAGGGGAGCTGTCCACGGCATTGCCGCCGAGGTTGAAAACCGCGCCCGGGTCGGCTTAGATTCAGCCCGTCTTTCAATCGACTTGCCCTTTTCAAGAAGCCGGCGATGCGAACCAGCAGCGAACTGACAACGATCGGCTTCGACGCCGACGACACACTCTGGCAGAACGAACAGTTCTTCCACATGACGGAGAAGCGCTTCGCCGCCATGCTCGCAGACCATGGCGAGGAGAAACAGATTTCGGCGCGGCTGCTCGAGGCCGAGCGGCGCAACCTTGCCGTTTATGGTTTTGGCATCAAGGGATTTACTCTGTCTATGATCGAGACGGCGATCGAGGTCACCGAGAGGCGCGTGCCGGCTTCGGTCATATCGCAGATTCTCGATGCCGGCCGCGAGATGCTGAGCCATCCGATCGAGCCCCTGCCGCACGCGCGCGAGGCTATCGAGAAACTCGCCGGTGTCTTCCGCCTCGTGTTGATCACCAAGGGCGACCTCTTCGACCAGGAACGCAAACTGGCGGGGTCCGGTCTCGGTGACCTTTTCGACGCGGTCGAGATCGTCAGCGACAAGAATGCCGCGACCTATGCGCGGCTTTTCAGCCGCCATGGCGATGGCCCCGCAAGGAGCATGATGGTCGGCAATTCGCTGAAGTCGGATGTGGTGCCGGCGATCGAGGCCGGTGGCTGGGGTGTCCATGTGCCGCACGAACTGACCTGGGTGCTCGAGCATGTCGAGGCGCCTGTCACCGAGCCGAGATTTCGCCAGATATCCGATCTCGGACAATTGCCCGACCTTGTGCAAGGCATTGCGAGCGGAGGTTGAAAAGTATATCCGATCGCCGGCTTCTGCGCGATTTCGAATGGAAAACCGCGCATGCCTCTCGTGGGAGCGGGCTAGCGGCGGAGCAACCGATCGATCACAGGCTGCAAACGCTCGGGCGTGATAGGCTTGGCCACCACCACGTCAACGACGCTTGGCAGGCCCAGGCTTTCCGGCGTGCCAGTCTTGGTTGAAAGCAGGATCACGGGCGGGTTCTGTCTGCCCGAGGCCCGGCGCAGCGTTTCGATGCCGGCCATCAGGCCGTCGCAATCCTTGTTGTCGGGGCCGCCGTCCAGCACAATCGCTCCGGGCACCAGTGTCCGCAGAATCCTCGCCGCCATGTCCGGAGATTCCGAGATCGGCCTTAGTCCTGAACGCTCGACGATCTTCGATACCACCACGCGATTGATCGGTGACTTGCCGACGACGAGCACTTGCGAGGGATCATGGATCGTCTCGGTGCTTGAACTCCGGGTTCCCAGATTCAGATTTTTGGTGGTCTCGCCCTCACGATTCACTGGGCACCCAAGTCGGCCAAGAAGTTCGCCCCCAATTTCAATGCAGAGTTGAATCTGGGCGCCAATTGGCGTGAGATCGCAGCCTATGTCAAGTTGAAATAAAAAATCCCCCGATACACCTGTCTCGACAGTGGATACAAGCAACAGTACTGTACTGCTCTGTCCACGGATCGGTCGCGTAAAAATAGAATTCACCTGCGCAGATATCCGCGCAGGTGAACGGTCGGGCCGAGCGATTTCAGGTCAGCCGTGGCTCTGCTGAGTGACGATCACCGGGATCAGCAGATCGCCCCAGTTGCCGTCGCCGCCATGATGCCTGGCCGAGCGCACCAGCTCGACCGAGACGCCCGCCTCGACGGCCTTCATCACCGACTGGTTGAGACGATGCAGGTCGTTGGCCAGCATGCGGATCGTCGCCTGCTGGTCGACGCTCATCGCGCTCGACTGCTCTTCCGCCCGTTCCTTGACGCGGCTTATCGATGCCATTGCTCTTCTCCTGTCCCTGAAGCCCTGTTGGGCGTTTCCTCTGTGTTTCCCGGTCCGCTATTCCGCGGCCGGCTTGAACTGCGCGTGCTCGGTCGATTCATGCATGGCGGTTGTGGACGACTGGCCGCCGGTGATGGCCATCGATACGGCATCGAAATAGCCGGTGCCGACCTCCCGCTGGTGCTTGGTGGCGGTGTAGCCGTTGGCTTCCGCGGCGAACTCGGCTTCCTGCAACTCGGAATAGGCCGCCATCTGCCGCGCCTTGTAGCCACGGGCGAGCTCGAACATGCCGTAGTTGAGCTGGTGGAAGCCGGCGAGCGTGATGAACTGGAACTTGTAGCCCATGGCGCCGAGTTCCCTCTGGAATTTGGCGATCGTCGCGTCGTCGAGATTCTTCTTCCAGTTGAACGAGGGCGAACAATTGTAGGCGAGCAGCTTGTCCGGATGATGCCTGCGCACGCCCTCGGCGAACTTTTTGGCCTGCGCCAGGTCCGGCTTCGACGTCTCGCACCAGATCAGGTCGGCATGCGGCGCATAGGCGATCGCGCGGGCGATGCAGGGTTCGATGCCGTTCCTGACGTGATAGAAGCCTTCCACCGTGCGGCCGGCCTGGTAGTCGACGAATGGCTGGTCGCGCTCGTCGATGTCGGACGTCAGGAGCTTCGCGGCTTCGGCGTCGGTGCGCGCCACCACCAGGGTCGGCGTGCCCATCACGTCGGCGGCCAGCCGCGCGGCGTTGAGGTTGCGGATATGCGCCGCGGTCGGGATCAGCACCTTGCCGCCGAGATGGCCGCATTTCTTCTCCGACGCCAGCTGGTCCTCGTAGTGGACGCCGGCCGCACCCGCCTCGATGAACGCCTTCATGATCTCGAAGGCGTTGAGCGGGCCGCCGAAGCCGGCTTCCGCGTCGGCGACGATAGGCGCGAACCAGGTCTCGACCGAAAGCCCTTTGCCTTCGGAGGTTTCGATCTGGTCGGCGCGCTGCAGCGTGCGGTTGATGCGCTTGACGAGTTCCGGCGCGGCGTTGGCCGGATAGAGCGACTGGTCCGGATACATGGCGGACGCCGTGTTGGCATCGGCCGCGACCTGCCAGCCCGACAGGTAGATCGCCTGCAACCCGGCGCGCACCTGCTGCATGGCCTGGTTGCCGGACATGGCGCCCAGCGCGTTGACGAAGTCTTCCTCGTGAATGAGCTTCCAGAGCCGGTTGGCCCCCATCTCGGCGAGGCTCTGGCGGATCTGCACCGAACCACGCAGCCGCTTCACATCATCAGGCGAATAGGGGCGTTCGATGCCGTCGAAGCGACCTTCAGGCGCCGAGGGAACAAGGTTGTAAAAATCGGTCATGGGTCACTCCGAAGGATTGCTGCTCGATTTCCGTGCGGCTCATTCCTTGCCGCTGGGATGTTACTGAATTTACATTGCACCACGAAACATGACAGGAAAATCAACGGAAACCGCCAAAGATAAGGGAAAACCTGTATTGCGTTTGACAAGGTGGCCAGGTAAATTTGTAATATCTGTAAAACGATAAGCCCCCAGCCGCGGGCGGCGGCGGTGTAAATCCTGTCAAGGGCTGCCGATGGCTGACCAGAAGATCTTCGCCGGGCCGCGCATCCGCCGCATCCGCAACGCCAAGGGCCTGACGCAGACGGCCATGGCCGAGGGCCTGGGCATCTCGCCCTCCTATCTCAACCTGATCGAGCGCAACCAGCGGCCGCTGACGGTGCAGTTGATCCTCAAGCTGGCGTCCGTCTACAAGGTCGATCCGCATGAACTGCAAGGTGAGGCGAGGGGCTCGGTCGCTGCCCTGAAGGAAGTGTTCAGCGATCCGCTGCTGGTCGGCGAACTGCCGGGAGATCAGGAACTGATCGAGCTTGCCGAGGCGGCGCCCAATGCGTCCGCGGCGGTGATAAAACTGTTCAGGGCCTATCGCGAGCAGGCGGAGCGGCTGTCCGATCTCAGCGAACTGCTGGCGCGAGAGGGCCGCGCGACCGCGCTCTCCGGCGCTCGCCTGCCGATCGACGAGGTGCACGAGACTTTCGAGCGGCGACCGAACCATTTTGCCGCCCTCGAGGAGGAGGCCGAGGCATTCACCGCCGTGCTCGATCCGGGCGACGATCTGTTCGGCGCGCTGAAATCCTGGCTGAGGCGCGAATATGGCATCGTGGTCAAGGTGCTGCCGGTCGCCACCATGCCGAACTGGCGGCGCCGTTACGATCGCCACTCGCAGCGCTTGTTCCTGTCCGAGCGCCTGTCGCCGTTCGACCAGTTGCGCGAAGTGGCGATGGAGGCCTGCCTGATCCGCATGACGGTGGCGGTCGCCGGCGAAATCCAGGCTCTCAAACTGAGCACCGACGAAGCGCGCCGCCTCGCCCGCTTCGAACTCGGGCGCTATGCCGCGCATGCGCTGATGATGCCCTATCAGGCCTTTCTGGCGGCGGCCCTGCGCTCGCGCTACGACATCGACGTCCTGCGCTCCCGCTTCGGTGTCTCCTTCGAGCAGGCGGCAAACCGGCTGACAATGCTGCAGCGG
Organism: Mesorhizobium sp.; assembly: GCF_017306585.1. Lineage (GTDB taxonomy): Bacteria > Pseudomonadota > Alphaproteobacteria > Rhizobiales > Rhizobiaceae > Mesorhizobium. The sequence continues at coordinate 15,239 of NZ_JAFKIC010000118.1, read as the reverse complement.
CCGGCCGCCGCCGGCGTGCCTTTCTTCATGCTGGAGGTCGACAATGCGGGCAACCGCTTCCGCAGGGCCGGCAGCCAGGGCTTTCCGCACAGCCGCTTTGGCGGAGGCTGCCCCAAGCTGCCCGTGCATGTCGCCTTCACCCAGCCCGGTCAGATCTTCGTCGAGGCGGTTGAGATGCCCGACGGCGCCGAGTTCCTGTGCATTGCCCGCACCCTGGAGGGACCGCAGGGCGCATTTTCAGAGCGACCGCGCCGGACCGCGCTGCTGCTCGGCTGCGACATCGGCTTTCGTGACGACATCGTCTACGGCGCTGCCTTGCCCGCGGCTGGCGCCGCCGGAAAGTCGGCCATGGTCACGGCGACGCCTGTCGGGCCGGCATGCCGGCTGTGCGAGCGCGCCGGGTGCCTGGCGCGCGCCGAGCCGCCGGTCACGCGTCCGCTCGGCCTCGACGAGATGGTGACCGGCCTCAGCGCCTTCGATTTCCAGTAACGCGCAAGCAAAGGTGCCACAATCGTCGCCGGTGTCTGGATCAGCCACGGCCCAGATCTTTGCGTTACGCGAACAGAGCAGTTTTTTGTCGCCCCTTGCGCATCGCTCCGCCCACAAAAGCTCGACAGTCGCGCCCATGACAGACGCAGCATCATCGCCGGGCCTTGTTGCATCGACCGCTCCGCAACGCGACGAGCGCATCGGCATGCTTCTGGTGTTCCTTTCAGCGCTGATGTGGAGTTTCGGCGGCACCATTGCCCGCTTCATCACTGTCGGCGACAGCTGGACGGTAATCTTCTGGCGCTCGGCCTGGGCGGCCGCCTTCCTGATCTCCTTCATGGTCTGGCGTGACGGCTGGCGGGGCATGCTGAGAATGTTTCGCGACATGGGCCTGCCCGGCCTTGCCGTCGGCTTCTGTTTCGCCATCGCATCGACGGCCTTCGTCGTTGCCCTTGCCTACACCACCGTCGCCAACATCCTGTTGATGCAGGCCGGGGTGCCGCTGCTGGCGGCGCTGTTTGCCTGGGCACTGTTTCGCGAGAAAGTAACTGCCGTGACCTGGGTGGCGATCGCCGCTGTCATTGCCGGCGTCGCGATCATGGTGTCGGAATCGCTCGATGGCGCCGTCTCGCCCATAGGCGACGGGCTGGCGCTGCTGATCGCGTTCATGTTCTCGATCGCCACCGTCATCACACGGCGCTTCGCCAACGTGCGCATGACGCCGGCGACCTGTCTCGGCACGATCCTGGCCGCGGCCTTTGCCGCCTCGCAAGCATCGACCTTCAGCGTATCGGCCGGCGACATGGGTTTTCTCTTCGCCTTCGGCGTCGTCAATCTCGGCATTGGCCTTGCCTTCTTCGCCACCGGCGCACGGCTGATCCCGGCGGCGATCGCGGCACTGCTGGGCACATTCGAGCCGATCCTTGGCCCGATCTGGGTCTGGCTCATCCATTCCGAAGTGCCGTCCGGGCGCACCATCGTCGGCGGTGCGGTGGTGGTCACGGCGCTGCTTGTCCATATCGGGATCGAGTTCAGGCGTCAGGCGCGGCCCCAGCGCGCTGGCGTCACCGGGGTGCCGTCGCCTAATTGATGCCGGCGCCGAAGCTTTGCCATTGACAACATCGCTGCCGCCCGGGCAGGCTGGGAGTACGGCAACAACAAGACAGGCTTATCTTGCCAAGTCTCCCCGGCGGCCCGATCGAGACCGGACCATATTTCTGTATTTCTGTCCGCGCGGCGGCGAAAGCTTCTGACGGCACCGCGATTCCTTCCAGACCGGGACAACCGCGAGGCCGCAAAAGGCGCGCCAATCGGCGCTTGTTGTCCCCTGGACAACACAATAGTCTGAAGCAAATGCGCGGCCGCGTGCAACTCGCGACGAGCCGGCAATGGAACACTCACCAAAGGAGAATAGCATGATCCGCAAAGCGCTATGGCTTTCGGCGACCTCGGTATTTCTGACGCTTTTCACGCCCGCCGGGCATGCGGAGGACCGCGTCGTCAACGTCTTCAACTGGTCGGATTACATCGACAGCTCGATCATCGACGATTTCACCAAGAAGACCGGCATCAAGGTTGTTTACGACACCTTCGATTCCAATGAAATCCTGGAAACCAAGCTGCTCGCCGGCGGCAGCGGCTACGACGTCGTGGTGCCGAGCGGCAACTTCCTCGCCCGCCAGATCCAGGCCGGCGTGTTCCAGAAACTCGACAAGTCGAAGCTGCCGAACCTCTCCAACATGTGGGACACGGTCTCGGAACGGACCGCCAAATACGATCCGGGCAACGAATACTCGGTCAACTACATGTGGGGCACGGTCGGCATCGGCTACAACACCAAGAAAGTGCAGGCGGCCCTCGGCACCGACAAGATCGACAGCTGGGATGTGTTCTTCAATCCGCAGAGCCTGGCCAAGTTGAAGGATTGCGGCGTCTACGTGCTGGATTCGCCGGCCGACATCATTCCGGCGGCCCTGAAATATCTCGGCCTCGACCCCAACAGCACGTCGCCCGACGACATCGCCAAGGCCGAGGACGCTCTTCTCAAGGTCCGTCCCTACATCAGGAAGTTCCATTCGTCCGAATACATCAATGCGCTTGCCAATGGCGACATCTGCCTTGCGGTCGGCTGGTCGGGCGACGTGTTCCAGGCCCGCAACCGCGCGGTCGAGGCCAAGCAAGGCGTCGAGATCGGCTATTCCGTGCCGAAGGAAGGTGCCCAGATGTGGTTCGATCAGATGGCGATTCCCGCCGATGCGCCGCATGTCGCCGAAGCGCTTGAATTCATCAACTACATGATGACGCCGGAAGTGATCGCCAAATCCTCGAACTACGTGCTCTATGCCAACGGCAACAAGGCGTCGCAGCAGTTCGTCGACAAGGCTCTTCTGGATGATCCGTCAGTCTATCCTGATGCGGCGACGCTGCAGAAGCTCTACACCGTCCAGCCCTACGATCCCAAGACCCAGCGCATCATCACGCGCAGCTGGACCAAGATCGTTACCGGCCAGTAGGCGATTGGACGTGACCCCGGCAGCCAACTGCCGGGGTCGTTTTATTTTGGGGAATTACAAAGCACGGAGTGGGACATGAAATCGCTTGGCAGCATCCGCAGGGATTTCGCGCCATGGAACGACCCGAACGCCAAGCCATACATCCAGTTCGACAATGTCACCAAGAAGTTCGGCGACTTCACGGCCGTCAACAATCTGTCGCTGACCATATTCGAGCGCGAATTCTTCGCCCTGCTTGGCGCCTCCGGCTGCGGAAAGTCGACGCTGCTCAGGATGCTCGCCGGCTTCGAGGAGCCGAGCGCCGGCCGCATCCTGCTCGATGGCCAGGACCTGCGTGGCATCCCGCCCCATCGCCGGCCGGTCAACATGATGTTCCAGTCCTATGCGCTGTTCCCGCACATGACCGTGGAGAACAACATCGCGTTCGGCCTCAAGCAGGAAGGCATGCCCAAGCCGGATATCGAGAAGCGCGTTGCCGAAATGCTCAAGCTGGTCAAACTCGAGCAGTTCGCCAAGCGCAAGCCGCACCAGCTCTCCGGCGGTCAGCGCCAGCGCGTCGCGCTCGCCCGCTCGGTCGCCAAGCGGCCGAAGGTGCTGCTGCTCGACGAGCCGCTTGGCGCGCTCGACAAGAAGCTGCGCGAAGAAACCCAGTTCGAACTGATGGATTTGCAGCAGGAGCTCGGCCTCACTTTCGTCGTCGTCACGCACGATCAGGAAGAAGCCATGACCATGGCCGACCGCATCGCCATCATGGACAAGGGCGAAGTGATGCAGGTCGCCACGCCGGCCGAAGTCTACGAAGCCCCGACGTCGCGCTTCGTCGCTCATTTCGTCGGCAATGTGAACATGTTCGAAGGCAAGGTCGCCGAGCGGACGGCCAACACCACCCGCATCACCGGATCGACCGGAGCCCAGATCGTCGTCGACAACGGCGGCGCCGCGGCCCCCAATTCCGATATCGTCTTTGCCATCAGGCCTGAAAAGATCAAGGTGTCGTCGAAGAAGCCGGTCGATGCCGTGAACGCCCTTGAAGGCGAGGTCTATGACGTGGCCTATCTCGGCGACATGACAGTCTATCACATCAAGCTCGACGATGGTCAGATCGTCCGGGCCAGCGCCTTGAACGCCTCGCGCATTACAGAAGATCCGCTGACCTGGAATGACCGTGCCTGGGTCTCATTCCGGCCCGATGCCGGCGTCGTGCTGACCAGGTAAGGGGGCGGACATGTCCAACATCGCCATCACCGACGCCGCGGCGGCACCGGCCGCCGCCAAGCCATTCCTGACGCGGCTGGCGGCCGGCTTTGTCAACCGGCTCGTCATCATCGTCCCTTACGTCTGGTTGCTGTTTTTCTTCCTTATCCCCTTCATCATCGTCTTCAAGATATCGCTGTCGCAGACGGCGATCGCCATGCCGCCCTACACGCCGGTGCTCGATTTCAGCGACGGCCTTTCCGGCTTCTTCGGCGGGTTCCGCGAGCTCAACCTCGACAACTATGCCTGGCTGACGCAGGACGCGCTCTACTTCAAGGCCTATGTCACCAGCCTGGTCATCGCCGCCATTTCGACCGTGCTGACGCTGATCGTCGGCTACCCCATCGCTTATGGCATGGCGCGCGCGCCGGCCACCGTGCGCCCGACATTGCTGATGCTGGTCATCCTGCCGTTCTGGACCTCGTTCCTGATCCGCGTCTATGCCTGGATCGGCATCCTGAAGCCCGAGGGCCTGCTCAACCAGCTGCTGCTGTCGCTGCACATCATCGACCAGCCGCTGGTCATCCTCAACACCTATACGGCAATCTTCATCGGCATCGTTTATTCCTATCTGCCGTTCATGGTGCTGCCGCTTTATTCCTCGCTGGAGAAAATGGACTATTCGCTGATTGAGGCCGCCAAGGATCTCGGCTGCCCGCCGACCGCTGCCTTCTGGAAGATCACCTTCCCGCTGTCGCTGCCGGGCGTCATCGCCGGCTGCCTGCTTGTGTTCATCCCGGCCGTCGGTGAATTCGTCATCCCCGACCTGCTCGGCGGATCGCAAACGCTGATGATCGGCAAGACGTTGTGGAACGAGTTCTTCGCCAACCGTGACTGGCCGGTGTCATCGGCTGTCGCGGTCATTCTGCTCCTGTTGCTGACCGTGCCGATCATGCTCTTCCAGCAGGCGCAGGCCAAGGCACAGGAGCAGGGCAAATGAACACCACCTGGAGCCGCTTCAACGTCACCTCGATCGTGCTTGGCTTTGCCTTTCTCTACCTGCCGATCGTGCTGCTCATCGTCTTCTCGTTCAACGAATCCAAGCTCGTCACCGTGTGGGGCGGCTTCTCGACCAAATGGTACGTGTCGCTGTTTCACAATCAGGGCCTGATGGACGCCACCTGGGTCACCGCGCGCGTCGGCGTCATTTCGGCCACGGTAGCGACGGTGCTTGGCACGCTGGCCGCGCTCACCCTGACGCGCTACACCCGGTTCAGGGGCCGTATCCTGTTTTCAGGCATGGTTTTTGCGCCGCTCGTCATGCCGGAAGTCATCACCGGCCTGTCGCTGCTGTTGCTGTTCGTCGCCGTGGGTCTCGACCGCGGCTTCCTGACCGTCACGCTCGCCCACATCACGCTGACCATGTGCTTCGTGGCGGTCGTCGTGCAGTCGCGTCTGGTGTCCTTCGACCGTTCGCTGGAGGAAGCGGCGATGGATCTCGGCGCAACGCCGGCCAAGACCTTTTTCCAGATCACGCTGCCGGTCATCATGCCGGCGATCGTGTCCGGCTGGATGCTGGCTTTCACGCTGTCGCTCGACGACCTGGTCATCGCCAGCTTCACCTCGGGGCCCGGCGCCACCACGCTGCCGATGAAGATCTACAGCCAGGTCCGTCTCGGCGTGACGCCGGAAATCAACGCCGCATGCACCCTTCTGATCGCAGTTGTCGCGGTCGGTGTGATCGTAGCCTCGATCGCGAACAAGCGGCGTGAGGTGCAGCGCCAGCTCGACGAACAGGCCGCGCAGCGCGGTTGATAGAAGGCAAACGCGGGATCAAGGCGTTTCATCGTTTCGGCAAGCGGTGAAACGCTATCCTGGATTTGCCCTATTCGCCCGACACGCCGCGGCTGATCGGTGAAATGAACGGCGTGCTCCACGTCCCGCCGACAAAGAAGGACGACTGGTTGGGGCCTTGCTGGCCGGCTTTCTGCGCTGCCGCCTGATCCGCTTGGGTGACGCCGCCGGACAGGGCCAGCCCGCGTCCGGCATAGGAGGCGATGCCGGAAAGCCAGATCTTGTATTTCGCCGAATTGGCCTCGGCCTTGTCCAGCCTCGCCACGCCTCTGGAAATGGTTGCCTTCACTTCGGCGCCGTCGATCGGCAGCGTTCCATCCGAAACGTCGTCGAGCGCGAAGAAGCCGCCCTGTTCGGTGTGCTTGAGGAAAGCCTGCAGATTGAACTTGCTGAGCGCGCCGGGGCCGAAGGTCGCCGAGACCGAACCGTCGGCGTTCTCGAAAATCGAGTCCCAGGTCCTGCCTGGCCCCTTGAGGATGACCGAGACGGTTCCCGTGCCGACAGGCACCAGCCGGGTCATGCCGGCGGCCGTGCCGAACGCGCCGCCATCGACATCGGAAGCCAGGAGCCGGATCTCGACCTGCGTGCCTTCCGGCTTGCGGTCGAAACGGAGGCTGGTCTGGATATTGCCGCCAAAGGCCGAGGCGTCGGAGATATCGAAGACGGAAAGACCGTCCTTGACCTGCGCGGTCGCTGCGACATCGGCAAGCTGGATGGCGCCTGCCGTCGCATGCGCCGCCGAGAGCCTGAGGTCCAGGTTGACCCGGTCGGCGAAACTCGTGTTGACGTCGCTGGGCGCGGCGCCGCTTGCCGGCCCCAGCGGCGTGAAGGCGGACAGAAACGACCTGAGGTCGAGCGTATCGAAGGCGAGCGTACCCGAGATCAGCGGCTGAGCGTCGCCAAGCGATACGTCCAGCGCGCCCATGCCCGGATTGTTGTCCAGCGCCAGTGCGGTGTTCTCGAATTTGACACGTCCCGCGGACGCCGTGACCTTGCTTGAAATGCTGACCGAGCCGATCGCGGCGCTCGGCGCTATGCCGGCCTGCGACCATTCCAGCACGCGACGCAGCGAAGGCGCCGCGAACTTCACCTGGCCGTCGAAATAGCCATTGTTGGACATGCTGGCGGTGCCGTCGAACGAGAAGGTGGCGGGTGCTGCCTTGAAGGACAAGGTAAGCGGCGCCATGCCGCCGGCAAACAGCACCAGCGGCTTGGCCGAAGCGGCGTCCACCGTCACGCTCTCGCCGCGCCAGATGCCGGTTGCCGACAGTGTCGCGTCGCTGTTCATCGCCGCCCAGGTCGCCTTGCCGTTGAGGCTGCTCAGGATTTCCACGTCCTTGCCGTTGACGGATGCGACCATGCGGCCATCCCTGAACTCCACCGTGCCGAAGGCGTCCGCCGGCAGCTTGTCGAGATCGGGTTTGGCTGGATCGGCATTGACCACGCCGCGCGCCGTGTCGATGGAGCGCGCGATACGCCCGCCCGTCGGTGCCGTTGGCAGGAACAGGCCGTCCGTGGTGCGCTGGACGCGGATCGTCGGCCGCACGAGCCGTGCCGTCGAAAACGCGACATCGCCTTGCAACGCCGCCATCGCCGAGAGGTCGACTTCGACCCGTTCGGCTTCCACCACCGGCGGCGCGTCGCCGTCCGTCCACTTCGACAACGTCACATCGGTCAGGATGGCACGGAATTTTGGCCAGACCTCGATGCGCGGCGAGCCATCAATAGCGACCCGAAAGCCGCTCCACGCACTCATTTCCCAGGCGATGCGGTCACGCACGATCCGCGTCGAGGCGATCAGCGGCAGGGCGGCGACCACCAGAGCAACGACGATCACGGCAGCGCCGATCGCCCATACTCCGCGGCGGATCAAGGATGATGGCATATCGCCCCGTATGCCTCCATTCCGGCAAAAAATCGTCCGAGGGGTATAAATCCCGGTCGCCACCTGCGGCTTCCAGTCGTCACTACGACTTTGGGCCGACGCATTTCAAGTCTTTATGGCCCGGCGATGGCATTTGCGCACATCCGGCCGCGTCGGCTTAACAAAATCTTGCTCTGCTGCGCTGCAATATGCATAAGCGATGACGACCTGGGAGGATCGATCATGGCTGCTGAAGTACCGCTCTGGACCCCGTCGCAAGACCGGATTGACGCCGCGCCGCTCACCGCATTCATGAAGTCGGCGCAGGCGGCCACCGGCACGGCATTTCCCTCCTACGCAGACCTTCACCGCTGGTCCGTCGAGAACCGCGAGGCGTTCTGGAGCCTGGTCTGGGATTTCTGCGGCATCGTCGGCGACAAGGGCGAGCAGGTTCTCGCCGATGCCGACAGGATGCCCGGCGCCGCCTTCTTTCCCGGCGCGATGCTGAATTTCGCCGAGAACCTGCTGAAGAAGACCGGTGCCGGTGAGGCGATCGTGTTTCGCGGCGAGGACAAGGTCGAACGGCGGCTGTCCTGGAATGAACTACATGGCATGGTCTCGCGCCTGCAGCAGCTTTTCCTGTCACTAAAGGTCAAGAAGGGCGACCGCATCGCGGCGATGATGCCCAACATGCCCGAAAGCGTCGCCGCGATGCTGGCGGCCGCTTCGATCGGCGCGGTGTGGTCGTCCTGCTCGCCTGATTTCGGCGAACAGGGCGTGCTTGACCGGTTTGGCCAGATCGAGCCCGTCATCTTCATCGCGCCCGACGGCTACTGGTACAATGGCAAGGCGATCGAGGTCGCCGACAAGGTGGCGGCGGTCGCGGCCAAGCTCGGCAGCGTCCGCAAGGTTCTTGTGGTGGATTACCTCGGCACGTCCACCGACGTCGCCGAGACGATCGACAGGGCCGTGGCAATGGAAGAGGCGCTGGCGCCCTTCGCCGTCAAACCGGTCGCCTTCGAGCGGCTGCCGTTTTCGCACCCGCTCTACATCCTGTTTTCGTCAGGAACGACAGGCATTCCCAAATGCATCGTCCATTCGGCGGGCGGCACGCTGATCCAGCATGTCAAGGAACACCAGCTGCATGCCGGCCTTACCGAAGGCGACCGCTTCTTCTACTTCACCACCTGCGGCTGGATGATGTGGAACTGGCTGGTGTCGGGCCTGGCCTCCGGCGCGACCCTGCTGCTCTATGACGGCTCGCCCTTCTATCCCGACGGCAATGTGCTGTTCGACTTCGCCGATGCCGAGAAGATGACCTTCTTCGGCACTTCGGCCAAGTTCATCGATTCCGTGCGCAAGGCCGGCCTCAAGCCGATCGGCAGCCACGATCTTTCGAGCGTGCGTGCCATCTCCTCGACGGGCTCGCCGCTGTCGCCGGAGGATTTCCGCTTCGTCTATGACGGTATCAAGAAGGACGTGCATCTGGCCTCCGTATCCGGCGGCACCGATATCGTCTCGTGCTTCGTGCTCGGCGTTCCCATCGAGCCGGTCTGGACCGGCGAAATCCAGGGGCCCGGCCTTGGCCTCGCGGTCGATGTCTGGGACGATGACGGCAAGCCGGTCAGGCAGGAGAAGGGCGAACTGGTCTGCACCAAGGCCTTTCCGTCGATGCCGATCGGCTTCTGGAACGATCCCGACGGCAAGAAGTACAGCGCCGCCTATTTCGAGCGTTTCGACAATGTCTGGTGTCATGGCGACTTCGCCGAATGGACCGGGCATGGCGGCATGATCATCCATGGCCGCTCGGACGCCACGCTCAATCCGGGCGGCGTGCGCATCGGTACGGCCGAAATCTACAACCAGGTCGAGCAGATGCCAGAAATCCTGGAAGCCTTGTGCATCGGCCAGGATTTCGACAATGACGTGCGCGTCGTGCTGTTCGTGCGGCTGGCCGCGGGCGTCAAGCTCGACGAAGACTTGGAGAAGCGCATCCGCGCCAAGATCCGCACCGGCGCCAGCCCGCGCCATGTCCCGGCCAGGATCGTTGCCGTCTCGGACATTCCGCGCACCAAGTCTGGCAAGATCACCGAGCTTGCCGTGCGGGACGTGGTTCATGGCCGCGCCATCAAAAACAAGGAAGCGCTTGCCAATCCGGAAGCGCTGGACCTGTTCAGGAACCTGCCGCAGCTTGCGCAGTGACGCCAACCGGCATGGTTAACGAAATCTGTCGCGTGAATTTACCTAGATTTCACGAGTGGTACACATTCGTAAATTTTCCGGCGGCCCGGTAAGGAGTTGTTAAGGCCCGACGTCGATAGTCGCACGTAACTTGAGGGAGAAATCCCGTTCCTCTGCCCCCGGAGGATCTGAATTCGCTCAAGCCCCCGTTGTGACAGCAATCCCATCTCTTAAGGCGTCCCTTTGGGCGCCTTTTCTTTTGCCCCGAAGGCTGCATCCGGGGAGATGCCTATTCCGCCAGCACCCGGGTGGACGGGAAGGCGACCTCCACCAGCGTGCCTTCGCCGGGCGTCGAGTTGATGGTGAAGCGGGCGCGGTTCGCCTCCACCATTGCCTTGGTCAGCGGCAGGCCGAGCCCGGTGCCGTCGCCGCGTCCGCGTTTCAGCGCGTTGATCTGCTTGAATGGCTTCAGCGCCTGCTCGATCTCGGCCTGGCTCATGCCGATGCCGGTATCGCGCACCCGCATGACGACGTCGCCCGAGCTCTCATAGGCGGTCGAGACGATCACCTGGCCGCCGGCCTGGGTGTAACGGATGGCGTTCGACAGGATGTTGAGCGCGATCTGCCGCACGCTGCGCAGGTCCGCCACCACTTCAGGCAGGCGCGAGGCGAAGCTGGAGCGGATGATGACGCGTTCGCGGTTGGCCTGCGGCTGCATCATCGCCACGGTCTCGGCCAGCGTGTCGTTGAGCGACACCGCCTCATAGGCCATTTCCTGCTGGCCGGCCTCGATCTTCGAGATGTCCAACAGGTCGTTGACCAGATCGAGCACGTGATTGCCCGAACGGTTGATGTCTCTGAGATAGTCGCGGTAGCGGTCATTGGCGACCGGTCCGAACTTCTCGTCGACCATCAGCTCGGAAAAACCGATGATGGCGTTGAGCGGCGTGCGGATTTCGTGGCTGATGCGGGCAAGGAAGTCGGTCTTCTGCGAGGAGGCGCGTTCGGCCACCGCGCGCGCCTGGGTGAGGTCCTCCTCGGCCCGTTTCCACTGCGTGATGTCGCGCACGACGGCGCAGAAACCGCTGTCGTTGGGCAGCCGGCCGATGGTCATGAACAGCGGGATGAAGCGGCCCTGCGCCTCGCGGCCGATGACTTCGCGGCCATCGTTGAGGACGCTGGCCACGCCGGGCTCCGACAGGCCACTGAGATAGTCGCGCGCCGCGCGCTGGCTTTCGATGGCAAACAGCGAGGCGAACGGCTTGCCGGCGACCTCGTCGCTGTCGAAACCGAAGAGCGCTTCGGCCGGCCGGCTGATCGACCGGATGGTGCCGTCGCTGCCGATCAGCACGACACCGTCGGTGGCGGTGTCGATGATGGTGCGCATCTCGGCGATGCGTGCCTTGAGGTCGGAAATGTCGGGCTGCGTCTGCTCCTCGCCCGCCGCATGCAGGGCGACAGGCGCGTCGTCCTCGCCGGAGCGGCGCACCACCAGCATCAGCGCCTTGCCGTCGCGCCAGGGCACCGACCGCAATATGGCGTCGATCGGGAATTCCTGTCCGTCGCGCGTCCTCAGCCGCAAGGACCGGTCGCTGCCGTCGGAAGCGCCGTCATCGGCATACGGATCGGCAAACAGCGCGCCGAGGCCGCCGGCATCCTCGAGGTCCTCGAGCGTCTCGTAGCCGGTCAGGTCGAGGAATTCCTCATTGGCGTAATACAGTTGGTCGCCCGAATGGATGAGCAGCGGCACCGGCAGCTTGCCGAGCAGCGAGGTATCGGGAGCCTTGCTCTCATCGCCGACAGAAAAGGCCGACGGCACGATCCCTTCGGTTCTGAGCGGCGGCACCTGGAGGCGTGGTCGCTGTGTCGCTGCCGCGTCAGGTGCCCCGATGCTCTCGGCGCTAGGCGCAGTGCCTTGTCCGTCGGACGCGGCGGACCGCTCGGCATGCCCGCCCTGACCGTCGCCGCCGGGGGCGACGCCCGTGTCTTCAGCCCAGTCCTCGCTGTCTTCGGCATCGCGGAAATCGGCCGAAGTCATGCTGTCATCGTCATCGGCGGCGACGTGTCCGGCGTCCGCGGATGCGGGTTTGGTCTCCATCGCTATTGGTTCGGCTGTTGTCGCCTCGGTGCCTGCCGGTCCGGCGGCGGCCGGTGCGTCACCATCCGTGATCGAAGCGGGTTCGTCATGGCGGTCGGCATAGCTGAGCAACGAGCCGTTGGCCGTGGACGGCGTTCCGGCATGTTCCTCATCGGGCACGTCGTCGGGATGAGCGCCATCGAGCCGCGCAAGATCCGCTTCATCCTGGGCGTCGGCATCGGATGCCTCTGACGGCGTTGCGTCGTCCTCAGGCGCCGGCGAGAGGACGTCGTCGCTCTTTGCTTCCGGCTCGGCTTGAGGCGTCGCCGCGATCTCGCCGGCGGGTTCGATCTTGGCTTCCGGCTTCTCCAGGGCTGTTTCGACCGCCGGCTCGACCGTTGCAGGGGCTGCCGCTTCCGGGGCGCTTTCGACAGCCGGCGCCTCGACCTTAGGCGGGTCGGCGGGAGGATTGTCCTTCTTCAGCCGCTCGCCGATCTCCCGGAACGCGCTGCGCTCCAGCGTGGACAAGCCCTTGTCGTTGGCCGGCTGCCGGTGTTCCGCCAGCCGGATCACCTTGTCGGCAAAGCGCCGCTCGGGCTTCGGCACGATGGTCAGCGCCGGCACTTCGCCCTTGAACGGATCCTCCGCCTTCGGCTCTTCGGCTCTGGGCGCCTCCGCCTTGGGCTGCTCAATCTGCGCTTGTTCGGCCTTCGGCTGTTCGGCTGCCGGTGCGGCGTCCTTCGGCTCCTGCGTTGCCGCCACCTCGCCATTGGGCACCAGCGCCATGCCGATCGCTTCCGGATCGACGACGGCATCGCCGCTGCGGGCAACGCCGAAACCGCGGAAGCCTTCGAAGGCGCGGCTGCGGCCATAGACGGGCAGCGCGGCGAGGTCGACGGGTATCTTCATGTCGGTGCCGACGACTGGCCACAACACGGAACGGCCCGACCAGGTGTCGCGCCGCTCCAGGAGGCCGGCGATCTCGCCGGAGGCATCGAGGCCGAAGGCGGCCGCGACATCCCTGAAGCGCCGGCCGATCACGTCGGCGGCCTGCTTACCGACGATATCGGCGAATTCCGGCGACAGCGCGCTGAATTTGCCCTCGGCGTCGGTGCGCCAGACAAAGCGCAACGGCGGCGCGGTCCGGTCTATCGTCCTGGCCGCCGAAGCCGCGACAGGCGCCGGCGCTGCAGGCTCGTCCTGCTTCGCGCTTTCGGCCGGAGCCTTGGCGCCGGTCGTTTCGGCTTCGATTTCCGGGGCGGGCGGCTCGGGTTGAGCGTCGTCTTCGCCGGCATGGAAATACCAATGATCGTGCTGTGCCGGCGCGCCGTCCGCTGCTTGCTGATCATTGTCGGCGACATCAGGCATCGGCTCGGCCGGCTTGTCGATCGCTTGCTTTGCCTCCTGCGGCCCTTCCTCCGCTACTGGCTCGGAAGCGGCGGCCTCCGGCTCGATCTCGGTGGCGGCAGGCGAATGCCCGATCGGCTCCGCGCGTGAAACATCCGCCGTTGGCTGACTGTCTTGCTGAGGCTCGGGCTCGGTCGCGACGCCTTCCGCTGCCGTATCGCCAGTGTCGTCTGCGTGGCCTTCCGGCGGAGCGGCGGGCTCATCCGCCAGCACCGGCGAAGCGGCCGCGCTATCCTCGAACTGATCCTCGTCGATCACGACAAGCAGATGCCGTTCCGGTGTCAACTGCGCGAGGCCTGCCGGATAGGATGTCTTGCCGCCCGGAACGAGGCGCTTGACGATGCGCTCTCCTTCGGCCGCCACATCGGCGACCAGGGCGGCCAGCGTCGCTGGCTGGATGCCGAGTCTGGAAAACCCGTCGGAGGCGGCTTCGACATTGCCCCTGGCGTCGACGAAAGCGATGAAATGACCGTCCTCGGTAAAGCCGCTGATCGCCTTGGCTGCGATTTCGGCCGCGCTTCGCGAGCCTGTCTGCGCCGCCGGCACGGCCAGCATGATCGCCTTCTCGCCATCGGGCAGGGTCACGGCACTTGCCAGGAAACCGACGGCGCGGCTGCTCATACCGGTCGCCAGCCGGACCGTGATGGCGCGGTCGCTGCCGATCTCGGGAAAGCCGCTGGTTGCCGTGATCTGGCGGCGTGCGATCAGCGGCAGCCGCGCCGAGGCGCCGATGATTGCTTCGATATCGGGATAGCCGAAGACGGCCGCTCCCGGTCCGTTGGCCCAGATCACCTGCTCGAGGTCCTCCGACAGGATCGCGATCGCGTCGCCGGCGGCAAAGCGCTGCCGGACCGCGTCGAGCACGGCGACGTCGAGGAAGGAGTATTCGGACGGCATGCGCTTGGCGAACCCTCACGGAGCGGCGAATTTGCAGTTAACGCTTTGTTAATAAAAGCCGCGGGCGCGAAGGTCCACAAGCCAGAACGTGCAAAGGCTGGAATTTGGGCTTTTGGTTAACGCTGGGAAAGATTCTTTTTGTGCACTGCAACAAAGATATTGCAATGCACAAAATTTGCCTTTATATTGCCATCATACATGAACGAGACGGCTTTCTGTCAAAGCCGCTGCCGCTGAAAGGATGGAAAATGACCAAGACCAAGACTGCCGAGACGATCGAAAACGTTGAATTCCCGAGCTTCGACGCTTCCAAGGCCACCGACCAGATCCGCGCTTTCGCCGAAAAGGGCGTTGAGCAGTCGAAAGAGGCCTATGCCAAGCTCAAGACCGGCGCCGAGGAGACCCAGAAGGCTCTGGAGTCGACCTACGAGACCGCCAAGACTGTTTCCAGCGACCTGTCGCTCAAGACCATTGCCGCGCTGCGCGCCAATGCCGAGGCCGGCTTCTCGCATCTCGAAGCCCTGATCGGCGCCAAGTCGCTGTCGGAAGTCGTCGAGCTGCAGACCGCCTTCCTGCGCAAGCGCGTCGAACTGAGCGTCGAGCAGGCCAAGGACTTCCAGGCTGTCGCCTCCAAGGCCGCCGAAGAGGTCTCCAAGCCGATCAAGACCGCCTTCGAGAAGGCGATCAAGGAAGTCAAGGCTGCCTGATATCTGTGCATCGTCTGCGGATGCAACAAAACGTCGCATTTTATCAGACAAATAGA